>CAUPQO010000101.1:0-11097 GCA_963513295.1 uncultured Hylemonella sp.
AGGTGCACGAAGGCGGCGTTGTTCGGTCCCAGGCGCAGGCTGAGCTGGCGCACGGCTTCCAGGAAGGGCAGGGACTCGATGTCGCCCACGGTGCCGCCGATCTCGACGATGGCCACGTCCACCGCCTCGGGGGTGTCGTAGCCAGCGCCGAGCTTGAAGTATACCTTGATTACGTTGGTGACTTGCGGGATGACCTGCACGGTCTAGCCCAGGTAGACGCCGCGGCGCTCTTTCTCGAGCACGCTCTTGTAGATCTGGCCGGTGGTGAAGTTGTTGGTCTTCTTCATGCGCGTTTCGACGAAACGCTCATAGTGGCCCAGGTCCAGGTCGGTCTCCGCGCCGTCGTCGGTCACGAACACCTCGCCGTGCTGGAAGGGCGACATCGTTCCCGGATCGACGTTCAGATAGGGATCGAGCTTGATGAGGGTGACTTTGAGACCCCGCGATTCCAGGATCGCGGCCAAGGACGCTGAGGCGATTCCCTTGCCCAGGGAGGACACCACACCGCCGGTGACGAAGACGAATTTGGTCATGTCAGGTTCGGACGGCAGTCCGAGGAGGTGGTAAAGCGAGATTATAGGCTTCCAAGCGTGACAGCCCTGCCGTGGGACGGAAAGTTCCAGCCAAACTGTTACATTGCGGGCCATGAACGACTTGGCTGGAAAACACATCGTCCTGGGCCTGACCGGGGGCATCGCCTGCTACAAGGCGGCTGAACTCTGCCGCGCCCTGATCAAGGAAGGGGCCACGGTGCAGGTGGTGATGACCGAGTCCGCTGCCCAGTTCATCACGCCGGTGACGATGCAGGCGCTATCGAACCGGCCGGTTTACCACTCGCAGTGGGACCCGCGCGAGGCCAACAACATGGCGCACATCAACCTCAGCCGCGAGGCCGACGCCATCCTGATTGCGCCGGCCAGTGCTGACTTCATGGCCAAGCTGCTGCATGGCCGCGCCGACGATCTGCTCAGCCTGATGTGCCTGGCGCGTCCGATCGACCAGGTGCCGCTGCTGATCGCTCCTGCCATGAACCGCGAGATGTGGGCCAACCCGGCCACGCAGCGCAATGTGGCCCAGCTGCAGGCTGACGGTGCCCATGTGTTCGCGGTGGGCAGCGGTGACCAGGCCTGCGGTGAGGTGGGCGATGGACGCATGCTGGAGCCCGGGGAGCTGCTGGAGGAGGTGATTGCCTTCTTCGCGCGCAAAAGCCTGCGCGGCCAGCGTGTGCTGGTGACGGCCGGCCCGACCTACGAGGCCATCGACCCGGTGCGCGGCATCACCAACCGTTCCAGCGGCAAGATGGGTTTTGCCATCGCGCGCGCCGCACGCGAGGCCGGTGCCGAGGTGGTCCTGGTGGCTGGCCCGGTGCACCTGCCCACGCCGCGCGGGGTGCGCCGTATCGACGTGCGTTCGGCGCGTGACATGCAGCAGGCAGTTGATGCCGAGGTGTCGGATGCTACTGTTTTTGTAGCTACTGCGGCCGTGGCTGACTGGCGCCCAGCCAGCTCGGCCGAGCAGAAGATCAAGAAGGACGGTTCCGGCCAGGTGCCGACGCTCACCTTCATCGAGAACCCCGACATCCTGGCCGGCGTGGCGCAGGGGGAGCGCGCGAAAAGCGGTGCGCTCTACTGCGTGGGCTTCGCGGCCGAAAGCCACGACCTGCTGGCCCACGCCCAGGCCAAGCGCGCCCGCAAGGGTGTGCCCCTGCTGGTGGGCAATATCGGCCCGGCCACCTTCGGCCAGGACGACAACGTCCTGCTTCTGGTGGATGTCGATGGCACCACCGAACTGCCGCGTGCCGACAAGCTGAGCCTGGCGCGCCAGCTGGTGGCCGAGATCGCGCGCAGGCTGGGCAAGAAGACCTGATTCCCCCTGAACGAAACCATGAACATCGACGTCAAGATTCTGGATCCGCGCATGGCGGATCAACTGCCCGCCTACGCGACGCCCGGCAGCGCCGGCCTGGACCTGCGGGCCTGTATCAACGAGGCCGTGACCCTGCTGCCCAATGCCTGGCAGCTGATCCCCACGGGCATCGCCATCCATCTGGCCGATCCGGGTTATGCGGCGCTGATCCTGCCGCGCTCGGGCCTGGGCCACAAGCACGGCATCGTGCTGGGCAATCTGGTGGGCCTGATCGACAGCGACTACCAGGGTCAGCTCATGGTCAGCGCCTGGAATCGCAGCCCCACGGCCTTCACCATCGAGCCCATGGAGCGCATCGCGCAGCTGGTCGTGGTGCCGGTGCTGCAGGCGCAGTTCAATGTGGTGAGCGAATTTCCTGCGGCCACCGAGCGTGGCGCCGGCGGCTACGGTTCGACCGGGAAGAATTAGCTCCCCCCTGTTACGGCTCACTGTGTGTAGCCGTCTCTCCCCTCAGGGGACAACGCCAGCGGCCCGGCAAAGCCGGTTCCGCGGCGTTCCCCGGTTGAAGTCGCTGCTGGGGCTGCTCTTGTGGTGTCAGTGAACGCTGCTGCTGCCGGGGCCGTGTTCGTGCGGCGGGGCGATACGGAAAAAGCCGGTACCGGCTGTGCCGCGGCCGATTTCCTCTTCGGTGGCTTCACGCACGGCTTCCACCTTGAGGCGCAGGCGCAGCGCGATGCCGGCCAGCGGGTGGTTGCCGTCGAGCACCACGTGTTCGGGATAAATCTCGGTGACGGTGTAAAGCGCGTCCTTGGGCGCCTCGGGGTTGCAACCCGGGGGCAGGGCCGAGCCCTCGAGGGTCATGCCTTCTTCAAGTTCAGGCGGAAAGAGCTCCCGTTTTTCCAGAAAGAGTAGTTGCTCCTGGTAGTCGCCGAAGGCTTCCTCGGGTTCGAGCTGCATCGCCACGGTGGCGCCGACGCCGTGGCCTTGCAGGGCGTCCTCGATTTTCTTGAAAAGGTCCTCGCCGCCGATCAAAAACTCGACCGGCTCGTCGAGCACGTCGAGTTCTTCCTCAAGGGTGTCCGTGAGCGTCCAGGTCAGGGCGACCACGCATTGCTGATTGATGTCCATGGGGCAGAATTGTCGCAGTTAAACAGGAATACCCAAAACGCCATGGATGTCAAAAAGCCGATGCCCCTGCTGGGCGGCCTGAGCCCCGAAGTCTTCATGAAGCGCTACTGGCACAAGAAGCCGCTGCTGGTGCGCCAGGCGATCCCCGGCTTTGTGCCGCTGCTGGCGCGCCGTGAGCTGTTCGAGCTGGCCGCGCGCGAGGAGGTCGAGTCGCGTCTGGTCACGCTGCAGCGCCAGCGCGGCAAGGAGGCCTGGAGCCTGCAGCGCGGGCCGTTTGCGCGGCGCGCGCTGCCCGCGCTCAAGACGCCCGAGTGGACCCTGCTGGTGCAGGGCGTGGACCTGCACAGCGATGCCATCCACGGCCTGATGAACCGTTTCCGCTTCATCCCCGATGCGCGGCTCGATGACCTGATGATCAGCTACGCCAGTGATGGCGGCGGCGTGGGGCCGCACTTCGACAACTACGACGTTTTCCTGCTGCAGGCGCACGGGCAACGGCGCTGGCGCATCGGTCGCCAGCAGGACCTGAGCCTCAAGCCGGGCATGCCGGTCAAGATCCTGGCGAATTTCCAGCCCGAGCAGGAATTCGTGCTGGAGCCCGGCGACATGCTCTACCTGCCGCCGCACTACGCCCACGACGGGGTGGCCGTGGGCGGTGACTGCATGACCTATTCCATCGGCTTTCGTTCGCCCAAGGCGGGTGAACTGGCGCAGGATCTGCTGCAGCGCCTGGCTGAGGATGCGGCCGAGGCGGTGGGCGACACGTTTTACCGGGATCCGCGTCAGCCGGCCGTGCCGGCGCCGGCCGCCATGCCGACCGACATGGCGCGTTTTGCCCGGCAGGCCCTGCAGCAGGTGCTGAAGGACCCGCTGGCGCTGACACGGGCCCTGGGCGAGACGCTGAGCGAACCCAAGGCCCATGTCTGGTTCGAGGCGGGCACCGTGCCCAGGGGGCGCTGGGGGGTGGCGCTGGACCGGCGCACCCGCATGCTCTATGACGCGCACCATGTATTCATCAACGGCGAGAGCTACCGCGCTGCCGGCCGCGACGCCACACTGATGCACAAGCTGGCCGACCAGCGTGGCCTGGGCGCGGCCGAGGTGGCAAGCGCCAGCAAGGCGGCGCGCGAACTGTTGCTGGCCTGGTGCGAGGATGGTTGGGCCCATGCCTGCTGAAGAAACCACCCCCATTCCGCTGCCGCAGGGCCGTTTGAACGGGCGCAGCGTGTTTGTGCAGGCGGTGCGTGATGCGCTGCAGACGGCCGCGCGTGAGGGCTGGAAGGAGTTGATCCTGTGCGACGCCAACTACGCCGACTGGCCGCTGGGCGAGCGCGCCGTGGTCGAGCCGCTGCAGGCCTGGGCGCGCAGCGGGCGCCGCCTCACCATGCTCGCCATGGACTATTCGGGCTTGCCGCGCCAGCACGCGCGCTTTGTCACATGGCGTCAGACCTGGGACCACATCATTAAATGCCGGCTCTGCCGCAGCAGCGACATCCTGGCCTTCCCCAGCGTGCTCTGGAGCCCGGCCTGGGTGATGCAGCGCATCGATACCGAGCGCGACGTGCTGGTGTGTGACAGTGCCGCACCCCGGCGGGTGGAATTGCGGCAGGTGCTGGACGAGTGGCGGCGCGACAGCATGCCTGGTTTTCCCGCCTCGGTCCTGGGGCTGTAGCGTGCGCGCGAGGCCCTTGGTTATCACTTAAGGGATTGCCCTTATTTATTTCGCATGACGGGGTTGGTTCCACAATATAATTGCGGGCTAAGCAAGGCATACACCTGTGCCCTTGCTTGGTCGGTGCGGGTTCCCGCGCCGGCATGTTCCCTAGTCTCAACCTGCTAATAGATAAATCAACATGAACAAGTCTCTCGTTCTGGCCGCCGTGATCGCCGCCGCTGCCCTGGCCGCCTGTGGCAAAAAAGAAGAAGCCGCTGCCCCCGCCGCTGCTGCTGCTCCGGCTCCCGCTGCTTCGGCTCCTGCCGCTGCCCCCGCTCCGGCTGCCGACGCTTCGGCTCCCGCTGCTGCCCCGGCCCAGAAGTAATTCTTCGCCCGCATGAAAAAAGCCACCGCAAGGTGGCTTTTTTTTGGCCGGCCCCCTGCGGGGCTCGGCGGGACGCTCAGCGCAGGTCGTCGGTGATGACTTGCAGGATGCGCTGGGCGTTGGCCGACACTTCAGGCGCGCCCTCGGCATTGAGGACGGACACCATGCTGCTCTCGCCCTGGCCGCGCACCGTGATGCGGTATTTCTGCGGCGCCTTGTCCTTTGGGCTGGCGCTGAACAGACGACCGAAGAAACCCGGTTCTTCCTGGCCCGGCGGGGTCGGCTCCACATAACGCACGAAGTAGGTGCCCTGGCTGCGGTCACGGTCCTCGACGGTGAAGCCGGTGCGGTCCAGGGTCAGGCCGACACGGCGCCAGGCGCGGTCGAAGCTTTCGCTGACCAGCACCACGGGCTGGCCGTCACGGCTGTCCAGGCGTGAGGTTCGGCGCGGTGCCACGGCCGCCGTCTGCAGCTCGGCCTGCGGGCCCGTCGCCCCGAGCTTGATCATCAGGCGGCGCAGCATCTCGACTTCCATCTCGCTGTCGGGTGCGCGCGACTGCCAGATGGTCTGGGTCTGCTCCGTGTTCTTGTAGACCTCTTCCATGGCGCGGTGGCTGATGTAGATCTCGGTGCCGCCGGCAGCATTGCGCTCCAGCCGGGTGCGGTATTTGTCCAGCGTGCTGCTGGAATACAGACCATCCAGCAGCTTGCCCAGGGTGCGGCGGATGATGTCCTGCGGCAGCTTGGCGCGGTTCTCGGCCCAGTCGGTTTCCATGATGCCCAGCTGGGCCTGCTCCAGGCTCAGGGCCAGGCCGGTTTCCTGCCAGAACTCCCTGACCTGGGGCCAGAGCTTTTCGGCGGGCTGGTCCACCACCAGCCAGCGTTGGCCGCCGCTGCCCTCGACGCGGATGCCGGGGTAGCCGGCAACGGCGACGGCAGCGACGGCTGCAGCCGCGCTGCCTTGGGAGGCGCTCTGATAGCCGGTGGCGCTCACGGTGCTGCCCGGCGTGGCATAGCGGGTGTCACGCGGCAGCTGGGTCAGGTCGGGCGGGATGGACAGCGGGGGCGCCTTGGCGGCGGCCTTGTAGTCGACCTTGTCGCCTTCCAGCGTGGAACAGGCGACCAGCGCCAGCGGCAGGCCCAGCAGGGCCAGTTTCAAAACAAGCTTCACCGGTATTTCCTTGGGGAACGGTTGGGTTCAGAGCAGGCCGGTGGCGCGCAGGGCCGCTTCGACCACGGGCTGGTTGGCTGGCGTCAGCGGCGTCATGGGCAGGCGCAGCGTGCCGCCGCAACGGCCCAGACGCTGCATGGCCCATTTGACCGGGATGGGGTTGGGCTCGACGAAAAGCTGCTTGTGCAGCGGCATCAGCTTGAACTGGATCTCCATGGCGCGCTTGACGTCGCCGGCCATGGCGGCCACACAGAGTTCGTGCATCTGGCGCGGCGCCACGTTGGCCGTCACGCTGATGTTGCCGTGGCCACCGCACAGCATCAGGGCGACGGCGGTCGGGTCGTCACCCGAGTAGATCGAGAAATTCTTCGGCACTTCGCGGATCAGCCACTGGGCGCGTTCGATGTTGCCCGTGGCTTCCTTGATGCCGACGATGCCCGGCACCTGGGCCAGGCGCAGCACGGTGTCGTGCGCCATATCGGCCACGGTGCGGCCGGGCACGTTGTACAGCACCATGGGCAGGTCGCCGACGGCTTCGGCGATCGCTCGGAAGTGCAGGTATTGGCCCTCTTGCGTGGGCTTGTTGTAGTAGGGCACGACCTGCAGCTGGCAGTCGGCGCCGACCTTCTTCGCAAATTTCGCCAGCTCGATGGCCTCGGCCGTGGAGTTCGCGCCGCAGCCCGCCATGATAGGAACCTGGCCTTTGGCCTGTTCGACCGAGACGCGGATGATCTCGCAGTGCTCGTCCACGTTCACCGTGGGCGACTCGCCGGTCGTGCCGACCACGCCGATGCAGTCGGTGCCTTCGGCAACGTGCCAGTCGATGAGTTTGCGCAGTGTGGGGTAGTCGACGCTACCGTCCTCGTGCAGGGGGGTGACGAGAGCCACGATGCTGCCGGTGATACGGCGGTTGGAGGAGGTCATGTCCGCGAATGTATAAGTTCAGGCTAAAGAAGGATTCTAACGAGGGCCAGCCCCCGCCCCTTAGGGCCGGGCCTCAGAGTGGATAACGCGCCGGTGTGCCGTTCGTGGACAGGCCGCTGGCGCGTACCGCCACGATGCGCTGTACATAACGCTCCGGCGAGGCCAGGTAACCGTCTTCATAAGCCACCACCCGCAGGGGGCGGCAGACGTCCAGCAGTTCGCCTGGCTGCAGCAGGAAGTCGGGCCGCGAGGGTTTGCCCACGGTCTCGTTGCCGGCGGCAAAGGTTTCGTAGATCAGCAGACCACCCGGCGCCACGCTTTGCAGCAGCACGGGAAACAGCGCGCGCCAGAGATAGTTGGTGACCACCACGGCGTCGAAGGTCCGGGGCTGCTCACCGTTCAGCAGGGGCCAGGGGCCGTTTTCGATGTCCGCTACCAGGGCGGTGCCCAGCGATGCCACGGCGGCGATCGCCTCGGGCGAGCGGTCCACGCCGGTGACGGCATGGCCGTGCTGGGCGAACCAGCGCAGGTGGCGGCCATGGCCGCAGGCCACGTCCAGCACCGTCCCGCCGGGGCGGACCAGGTGTGTCCAGCGCTGGACCCAAAGGGACGGAGCTTCCAGACCGTGCACGGCCGCAACGCTCATCGCGGCTTGACCTCGTCCTTGAGTGCGGCCAGCGCCATGCGTTCCACCAAGCCGGGGGCCAGCAGCTTGAGGTAGCGCCCGAGCTTGCCCTTGCGGCTCATGACGACTTCGCGCTGGCGTGCGTTCATGCCGTCCAGGATGAGGCGGGCGCAGACCTCCACGGGCATGGCGTCGTCTTCCTTCAGGCCGCTGGCGCCGGCGGCCACACCGGCCGCGTTGAGCCCGCGGTAGCGGATCTGCGTGGCCACCACGCCGGGGTAGGCCGTGGTCACTGCTACGCCGGCCGGTTTGAGCTCGGCACGCAGTGCCTCGAAAAAGCCCGTCATGGCAAACTTGCTGGCGCTGTAGGCCGTGCGTCCCGGCACGCCCACCAGGCCGGCCAGGGAAGAGATGGCCACCACCTGGCCACGGCTGGCCTTGAGGTGTGGCAGGGCGGCGTGCGTGCACCAGACGCTGCCCCAGAGGTTCACGCGCATCAGGTCTTCGTACCAGCCCAGGTCTTCGGGCTGGACCTGCTCGAACAGGGCCTGGGCCGAGACACCGGCGTTGTTGACGAGGGCGTCCAGCCAGCCGAAACGTTCCACGCTGCGTTCGATCAGGGCGCGGCACTGGGCCGGGTCGGTCACATCGGTGGGCACGACCAGCACCTCACTGCCATGGCTGCGACACGCTCTGGCCACTTCTTCCAGCTGGGTTTCCTTGCGAGCCGCCAGCGCGAGGCCCGCCTCGCTGCCGTGTCGCTGTGCCAGCTGGCGTGCCAGTTCGGCGCCGATGCCGTCGGACGCGCCGGTGATGATGAAGGTCTTCATGGTCATGGCACAGCAGTGTGCCACGCCGTCATGTCACGCGGATGCGGGATTTTCCTAGAAACAGGCCCAGAGCTGGTCCGCCAGGGTCAGCAGGAAGTCCGGCCGCGTATAGAGCGCGAACACGGCCAGCAGCACGGCCAGGGCCAGGCCCCAGGCCAGCAGCTGGCGCGGCAGCTTTTTCATGCCTGGACTACCTTGTGGTGGCGCCGGATCGCGGCCTCGCGCACTGGCAGGTTGACCAGCGCGGCAGCGATACCCAGGCCGATGGCGATGTACCAGACGATGTCGTAGCTGCCGGTCTTGTCGTAGAGGTAACCCCCCAGCCAGACCCCCATGAAGGAGCCGATCTGGTGGCTGAAGAAGACAAAACCGCTGAGCATGGAGAGATGGGCCACGCCGAAGATCTGCGCCACCACGGCATTGGTGGGCGGCACGGTGGAGAGCCACAGCAGGCCCATGACGGCCGAGAAGACGTAGACGCTCAGGGGCGTGAGCGGCGCCAGCAGGAAGAGCGTGATGGCGATGGAGCGGGCGAAGTAGATGAAGGCCAGGATGTTCTTCTTCTGCAGGCGCTGGCCCAGGGTGCCGGCGATGTAGGTGCCGAAGACGTTGAACAGGCCGATCAGGGCCAGCGAGTAGCTGGCCACCTGCGGCGAGAGGCCATGGTCCTTCAGGTAGCTGGGCATGTGCACGCCGATGAAGACCACCTGGAAGCCGCAGACGAAATAACCGGCCATCAGCAACTGGAAGCTCGGGTAGGCGAAGGCCTCGCGCAGCGCCTGCAGGATGGACTGCTCGCGCTTCGGCGTCGTGCCCGCCGCAAAACTGGGCTCGTGCAGGCCCCAGGCCAGCGGGATGATGAGCAGGGCGCCCATGCCCAGCGCCATCAGCGCCTGCTGCCAGCCCAGGCTGCTGATCAGCCAGCCTTCGACCGGCACCATCAGGAACTGGCCGAAGGAACCCGCGGCGGCAGCCACGCCCATGGCCCAGGAGCGTTTCTCCAGGCTCACGTTGCGGCCGATCACGCCATAGATCACGGCATAGGTGGTGCCGGCCTGGGCCACGCCGATCAGCACGCCGCAGCTCAGGGCGAAGAGCAGGGGGGTGGGCGCGTTGGCCATGCCGATCAGGCCCAGGGCGTAGAGGATGGCGCCGCCGATGATGACCTTGAAGGCGCCGAACTTGTCGGCCAGCATGCCGGCGAAGATGCCGGCGAAGCCCCAGGTCAGGTTCTGGATGGCCATGGCGAAGGCGAAGTTTTCGCGCGTCCAGCCCTGGGTCTGGGTGACGGGCTGCAGCCACAGGCCGAAACCGTGGCGTATGCCCATGGAGAGGGTGACGATGGCGGCGCCGCAGATCAGCACCTGGACCATCGAGAGTTGCTTGTTGCTGTGTGTGCTCATCGTCGAACTGTAGCCAATTCGCCCATGGCCTGCCGGCCGGGTTCGAGTTGTAACTGTATGTTTATCCAGCTATCCGGGCGACTGGGTCTACAATTCCGCGCCATGGCTGTCAAACCCACCCCCGAATATTCCGAAGGCTCCATTCGCGTCCTCAAAGGGCTGGAGCCGGTCAAGCAGCGTCCGGGCATGTACACCCGGACGGACAACCCGCTGCACATCATCCAGGAAGTGCTGGACAACGCAGCGGACGAAGCACTTGCCGGCCACGGCAAGAAGATCGCCGTGACCCTGCACGCCGATGGCTCGGTCAGCGTCGAGGACGACGGCCGCGGCATCCCCTTCGGCCTGCACCCGGAGGAGAAGGCTCCGGTGATCGAGCTGGTGTTCACCCGCCTGCATGCCGGCGGCAAGTTCGACAAGGGCAAGGGCGGCGCCTACAGCTTCTCGGGCGGCCTGCACGGCGTGGGCGTTTCCGTGACCAACGCCCTGGGCAAGCGGCTGGAAGCCACCAGCTACCGGGAGGGCAAGGTGGCGCAGCTCGCCTTTGCCGGCGGTGACGTGGTGGAGCCGTTGAGCACGCGCGCGGCAGGGGCTGGCGACCGCAAGCAGGGCACCACGGTGCGGGTCTGGCCCGATGCCAAATATTTCGAATCGGCCGTCCTGCCCATGGCCGAGCTCACGCACCTGCTGCGCAGCAAGGCCGTGCTCATGCCCGGCGTCACCGTCACGCTGACGGTCGAGAAGAGCAAGGAAACCCAGACCTGGCTCTACAAGGGCGGCCTGCGCGATTACCTGATGCAGACCCTGAGCGTCGACCCGGTGATCCCCCTGTTCGAGGGTGAAGGTTTTGCCGACAACAACGATACCTTTGCCGAGGGCGAGGGCGCGACCTGGGCTGTGGCCTTCACCGAGGACGGTGCGCCGGTGCGCGAGAGCTACGTCAACCTGATTCCCACCAGCGCCGGCGGCACGCACGATAGTGGCCTGCGTGATGGCCTGTTCACGGCCGTCAAGAGTTTCATCGAGTTGCACAGCCTGTTACCGAAGGGCGTGAAGCTGCTGCCGGAGGATGTTTTTGCCCGCGCCAGCTATGTGCTCAGCGCCAAGGTGC
>CAUPQO010000102.1:0-10974 GCA_963513295.1 uncultured Hylemonella sp.
ACCCGCACGACAAGCTCGAAGGCCTGTGGGTCATCGACAGCCAGCGCCTGGGCCTGCTCAACGACGACGACTTCACCCTCGCACCCGACGGCAAGGGTGGTGTGGAACAGAAGAAGCTCTACCAGGGCCAGGTCGACGGCAACATGCTTTACGTGGTGCAGCCGCTCATTCCCCTGTTCTGAACGCGGCCTGAGCGCCCAGACCAGGGCGCTCAGGGCGCAGGCGTCTTGTCCTTGAAGTCGCAATACGCCGCCACGCTGCACACCCAGCACTGCGGCTTGCGTGCCTGGCACACATAACGCCCGTGCAGGATCAGCCAGTGGTGCGCATCCACCAGGAACTCGGGCGGCACGCGCTTCAGGAGCTGCATTTCCACCTCGTACGGGTTCCTGCCCGGTGCCAGGCCGGTGCGGTTGCCCACGCGGAAGATGTGGGTGTCGACCGCCATGGTCGGCTCGCCGAAGGCGCTGTTGAGCACCACGTTGGCGGTTTTGCGGCCCACGCCGGGCAGGGCTTCCAGCGCCTCGCGGCTGCGCGGCACCTGGCCGCCGTGGCGTTCCACCAGGATGCGGCAGGCCTCCATCAGGTGTTTGGCCTTGCTGCGGTACAGGCCGATGGTCTTGATGTAACTCTCCAGCCCTGCCAGCCCCAGGTCCAGGATCTGCTGCGGCGTGTTGGCCACGGGAAAGAGCTTGCGCGTGGCCTTGTTCACGCCCACGTCGGTGGCCTGGGCCGAGAGCAGCACCGCGGTCAGCAGCTCAAAAACCGAGGTGTATTCGAGTTCGGTGACGGGTTGCGGGTTGGCGGCCTGGAGCGTGGCGAAGAAGGAGCGGATGGCGGCGGGGGTCATGTCACAGCGGGCCTTGCGGCAGGCCTGTCCTGGGCAAAGTCGAAGGGCGCGAGGCGCACCGGGGGAATCAGAGCGTGGAGATGTCGAGGAAGCTGTCGCGCGAGGGCAGCTTGCTGCGCATCCAGTCCAGGTTCAGGTCCAGCGCGGACACCACGTCCTGCGGCAGCGCGTCCACGATCTCCGGCTCGCTGAAAGCCATGTCGGCCAGGCGGCTGGCCAGGTGCAACACGCCACCCAGCTGCGACAGCGGCTGCGACGCCAGCGGGGCCGAGGCGGTGTTGAGCCCGCGCACGATCTCGGGCGGGAAGTGCCAGCGGTGCGCCAGCTCGGCCGTGACCTGGGCCTCGGTGAAACCCAGCAATTGCAACTCGCGCGCCCAGCGGTCGCCCGGAATCTGCGGCTGGCGCTCCAGCACGGCCAGGCTGTCGGGTTTGGCCTGCACGATGAGCAGCTCGCCCAGGCGCAGCATCATGCCGCTCAGCCAGGCCTGCTGGGCGTCCAGCCCGATGCCGCCGGCCAGCCACTGTGCGTAGCCGGCGCAGGCCATGCTGTTGCGCCAGAACTCGGTGCGGTCCAGGCCGGGCACCACGGGGAAGGCCACGTTCATGCAGGCCGTCAGCGCCAGCGTGCGCACCTGCGACAGGCCCACCATGGAGATCGCCGCGTCCAGCGTGCCGATCTCGCGGCGCATGCCCATGGCCGCGCTGTTGGCCGTGCGCAGCAGCTTGGCCGTGAGCACCGGGTCCTTGGCCACCAGGTCGCGCACCTGGGTGATGGACACGTCCTCGTCGTGCAGGGTGCGGATCAGGGCGTGCGCCACCTCCGGCATCACCGGCAGCTTGACGGACTGGAAGAAGGCGGAAAGGTCGGACATGGGGGCATCCTGGTGTCGCGGGTGGGGCCAGTGTGACGGCAGGTCACGCCAGCGGCAAGGGCGGAAATCTCCGGTTACAGCATTGTCCATCAGGTCGGCCGGCCCGCCCCGGCGGCCTGCAAATTTCATGGGATGATGCCTGCCATCGCTCACCGCCCACTGTTTCACCGCTGCCCATGAAGTCCCGTTTCCTTCCGCACCTCCTGCGCCTGTGCCTGGCCGGCGGGCTGGCCCTCGTGCTGGCCGGCTGCCAGGCCCTGCGGCCTGAGGCGGATCAGCCCGCATCCAGCCCGCCCGTGCCGGCTGCCGTGTCACCGGGCCCGGTGCTTGCGCAGCCGGCCAGGCCTGCTGTGCCTGCCGCGCCGGCTGCGGTCTCGAACCGGCCGCGCCTGCTGGTCCTGCTGGTGGTGGACGGTTTCCCGCAGCGCCAGCTGCTGGCCTACCGCGACCAGCTCGCGCCCGACGGCCTGGCCCGTTTCCTGAACCGCGGCGCCTGGTTCAGCGACGCGCACTACGGCCACGCCTTCACCGTCACGGCCGCCGGCCACGCCACCGTGCTCACCGGCGCCTACCCGCACCGCACCGGCATCATCGCCAACGAATGGCGCGACGCCCTCACGGGCGAGCCGCAGTACTGCACCGGCGACCTCACGGCCCAGTACATCGGCCACAAGACCCAGCCGCTGGACGGCACCAGCCCGCGCAACCTGAAAGTGGAGACCGTGGGTGACGTGCTGCGTCGCACCGATGCGCGCGCCAAGGTCATCGGCATCTCGGGCAAGGACCGCGGCGCCATCCTGCCCGCGGGCCAGGCCGGCACCGCCTACATGTACATGACGCAAAGCGGCCAGTTCGCCAGCAGCACGTATTACATGCTGCAGCACCCGGCCTGGGTCGAGGCCTTCAACGCCGCCAAACCGGCCGAGCGCTGGTTCAAGCAGGAATGGAAAGCCTTGCTGCCCGAAGAGGCCTACGCCCGCTCCATCCCCGACCGCCAGCCCTGGTTCGGCCAGAAGGCCGCCGCGCTGCCCATGATGATGGGCGCGCCGGCCGACGAAGCCCCGGGCCCGGCCTATTACAGCCAGCTGCTGCGCAGCCCCTTTGCCGACCAGCTCACCCTGGACTTCGCGCGCGCCGCCATCGCCGGCGAAAGCCTGGGCCAGGACGAGGTGCCCGACATCCTGGCCATCAGCCTCTCGGCGCACGACTACATCAACCACCGCTACAGCGCCGAGTCGCGTTTCTCGCACGACCACCTGCTGCAGCTCGACCGCCAGCTGCAGGACTTCTTCAAGCACCTGGACGCCACCGTGGGCAAGGACAACTACATCGCCGCGCTCACCGCCGACCACGGTTTCATGCCCGCGCCCGAGTTCACCGCCCAGCAGGGCCTGCGCTCGGGCCGCATCATCGGCAGCCAGCTGCTGGCCCGCATCAACAGTGCGCTGGAAGAAGAGTTCGGCGCCGGCAAGTGGGTGAGCTTCTCGGGCTCGACCCTGCTGCTCAACAAGCAGCTCATCAGCCAGCACCGTGTGGACCCCGACGAAGTGACCGAGGAGGCGCGCAACCTGCTGCTGGAGGAACCCGGCATCGCCGCCGCCTACACCCGGCGCGAGCTGGCCGAAGGCAGCCGCATCGACGGGCCCTTTTTCACGGCCGTGCGGCGCAGCTGGCACGCCGACCTCTCGGGTGACGTGCAGTACATCCCCAAGCCCTACTGGATGTTCCTCTCCAGCAGCAGCATCGCTACCCATGGCTCGCCCTATCCCTACGACACCAACGTTCCCCTGCTGGCCTGGGGCCCGCGCTGGGTGAAACCCGGCAAGGTGGACACGCGCGTGGAGATCGTGGACATCGCGCCCACCGTGGCCGGCTGGCTGGGCGTGGCCGTGCCGGCTGCCTCCGAAGGCAAGCCCCTGCCGCTGCCCCGCTAAGGCACAGGCCCGGCGAGGGCGGGGCGGTTTGACGGAGAATCGGGGGAGTCACTTCTTACCCCCGAGACCTCCATGCAATTCGCCGACCGCCTCAACAACGTCGAAACCTCCGCCATCCGCGAACTCTTCAAGCTGCTGGGCAAACCCGGCATCATTTCCTTTGCGGGCGGGTTCCCCGACAGCGCCATGTTCGACGTGGACGGCATCCGCGAAGCGGCCAACAAAGCGCTGAGCGAAGAACCCGGTGCCGCCCTGCAATACGGCGCCACCGAGGGCTACAACCCCCTGCGCGAACAGCTCGCCGCCTTCATGGGCAGCAAGGGTGTACAGATCAATGCAGACGGGCTCATCGTCACCACCGGCAGCCAGCAGGCGCTGGACCTGATCGGCAAGACCCTGGTGGACCCCGGCGCCAAGGTCATCGTCGAGGCGCCCACCTTCCTCGCCACCATCCAGTGCTTCCGCCTCTACGGCGCCCAGGTCATCGGCGCGCCCATCGATGCCGATGGGGTGCAGGTGGACCAGCTGGAACAGCTGATCGCCGAACACAAGCCGCGTTTCGTCTACCTCATCCCCACCTTCGGCAACCCCAGCGGCGCCACCCTGAGCCTGGAGCGCCGCAAGCGCATCCTGGAGCTGGCCGTGAAGACCCAGACCGTGGTGATCGAGGACGATCCCTATGGCGACTTGTATTTCGGCAAGGCCCCGCCGGCCAGCCTCTTGGCCCTCACGGCCCAGGTGCCCGGCAGCCGCGACTGGCTGGTGCATTGCGGATCTTTGAGCAAGGTGCTCAGCCCCGGCCTGCGTGTGGGCTGGATGATCGCGCCGCCCGAGCTCTTGGCCAAAGCCACCATGTGCAAGCAGTTCAGCGACGCCCACACCAGCACCTTCGCCCAGGCCACCGCCGCGCAATACCTCAAGGCCGGTCGTATGCCCGCCACCCTGGCCCATGTGCGCGAGGTTTATGCCGGCCGTGCGAAGACCATGGGTGAATGCCTGAAGAAGGAATTGGGCGACGCCATCGAGTTCACCCAGCCCGGCGGCGGCCTGTTCTTCTGGGCCCGGCTCACGGGCGCGGGCGGCAAGCTCAAGGATGCGGGTGAACTGGCCAAACGCGCCATCGAGAAGGGCGTGGCCTTTGTGCCGGGCGCGCCGTTTTATGCGACGAACCCCGATGCCTCGACCCTGCGCCTGAGTTTTGCTACGGTGGGGGAGGACAAGATACGGGAGGGGGTGGAGAGGTTGGGGAAGGCTTTGTAAGCGGATCTTTTAATCGATACGAAGACAAGGCGCCGATGGCGCCTTTCTTGTTTCAATTTGGTATGAAATCCGATATGGTTTATGCACCAACTGTCTTATCAGTGTGATGCAAACATGAAAAAAAAGCCCATAAACGTTCAACGGATCATTGAGTTACCTAAGGCAGGCATCGCTGATCGTTTGACTATCTCCCCAGATGGTCAAGTGCAGATTTTTGATCACGACGGTAATCTTGTGACGCCGGCAAGCGATCGCCGATCAACCTTATATCCCCGGAAGAAGGGGTCCAAAGTTCAGAGCCAAACTGACGTTTCGTCGAACTACGCTTCAATTGATGGCCTAGAAGAGCTATCTCGTTTGGAGTCTTTTTTTGTAATCGACACCAATACCCGAATGGTTGCTGACACAAAAATTTCAGTAGCTTTTTTCTTCCAATGTAAGGTCGTGAAAGAGGGTGAAAAATATCGATGTGTTTCGTGTGAGCAATTTGCCCACTCCTTCGAGTATCACGATGTCGAAGGGAATCCTGAAATGCTTGCGTTACTTACCGTAGCGATGGGGAATGCAGAGCGGATAAAAAATCCATTGAGCACGCAGATTGGGTTCGTTACTGACTCTGAATTAGGGCGCCACGTTCCCTTTTCTTTAAGAGAGGAACCGATATATGGGGAGCATTTTCTTCCCCAAGGTTTTCAGCTGATCTACGCCAGCGCAGATACAGGGAATGAGTTGCTGAACCAGTTGATACGCGAGTGTGATCGGCAAGCACGCTCTGTTTTGGATCGAATTGAGCGTGAAGGGCTAGTCAAGTCGCATTTCTTGGACTTTCCTGGATTGCCAGAAGCTCGCTATCAGTACCGGAAGTTCAACGATTTGAAAATTGACAGTGGATTGATCGGTGGAATGACGATTCATCCAACAACAACCATTACGGTTGAATTTCACGAGTAGAGATGTCAGGGTGTCATGGCTAATTTTTATTGACTCAATTTTTTCAGCCTAGGTAAATCCAAAATCTCCATCCCCCCCCGCTGCACCCGCAAAATCCCCTGCGCCTCCAGCTCCTTGAGGATCTGGTTCGTCGTCTGGCGTGACACGCCGATCATCAGCGCCAGTTCCTGCTGGGTTACGGCCAGCACACGCCGTGTACCGCCACGGCCAGTCTGCACCCCATAACCCTCGGCCATGCCCACCAGGCGCCGCGCCAGGCGCAGCGGGGCGCTGAGCACGGTCTGTTCTTCCATCGTCAAAAAAGCCAGGCGCAGCTTGTCGGCCATGAGCACGGCCAGATTGCGCCAGTGCTGCGGGTGCTCGTGCAGCCAGGCCAGCAGCTCGGCCTGGGGCACCTGCAGCAGGGTGCTGGGCTCGGCGGCGTGGGCGTGGTGGGTGCGGGTGGCGCCGTCGAAGACGGTGATCTCGCCGAACCACTGGGGCGGTGGCAGCACCACCAGCAGGGCCTCGCGTGCGTCGTCGCCGCGGCCGGTCTGGCCCGAGATACGGATGGAACCCGAGACCACGGCGTAGAGGCCGCAGGGCGGGCTGTCGCGCAGGAAGAGGGCCTCACCGGCCTGCAGCTGGCGCAGCTTGGCCATCTTGAGCAGGGCCTGGGCGAACTCGGGCGGCAGCTGGGCGTACCAGCGGCCGGCGTTCAGCACGGGCAGGTAGTGTTGCGCGTCGTTCATGGGGTTTGTACGGGGGCGAGGGCTTGTGTCGGGTACCTGACAGACTGTGGGCGAGGGTAGGTCGATCATTGATGTCTGTCAATGTGTACAAGACACCGAAGAGGAGACGACCATGAAAACACTGACCGACCATCTCACCCAGTACGCGGCCTATCACCAGGACCAGCGCAACGTGGCCACGCATTTCGTGGGCATCCCCATGATCGTGCTGGCCGTGACCACGCTGCTCTCTCGCCCGGCCTGGGAGCTCGGCGGCCTGCCGGCCACGCCGGCCCTGCTGCTGGCCATCCTGTCCTCGCTGTTCTACCTGCGGCTGGACCTGCGTTTTGGCCTGGCCATGGTGGCCCAGCTGATCGTGAGCCTGTGGATCAGCCAGTGGATCGCCGCGCAGAGCACGGCCACCTGGCTGGGCTGGGGCATCGGCCTGTTTGTGGTGGGCTGGGCCATCCAGTTCCTCGGGCATTACTGGGAGGGGCGCAAGCCGGCTTTTGTGGATGACCTGGTGGGCCTGCTGGTGGGCCCGCTGTTCCTGACGGCCGAGGTGGCCTTTGCCATGCGCCTGCGCACCGACGTGCAGGCCGAGATGGAGCGCCGCCTGGGTGAGGGCGCCCACGGTGCGCGCCGGGTGGCCACGGCATGACGTTTACTGCCGCCTTGCCGGCCCTGCTGCTCGGGGCCCTGGCCCTGGTGATGTTCGGCCTGGGCCTGTCGCTCAGCGTGGGTGATTTCGTGCGCCTGCGCCAGCACCCCAAGGCCGTGCTGCTGGCCCTGGCCATCCAGATGCTGCTGCTGCCGGCCGTGGCCTGGGGGCTGATCGTGGGCTTGGGCGTGGCGCCGGTCTATGCCGTGGGGCTGATGCTGCTCGCGGCGTCGCCGGGCGGGGTGTCGGCCAATCTGTTCAGCCACCTGTTTGGCGGCAATGTGGCGATGAACATTTCGCTCACGGCCATCAACACGGTGCTGTCCATCGTGAGCCTGCCGCTCATCACCAACTGGGCCATCGCCACCTTCGCGCAGACGGGGCAGGTGGTACCGCTGCAGTTCGGCAAGGTGTTCGAGGTGGTGGGGGTGATCCTGGTGCCGGTGCTGATCGGCATGGTGGTCAGCAGCAGGCAGCCCGGTTTTGCCGCGCGCATGGAAAAGCCCATGAAGGCCTTCAGCGCCCTGGTGCTGGCGGCCTTTGCCGTCATCGCCATTGCCAAGGAGTGGACGGCGCTGACGCAGTCCTTCAGCAGCCTGGGGCCGGTGGTGCTGGCCTTCAACCTGCTGAGCCTGCTCTCGGGGTATTACCTCTCGCGCTGGGCCGGGCTGGACAAGCCCATGGCCACGGCGGTGAGTTTCGAGATCGGCATCCACAACTCCACGCTGGCCATCTTCGTGGCGCTGTCGGTGCTGCAGAACTTCCAGCTCGCGCTGCCGGCGGCGATCTATTCGGTCAGCATGTACCTGACGGCCACGCTGTTTGGTGTGTTGGTGCTGCGCCGGCGGCAGATGCAGGCCGCGGCAGCCTGAAGACTGAACCAAGTCCGACCAAAACAAGGGCCCTCATCGAGGGCCCTTGTTGTTGCCGCGCGTGCGGGGGTGAGCCCCATTGCGCGTGCTGCGCGCCCGGGTCATCATGGTCGGGCAGGTGGCCGGGACACGTCTTTCCGGCCCAGGGCATTTCCCCATGTAGATGAGCGCAGCCTGCACGGCTGCGCTCGTACCTGCCGAACCACCAGTAGAGGAGCAGACGCATGCGCAAGACATCAGTATCCAGTTTCGCGGCGGCCGGTTGCCTGGCCGCCATCACCCTGCTGGCGCAGCCAGCCCTGGCCCAGAACGTGAAGGTGACGCCGCTGGGCGGTCAGCAGGGCGAGTTGTGCCCGCAGGACCGCGCGATGATTTTCGAGGACCCCAATGGCACACGCATCCTGTACGACGTGGGCCGCACGGTGGCCGGCGCCAGCGACCCGCGCCTGGGCAAGATCGACATCATCCTGGTCAGCCACATGCACGGCGACCACGTGGGCAATGCGCACAATGCGGCGCCCAACTCGGGCAGCTGCGACAAACCCGATGTGTCGGTCTCGGCGCTGCCGAATTCGAGCACGGTGAACATCGCGCTGGCCAAGAAGGCCAAGATCGTGACGGGCAGCGAGATGCCGCCTTTCTTCGCCGGCAAGCTCAAGGCCAATGGTGGCAACCCGGCCGATTCCGTGCTGGCGCGCTTCGGCGGCAGCGTACTGATAGGCGGCGTGAGGATCGCCACGGTGCCGGCCGTGCACAGCAATGGCCTGGACCCGGACTACATCGGCGGCGACCTGGGCAAGCACATGAAGGACGCCGGCATTGCCGGTTACGTGGGCGAGGCCACCGGTTATGTGCTGACCTTCAGCAACGGCCTGGTGGTCTACCTCTCGGGTGACACGGGCATCACGGCGGCGCAGGACAAGGTGGTGCGCGGGTATTACAAGGCCCGCCTGGCCGTGATGAACATCGGCGACGGTTTCTCCACCGGCCCGGCGGAAGCGGCCTATGTGATCAACGACCTGGTCCAGCCCGCGGCGGTGATCGCCTCGCACGTGAACGAGGTCGCCACCAAGGGTGGCCAGGTGGTGCCGGGCAGCAAGACCGACCGTTTCATGAAAGCCAGCAAGGTGCCGGTGCACATTCCGCTCAGCGGCAAGCTGATGGAGTTCGACAGCACGGGCAAGTGCGCCGCCGGCTGCTGACATTTCCCCCACGCTGAACAACAAAGGCCCGCGATGCGGGCCTTTGTTTTTGGGTCGATGCTGGCTAGCGGTTCTTGCGCCAGGTTTCGGGGAAGAAGCCGCGCTCGGCCAGCGTGAAGCCGGCTTCGATCAGCAGGGCCAGCAGCGCCACGGGAATGGCGCCGGCCAGCAGGGTGGCGTTGTCGTTCAGGGCCAGGCCGGTGACGATGCGTTCGCCGAAACCGCCGGCGCCGATGAAGGCCGCAATGGTGGCGGTGCCCACATTGATGACCGCCGAGGTTTTGATGCCGGCCAGGATGGTGGTGCGCGCCAGCGGCAGTTCGATCAGGCGCAGCGTCGAGCCCGGGCCCAGGCCCAGGGCCAAGGCCGCCTGTTTCAGACCGACGGGAACCTGGCTGAGCCCGGCGTGGGTGTTGCGCACGATGGGCAGCAGGGCGTACACGGTGAGGGCGATGAAGGCCGGCAACAGGCCGATGCTGCCGGTGAGGGGGATGAGGATGGCGAGCAGGGCCAGCGAGGGGATGGTCTGCAGCACATTGGTGGTGTTGATGATGAGGGCCCGCGCCGGCGCAAAACGCGCCGCCAGCACGCCCAGCGGGATGCCGACCACCATGCTCGCGCCCAGCGAGAGAAAGACCAGGGCCAGGTGTTCGAGCGTGAGGCGCAGCAGGTCGGGGCCGAAGAGCTTGGCCAGCCAGCCGGGGCGGGCGGTCGCCGTCTTGACCGGCCCGGCCCCTTCACCCGCCACAAAGGCCTGGGCCACACGCTGGAAACTCTGGCCTTGCAGTTCCGCGCCGGCGTTCAGACCGCGCATGGTCTCTTCGGTGATGCGGCCTTCCAGACGGGCCAGGGCCGCCCAGCTGCGCGGCAGGCGCGTGGGCAGATCGGCCTGGTGCAGCAGCACCGCCTCGTAGCGGGGGAAGTAGCCGGCATCGTCGACCAGCACCTGCAGCTGGTAGGGGCCGATCTTGGCGTCGGTGGTGTAGACGTCGATGAGGTCGACCTGCTGCTGCGCCAGGGCTTCATAAGCCAGGCCGTGGTCCAGGCCGCGCGGCCGGGCCTGCGGCAGCGCGTAGGCCGACTGCAGGCCGGGCCAGCCGTCGGCCCGGCCTATGAATTCCTGCGACAGGCCCAGGCGCAGCCCGGCATGGTTTTTCAGGTCGGACAGGCGGGTGATCTTCAGCGCGCTCGCCTGCGCTGCGCGCATGGCCAGGGCGTAGCTGTTGTTGAAACCCAGCGGCACCGAGGCGCGCAGGCCCAGCGGGGCGAGCCGCGCATTGAGTTCGGGCAGGGGTGGCACATGGTCCAGGCGCAGGATTTCGCGCGCGATGGTGCCGGTGTACTCCGGATACACATCGATGCTGCCGGCCTGCAGGGCGCCCAGCAGGATGGCCGTGTTGCCCAGGCCCTGCCGGTGCGTCACCTGGGCCTCGCCGGCGGCCTGGGCCGTCTGGCTGACGATCTCGGCCAGGATGTAGGCCTCGGTGAAACGCTTGGAGCCGACCGTGAGGGTCTCGCCCGCGGCCGGCAGCACGCTGGCCAGCGCGAGCAGGCCGGCGCTGAGGGCTTTGAGCAAGGTCATGCGGCGGGTGGGGTGGGGCACCGCTGCATTGTCACCCCGGCAAAACAAAAGGCCCTCGATGAGGGCCGTTGGTCGGGG
>CAUPQO010000103.1:0-10908 GCA_963513295.1 uncultured Hylemonella sp.
CGACAGTCAGACGCCGCAGACCGAAGCCATCGACGAGGAGCCGTTTGATTCGGTGATCTCGGAGACCACACGCATGGTGTAGGGGAACTCTTCCTTGGTCGGCAGGCAGGCCACCAGGGCACGCTTGGCCAGACGACCGTGGCCGATCTCGCGGCGCTTCGGGGTGCCGAAACGGCCGGCTTCGCCGGTGGCGAAGGGAGGCATGTTGTAGTGCAGCATGAAGCGGTCTTCGAACTCGCCGGCCAGCGCGTCGATGCGCTGCGCGTCGCGCTCGGTGCCCAGCGTGGCAACCACCAGGGCCTGGGTCTCGCCGCGCGTGAACAGGGCGGAACCGTGGGTACGGGGCAGCACGCCGTTGCGGATCTCGATGGGGCGCACGGTGCGCGTGTCGCGGCCGTCGATGCGCGGCTCGCCGGCCAGGATCTGGCTGCGCACGATGCGCGCTTCGATGTCGAACAGCATGCCTTCGACCTTGACGCTGTCGAACTCGACGCCGGCCTCTTTCAGGTCAGCCATCACGACGGCATAGGTCTCGCGGCAGGCGTGGGTACGAGCCTGCTTGTTGCGGATCTGGTAGGCGGCGCGCAGCTTCTCTTCGGCCAGCGCGTTGACCTTGGCGATCAGGGCCTCGTCCTTGGCCGGGGCCTTCCAGTCCCAGGCCGGCTTGCCAGCGTCACGCACCAGCTCGTGGATGGCGTTGATGGCGATGTTGCCCTGCTCGTGGCCGAACACCACGGCACCCAGCATGACTTCTTCAGACAGCTGTTGCGCTTCGGATTCCACCATCAGCACGGCGGATTCGGTACCGGCGACGACCAGGTCCATCTGGCTGTCCTTGAGCTGGGTCTGGCCCGGGTTCAGGACGTATTCACCGTTGATGTAACCCACGCGCGCGGCGCCGATGGGGCCGTTGAACGGGATGCCGCTGATGCTCAGCGCGGCGCTGGTGGCGATCATGGCGGCGATGTCGGCCTGCACTTCGGGGTTCAGGCTCACGACGTGCACGATCACCTGGACTTCGTTGTAGAAGCCTTCGGGGAACAGCGGACGGATCGGGCGGTCGATCAGGCGGCAGGTCAGGGTCTCGAGTTCGCTGGGACGGCCCTCACGCTTGAAGAAGCTGCCCGGGATCTTGCCGGCGGCGTAGGACTTCTCGGTGTAGTCCACCGTCAGGGGGAAAAAATCCTGGCCCGGCTTGGCGCTCTTGGTGGCCACCACGGTGGCCAGCACCACGGTGTCGTCGATGTTGACCAGCACGGCGCCGGTGGCCTGGCGGGCGATTTCGCCGGTTTCCATGGTGACCGTGTGCTGGCCCCACTGGAAGGTCTTGGTGACTTTGTTGAACATGGTCATGTGTTTTCTCCTGTATGGATCAAGGGAGGTCTGAGCCGCCTCCCCTAGGGCTCGAAGCCACATCACAGAACACGATGCCATTCCAGAGAAAGTCGAGGAAATTCGCCCGGTTTCCTCTGGAATGACACAGCTTCGCTCTGTTCCTGTCTGCTCCGAAGTACAAAGCGCCTGAGCTAGAAATCCAACTCAGGCGCTCCTGTTCATCTGTCCGGGGCGATTACTTGCGCAGACCCAGCTTGGTGATCAGCGAGCTGTAACGGTCGAAGTCCTTGGACTTCAGGTAGTCCAGCAGCTTGCGGCGACGGCTCACCATGCGCAGCAGACCGCGACGGCCGTGGTGGTCCTTGGCGTGGGTCTTGAAGTGCGGGGTCAGTTCGTTGATGCGGGCGGTCAGCAGGGCGACCTGGACTTCCGGGCTGCCGGTGTCGGTAGCGGAACGGGCATTGGCCTTGACAACTTCGGCCTTGATGCTGGTAGCGATCATTTCATTTTCCTGTCATGCGGGACGAAACCGGCCGCTTTCGGTCGGGACGTCCCAGGGTTTACAACTTGCGTCAGCGGCTGGAACTGCTACTGACGTGCGCTCTGCAAGCCCTTGCGGACCGCAGAACCGTGCGATTATAGCCCACCCCAGGCTGCACGCCCTGTGGGCGCTAGCCCGGTGCTTACGCCAGAGGCTGGAGCTCTTCGGCCTGTCCGGGCCTGCGCAGGCAGGCCGGGAGCCGCAGGCCTCAGCCCCTTCCAGGGGCGATGCCAGCCGCCCGGCCCAGCAGGTTCGGCGGTATCCTCGCCTGAAGACCCTTGAGGCGCTAGCGTTTGCTCACTTGAGGAGCCACCCACGCAGCCGCTCCACCCCCAGCACCAGACGCTGCGGGTCCTTGGAGGCAAAGCACCAGCGCAGCCAGCCCTGGGCCTCGGGGGCGAAGGCCTCGCCCGGGGCCAGGCCCAGGCCGGCCTCGCGCACCAGACGCTTGGCCGTGGCCAGGGAATCGTCGTGGCCGGCCAGGCGGAAAAAGGCGTACATCCCGGCTGCCGGCTTCGCCAGCTCCACGCCCGGCACGGCCTGCAGCAGGGGCACCAGGGTGTCGCGGCAGGTCTTGAGGTGGGCCACGACGCGCGGCGTGATCTCACCGGCTCGTTCCAGCGCCACCTGGGCGGCGCGCTGGGTGAAGACGCTGGCGCAGGAGGTGTTGAACTCGATCAGCTTGCCCACGTCGTGGGTGATGGCGGCGGGCAGCACCAGCCAGCCCAGGCGCCAGCCCGTCATGAGGAAGCTCTTGGAAAAGCTGTGCACCACCACCAGCCGGTCTTCGGAGGAGGCGATGTCCAGGAAGCTGGGCGCGCAGCCGTTGCTGGACGCCTCGTAGTACAGCTGTGAATACACCTCGTCCGCCACGATCCACGTGCCGGTGCGGCGGCAGTGGTCCAGGATGCGCTGCTGCTCCTCCCGCGTGAGCGTCCAGCCCGTGGGATTGCTGGGCGCATTGAGGATGAGCGCCTTGGTGGCCGGGGTCACGGCGGCCAGCAGGGCCTCCAGGTCCAGCGTCCAGGCGCCGGCCACAGGCTTGAGGGGGATGGGCTTGAGGCGCGCGCCCAGGATGAGGGGCTGCGCTGTCAGGTTGGGCCAGACCGGGGTGACGATGGCCACCTCGTCGCCCGCTTCCAGCAGGGCCTGCATGGCGATCATCAGCGCGTTGACACCGCCCGAGGTCACGGCAATACGGTCCGGCGCCACGGTGCCGTGCAGGCGGCTCAGGTGCAGGGCGATGGCGGCGCGCAGCTCGGGCAGGCCCAGGTTGTGGCTGTAGAAGGTCTCGCCCTTATTAAGAGAATCGATGGCCGCCTGGCGCACGAAATCGGGCGTGACCTCATCGCCCTCGCCGAACCAGAAGGCCAGCACGTCGCTGCGGCCGATGCCGGCATTGGCCACTTCGCGGATTTTGGATTCTTCGAGGTTTCGGATCACTTGTCGCATGTTCACTCCATCGCAAGGGGTCGATTGTGCCGCCTGTCCGGTGCAGGCACAGCGCCCGGGCATAGAGACAGCCCCCATGTTTTCAAGACCCGGCCCCGAAAAATTTGCCGCTCACCCCGGGCCTTGAAAACTTCTGCGACCGCGCCCAGTTATGCCCTGCGGCCGGCAGTGCCCCCGCACACCGAGCCACCCTTCAACACCACAGGAGTTCCACCATGCTGTTCGTTCCCGTCATCCGCCGTTCCGCCTTCTCTCCCTCCCTGCGCGCCTTCGACCGCTTCTTCAGCGAGTCTGCCCCCGCCGAGCAGCCGGCCAATGCCGCCGAAGACAAGGCTTACGAGCTGAGCTTCGACGTGCCCGGCGTCAGCCGCGAGCAACTGTCCATCGGCATCGAAGGCAATGTGATCCGCATCGAGACCCTGCCCGAAGCCAAGCGCCAGTACAAGGCCGCCTACGAGCTGCCGCAGGACATCGATGTGAGCAAGAGCGAAGCCAAGCTGGACAACGGCGTGCTCACGCTCAAGCTGGTCAAGGTGCTGCCGGCAGACAAGACCGTCAAGCTGGCGATCAATTGATTGCGTCACGCCTTCAAAGCAAAAGGCCGCGAACTTCGCGGCCTTTTCGTTTGAATTCACCGGCCTGCGCGGCTTTTCGCGCGGGCGCGGTGGAATGATGAGTTAGCCGCCGCACTAGAAGACCGTTTTGATTATGGTGTTCACCCCGGAAATCAGTTCTTCTACCTGCTCATCAGATGGTTCTGTTGCCTTCTGGTGACTGCATAGATTGCGAATGTCTGCAAGTAACTGAATCTTCCTCCAAACGGGCGTGTCGTAAACGCCCTTGCTCTTTAGCGGATCGTTCAAGTCTGAGATCGTAGGAGACTTCTTTCCTATCGATATGTCGTGATTTTCTGCGGCTCGTTGCAAGTGTCTTTCGAGCACCACGCCAGCTAAAGCGCCTGCAGCACGCTTGCTTATCTTGGTGAGTTGCTTTGCGGCAATCAGTTCTGCATCTTGGATTTCTGCAAATAGATGCCCGGTCACGTCTTGCAGAACGGTGTCAATTCGAGAGGATAGAGAAGAAATGATTTGAAGTTGGTTCACTACCCTGATCATTGCCAAATTATTGGTATCCCAGAGTGGCTTATCGTAGACGTTTGTTCGTGCGCCAATGCCCTTGATGTAGTCTTGGAGAACGTAATTCCCCGCATCCGTGGTTTTTCTTTTTGGGTCGATCAGGTAATACGAAACAAACTCTGGCAACCGCTCGGGAGCAAGGGCTTCGACTAGTTTGTATGCGCGCGAGTACCAGCGTTGGTAATAGGTTCCAAATTCGATGATGTCCTTGTTGTCCTTCGCAAGCGCAAGCAACTTCTCCTGGTTTTCCAGTAGCGCCTTCAGTTCCTTCTTGATCTCTTCTTTCGTACCCATGGTTTCTCCCTGGCGGCTAACGTTTGAGATGAGAAGCATGACCCGGCTTGCCGGGTCATGCCCTCTCGATTGAAGGGTTAGCGCTCATTGGCACATACTTCCACTACGGTTGCGTAGTTTCCCGAGTCACGGTTCGTATACGCAGAGGCGGCCTTGACGGTTCTTCGAATGTGGTATGTCGCGTCCATTCCAGGCACGGCATGCTTTCCAACTCGTGTCTTTCCTTCTTCGGTAACGAACCGATCATTGCGACCCGACTCAGACAAGACGACCAGAAACGCCCGGGCATGCGGACGAGCAGCTTGGAACGCTGCGAGTCGCTTTAAGTCTTTGTCTATTTCTCGTGCCGGCGCTCCAGCTCGTTTGAACTCGAAGACGTGCTGCGGCGTGTAGATGACTTTCCCTGGCTTCTCTGTAGATTCTGTCTTTGTGACCGCAACCAAATCTGCTCTTGTTTGACCGGAGATGGGGGCCGGTCGCGGAGCCTTTACAAGATGGGTGTAACCCACCTCGCACTTTAGGAAGAGCTCATCCGGAAGATTGGCATGCATCAGTGATCGCAATTCCGTGACCAGCGCACCCTCTGATAGTGGGTAGTCTCGATAAAGGGATCGCTTGTAGCCGATCCAAAACGTGAGCCCCTGCAACGAAGTCGTTATCCAACTGGGGATTGGTTCAAGCTTTGTTTTCATGAGCGCTAACCTGATATAGGCCGCAATTCTGTCGGCATGACAACGTTCATGGCTTCTCCCGTTTTGGATTTCAAGTGCCAGATTTATATCCGCTTGCCCCAACTTTGCACAACTGGAGGAACCACTAGAACGACAGGCAAGCAGTCACCTCTCAAATCACACCGACTGGCTGATCGCATCCAGTGGCCAGCGCGGTTTCACCTCGAAGGTGTAGGCGCGGGTGGCTTCCTGCATGCCGGCCTGCAGGCGCATGGCGGCGGCCATGGCGATCATGGCACCGTTGTCGGTGCACAGGTGCAGCTCGGGGTAGTGCACACGCACCTTGAGTTTCTGGCATTGGGCGTTGAGCTGTTCACGCAGCAGCCGGTTGGCGCCCACGCCGCCGGCCACCACCAGGCGACTCAATCCTGACTGCTTCAATGCACTCAGCGACTTCTTCACCAGCACTTCCACGATGGCGGCCTGCGTCGAGGCGGCCAGGTCGGCCTTGCGTGCTTCCAGTTCGCCACCCAGGCGTTGCGCCTGCGTCAGCACCGCGGTCTTGAGACCGGCGAAAGAGAAATCGAGGTTGCCGCTGTGCAGCAGCGGGCGCGGCAGCTTGAAAGCCGCACCGTCGCCCTGCTCCGCCAGCTTCGCCAGCGCCGGGCCGCCAGGGTACGGCAGGCCCATGAGCTTGGCCGACTTGTCGAAGGCTTCGCCTGCCGCGTCGTCGATGGTCTCGCCCAGGATTTCGTAGCGCCCCACCCCGTCGACACGCATGAGCTGCGTGTGGCCGCCGGAGACCAGCAAGGCTACGAAGGGAAACTCGGGTGGGTCGGCGCTCAGGAAGGGCGAGAGCAGATGGCCTTCGAGGTGGTGCACGCCCAGCACCGGCTTGCCCAGGGCCGCACCCAGGGCGCAGGCCACACCGGCGCCCACCAGCAGCGCCCCGGCCAGGCCGGGGCCGCGTGTGTAGGCCACAACGTCGATGTCTTTCAGTGATTTGCCGGCCTCCTGCATGACCTGCGTGGTCAAGGGCAGCACACGGCGGATATGGTCACGGCTGGCCAGTTCGGGCACCACACCGCCGTAGGCCTGGTGCATCTCGATCTGGCTGTAGAGCGCGTGCGACAGCAGCTGCGGCACCGGGCTGCCATTGGCTTGCACCAGGGCCACGCCGGTTTCGTCGCAGGAGGATTCGATGCCCAGGATCAGGGGCGCGGTGTCAGACATGAAGCGAGTCTAAGCGAACGGTCGCTCACTTCATGACCAGGCCGCCATCCACCACCAATACTTGGCCGGTCATGAAACGGCTCCAGTCCGAAGCGAGGAAAAGCACCGGCCCCGCCACGTCTTCAGGCCGGGCGATGCGGCGCAGCGGCGTCTGCGCCACGATGGCTTCTTTCACGTCTTCCTTGGTCGCGCGGCTGGCGTCGGTCGGGTAGACCAGACCCGGCGCCACGCAGTTGACGCGTATGCCCAGGGGGCCGAGTTCAGCGGCGAGGTTGCGGCTGAAACCCACCAGCGCGGACTTGGCCGTGGCGTAGTCGTGATACGGCACAACCGGCCGCTCGACCAGGTCGCTGGCCAGGTTGATGATGCAACCCTGCGCGCGCTGGCGCATGCCGGGCAGCACGGCCTGGCAGACGTTCCAGGTCGCGCGCACGGCACCGTCGAACTGGGTCTGGTAGTCGACCCAATCCGTTTCCCAGAAGCGCTTGCGTTGCTCCGGGTCGAAGCGGTAGGGTGCGAAGGCGTTGTTGACCAGCACGTCGATGCGGCCCAGTTCGGCCTGCACCTGCGCCACCAGGGCCTGAACCTGGACCGGGTCGTTGACGTCGGCGCGGATGGCCCAGGCATCGCCACCCCTTGCAGCGCCCGCCGCCTTGCACTGCACCACCACCTCGTCGGCTGCGGCCTCGTTGCGCAGGTAGTTCACCACCACGAAACCGCCCTCGGCCGCGAAGGCTCGGGCGATGGCTGCGCCTATGCCCCGGCTGGCGCCGGTGACGAGGATGACCTGGCCCTGGAAGTTCATGACGAACGCAACCTTTTATGAATCGTTCGCACTGAGCTTGTCGAAGGGCTTCGACAGGCTCAGCCCGAACGGAGAAATCTTACTTGCGGATCGGCAGCAGCTCGCTGCTCACCACGTCCTTCATCTTGAGGTCACGCTGGATCAGGCCGATCTTCTTCCAGGCGTCGGCGCCCTTTTGCAGCATGTCGACGTCGATGGCACCCAGGCCTTTTTGTTGCGTCAGCGGCGAGACGCTGGACGCATTGCGCAGCTTGATGACTTCCAGGTTCACGGCTTCGTTCTGGCCATTGATGGCGCGCTTGACCGCCAGCGCGGCGGCTTCCTGCGGCTGGGCGATCATCCACAACATGCTGTCGCGGTAGGCGGTCAGGAAGCGTTTGAGCACGTCCTTCTTCTGCTGGTAGGTTTCTTCACGCACCACAAAGATGTCGCTGGAGACGTTGAGCGAGTTGCGCACCTCCATCACGTTGACCTCACCCACGCCTCTGGCGCGGGCCACCAGCAGGCCGGTGTCGGTGGCGGCGGTGGCGTCCACCTGGCCTTGCATCAGCGGCGCGAAGTTCAACAGACCGGTGACGACGATGGTCACGTCCTTCTCGCTCAGGCCCGCCTGGTTCAGCAGCAGTTGCAGATTGGTCAGCGTGCCGCTGGACAGGCTGTAGACGCCGATCTTCTTGCCCTTGAGATCCGCAGGCTTGCTGATGCCGCTGCTCTTGAGCGCCACCACATTGAAGATGTTCTGCGGGTAGATGTCATAGATGACGCGCAGCTTCTCGCCTTTGTCCAACGCGGCGTAGAGCGAACCCGGGTCGGTGAAGGCCACGTCGGCCTGGCCGCTGAGCAGGTTGCGCACGGCATCGCCACCACCGGTGCCGGGCATGAAGACCATGTCGATGCCCTGCGCGCGGAAGAAGCCCTTGTCGGGCTCGACCAGCAGGTTGGTGATCTCGGAGATGGGGCCGCCCCAGCCGGCAATCGTCACCTTGTCCAGTTTGGCCTGGGCCCAGGCGCCGGTGCACAGGGCACCGAGTGCAAGCGCAGCAAGGGTGCGCAGGAAATATCGTTTCATGGTGTCGTCCTCATCAATTGGAAGTTTGGGAATAGGGTTGGAGCAATCGGCGCTCGATCCAGAGCGTGGCCTCGTACAGCAGCAGGCCGATCAGCGTGATCAGCAGCAGCACGGCAAACATCAGCGGCGTGTCCATGGAGCCCTGGGCGGCGATGATCAGCGCGCCCAGCCCCATGCTGGCGCCGATGAACTCACCCACCACGGCGCCCACCAGCGCCAGCACCACGGCCACGCGCAGGCCGGCCAGGATGGCGGGCAGGCAGGCCGGCACCTTGAGCCGCCACAGGGTCTGCCAGCGGGTGGCGCCCAGCATGCGGAACAGTTCGAGGCGCGCGGCGTCCACCTGGGCAATGCCGGTCAGCGTGTTTTCCAGCAGGGGAAAGAAGCAGATCAGGGCCGTGATGACCACCGTGGGCACGGTGCCGAAACCGAACCAGACGATGAACAGCGGCACCAGCGCGAGCTTCGGTACCACCTGGCTGGTCACCACATAGGGCATGAGTACACGGCGCAAGACGGCCGACTCGCCCAGCAGCACGCCACCGGCAAAACCGAGAGCCACGCCCAGCGTCAGGCCCAGCCCCAGCTCCAGCAGGGTCTGCGCGATGTGGGGCCAGAGGTAACCCGTCTGCAGGCCGCGCAGCAGCGCCGCGCCAATCACACTGGGGGCTGGCAGCACCAGCGGCGAGAATTTGAAAGCCGACACGGACCATTCCCAGGCCAGCAGCAGGATGATCAGCAAGGCGAGAGCGAAAAGACGCGGGTAGCGCATCATGCGACGCCCTCCCCGTCCATGGCGTGCCGCAGCTCGGCGCAGATGGCGTTGAAGGCCGGGCCGTAACGCAGATCCCGGCCGCGCGGACGCGGCAGGTCCACGCGGATGTCGTGGCGGATGCGGCCAGCGTCCATCACCGCCACGCGGTCGGCTAGGTAGACCGCCTCGGCGATGTCGTGCGTGACAAAAAACACCGAGGTGCCGCGCGCACGGCACATGGCCTGCAATTCGTCCTGCAGTTCCTCGCGCGTGATGGCATCGAGCGCGGCGAAAGGCTCGTCCATCAGCAGGATGGGCGGATCGAGCAGCAGCGCGCGCGCAATCGCCACGCGGCTCTGCTGCCCGCCGGATAGCTGGCGCGGATGGTGACCCAAGTAAGCGCTCAGGCCCATCTGCGCCAGCAGTTGCTCGGCGCGTGCCCGGTCGGCGTCTGTCGGCGTGCGCTGCAGTGTCAGGGGCAGGAGCACGTTGTCCAGCACCGTGAGCCAGTCCAGCAGCGTGGGCTGCTGGAACACGAAACCCGTGCCCGGGCCGGGGGCGTGGACAGGCTGGCCCTGCAGGCGCACCGAGCCGGCATCGGGTTGCAGCAGGCCGGCGGCCAGCTTGAGCAGCGTGGTCTTGCCGCAGCCGCTGCGCCCCACCAGGCAGTGGAACTCGCCGGGCGCGATGTCCCAGTCCACGCACTGCACCACCGGCGGCCAGCCGGGAAAGGTGTAGCGCACCTGCTGCATGTCGAGGAAGGGCCCTGCCCGTTCGCCCTGAGCTGGTCGAAGGGCCCGCACGGCTTCGGCAGGCTCAGCCCGAACGGTAGGTGTTCTCGACTCGTTCACGTGCATCAATCCCGATACGGCGCAAAAGACTCGGCCGCATCCTCGGCCGACTGTTCGAGCTCGACCATGCGCACCAGGTCCAGCAGGCTGAAGCGCCCATCGTGGTGCCAGCCGGCTTCGGGCGCCGTCATCTGGCCCAGGGCGCAGATGCGCGTGGCACCGGCCGCCCCCAGCAGCTCGGCCAGCGCATGCAACTCCTGCGGCGCGGCCGCCAGCCCCACGGTCTGCAGCACCTCGCGCTGTGCGGCCAACAGGGGCAGCGTGTCGGCCAGGCGGTCCACGGCCTGCACCTGCACCGTGCGGTTCAGCGCGCAGGGCAGCAAGGCACTGGCCTGCTCGGCATAGGCCACGCACCAGGAGGCACCGGCATCGCCCAGCAGTTCCACGCCGGCACCGGCAAAACCTTGCATCTCCTGACCCTGGCGCCAGCCGGCCACGCTGGCCGCTTCTTCCAGTGTCAGGGTACGGCGCGCAAATTTATGCTGGAGCGCGGCCAGTTCACCGGCCAGCTGCTGCGCGAATTCGCGTGGCGTGACCCTGCCGCCGCGTGCCACGTAATAGGTGTGCGGCGAATAACAGCCCTGCTGCTCGTAACGCACTACGTCCAGCGCCGCGGCGCGTGCCGTGGCCGGGGCATGAGCCACGTCGAGCGCGGTGGCAGACACCAGCCCCACACTGAGCTTGTGGCCGTGCGGCAGGAAACGCGTGCTCACCGGCACCTGCTGCCTGAGCGCTGTCAGCGTGTCATTGCCGCCATAGGCCAGCAC
>CAUPQO010000104.1:0-10694 GCA_963513295.1 uncultured Hylemonella sp.
CCTTGCTCATGGCGCGCAGGCGCTTGATGACGGCGTCGACCTGCTCGGCCTTGCTCTCCAGCATCTGGCGCTTGATGGCCGGCCGCTTGTCGGGCGTGAACATCTGCGCGATCTCGTCCAGCGAAAAACCCGCCGCCTGGCCCAGCGAGATCAGGGCCAGCAGCTCCAGCACGCCCGGGTCGAAGGTGCGGCGCAGCCCCTGCCGGCCGACCGAGGCGATCAGGCCCTTCTCTTCGTAATAACGCAGCGTCGAGGCCGGCAGGCCGGAGCGTTTGGCGACTTCCGCAATGTCCATGTTTCAAAAATGCCTTGACTTCAAGTCGACTTGAATTCGTAGATTAACGGTACCGAAACACCCCGTCAACCGAAAGGACGCCCCCATGACCCCCTTCGATGCAGACTTCCCCCGCGCCGTTGCCATCGGCATCGTCGCCACCGCCGTGATGGACCTGTGGCTCACGCTGCTCAAGGCCCTCGGCCTGCCCACGCTCAACTTCGCCCTGCTCGGCCGCTGGGTCGCCCATATGCCGCGCGGCCGCTGGGCGCACCAGGCCATCGCCCAGGCGGCGCCCGTGCGCGGCGAGACCGCGCTGGGCTGGGCCGCCCACTATTTCACCGGCATCGCACTGGCCCTGCTGCTGGCCGCGCTGGCCGGCCCGCAGTGGCTGCGCGCCCCCAGCCTGTGGCCGGCGCTGGGCTTCGGCATGGCCACGGTGGCGCTGCCGCTCTTCGTCATGCAACCCGCCATGGGCGCGGGCGTGGCCTCGTCGCGCACCAAGACCCCTGCCTTGAACGTGCTCAAGAGCCTGGCCAACCACACGGCCTTCGGGCTGGGCCTGTATGCCGCGGCCCTGGCCATCACTTCATCCACCGGGGCCTGAAGCCCCACCCTCCACCTCAACCAGAAAGGAAAACGATCATGAAAAACATCGCCGTCATCTACCACAGCGGCCAGGGCAACACCGAGCACTTCGCCCGCCTCGTCGTCGCCGGCGCGCAGAGCGTGGACGATACCCAGGTCAGCCTGCTCAAGGCAGAAACCGTCACCAACAACCCCTCCAGCCTGCTCGACTACGACGGCTACATCCTGGGCTCGCCCACCTACCTGGGCGGCGTGAGCGGCCCCTTCAAGTCCTTCATGGACGCCACGGGCGGGCTCTGGCGCAAGCAGCAGCTCAAGGGCAAGCTGGCCGCGGGTTTCACCGTCTCGGCCCTGCCCTCGGGCGACAAGCAGAGCACGCTGGTCTCCATGTTCACCTTCGCCATGCAGCACGGCATGGTCTGGGTGGGCAACCCCTTCCTGCCGGAACAGGGCAGCGGCGTGCCCTACGAGCAGGCCATCAACCGCCTGGGCTCGTGGACCGGCATGATGGCCCAGGCCGGCCACTCGGCCGCGGGCCAGTCTTACGCGCCGGGTGACCTGCGCACCGCCGAGGCCTTTGGCCGCAACTTCGCCAGCGTGCTCGCGCGCATGAGCATGCAAGCAGAGGAGGTGGTCTGATGCTGCCCGCCCGCTACGCCCCCGCCCTGTTCGGCTTCATCCTCTCGGGCCTCATGTCGCTGCTGGTCTCCGCCATCTCCACGCTGCGCGCGGCCGGCCCCGGCGCCGAGCTGCTGCCCCTGTGGATCGGCGCCTGGCTCACCGCCTGGCTTGTTGCGTTTCCCGTCGTGCTGGTGGTGGCGCCGCTCACGCGCCGCATCGTGCAGCGCCTGGTGCGGCAACCGTGAACACACGCCGCCGGGCCGCGCCGGGCCGCAACGACAGCGGCCCCTTCGCGTGCGGCCTGCGCATCTGGCGCCGCCAGGTCGGTGTTTCGTCGCAAGGCCCTGGCCGCTGCGCCCCTGGGCGCAGATAGTCCGCCTGTCTTCCACGCAGAACCCTGCACCCCAAAGGACCCCACCATGTCTGCCTCTACCCTTTCCGGTTTCCGCGCCCTCCCTTATGTCCTGGCCCTGGCCGGCGTGGCGCTGCTGCAGCCTGCCGCCCAGGCCACCGAGGCGGGCTTTCGTCAGCTGACCGTGGTGCCCGCCAGTGCGGATAACAAGCCGGCCCATGCCGCCCTGTATTACCCGACCGCTGATGCGGCCCGGGTCATCCCCATGGGGCCGTTTCCGCAGAACGTCGCCATCAACGGCGCACCGGCACCGCAGTTCAAGGGCCTGATCGTCATCAGTCACGGCACGGTCTCCACCCAGATCGGCTTCGCCACGCTGGCGCAAGCCCTGGCGCGCAGCGGCTACCTGGTCGCCAGCGTGGAACACGTGGGCGATACCTGGCAGGACCAGTCGCTGCGTGCCACGCCGGCGCGCTACTTTGCCGAGCGGCCGCGCCAGGTCTCGCGCGTGATCGACACCCTGCTGGCCGACCCGCAATGGCGCAAGCGCATCGCCAACGGTGCCGACGGGCAACCCCTGGTCGGCGCCATGGGCCATTCGGCCGGCGGCTACACGGTGCTGGCGCTGGCCGGCGGCAAGCCCGTGCTCTCGCGGCTGCGCCAGCATTGCGCGGCCGAAGCGGCGCAGGACCCCGTGTTCTGCGACCTGTCCCATGCCCTGGGCAGCGGCTCGGCGCCGGCCGGTGCCGCCGACGGCCAGGAAGAGCCCGTGCAGGCCGACCCGCGCGTGCGTGCCGTGATGGCCCTGGCACCGCTGGGCGTGCTGTTCAGCGCGTCCTCGCTGGCAGCCATCACCGTGCCCGTGGCCATCCACACCGGCGAGAAAGACACCTTCCTCGTGCCCCGCTTCCATGCGCAGTGGGTCAGGCAGAACCTGCGCGGCGCCAACGCGACGCTGCAGACCGTGCCCAATGCCGGGCACTACGCCTTCATGAACACACCCACCGTGGACCTGCCCTCTCCCGACGGCAGTGTGGCCCGCGACCCGCAGGGCTTCGACCGGGCGGCCTTCCTGGACCGCTTTGCACAGGAGTCGGTCACGTTTTTCGACAAGAACTTGCGATGAACGTGCGAGCTTCCGTGAAGACCGCGCCAAGACCAGCTGGCTGAACGGCATCAGCGCGTACGAAAACACCATGCTCTTACCCAAGACCGGCAGAATTCTCCTCTAACGATATTCCACCAGCGCGCGATGGCCTCTGCTTCCGGGGCAGTGTAAGGTTGCGCATGGCGTAGGCACAGCAATCGCGACTGGATGCAGAGGCCATCGTCGCCTTTGTAGTCGCCTACTGGAAGCAAGATCCCTAGTTCTATGACGTGGCGACATGCATGAAGGGGCGCATTGCGTATTCCCAAGCAGGCGCGACTGAATCTCATGTTTACGGAGATCTCACCCATATCAGTTGCTTCTATGCTGTTGTCGCGAGAGAATCTACAAATGGATATAGCAACTGAGCAGCATCTTGCGATCAGCGAATAGCTGATCTGAAAGCAATTGAATGGCAGAACTCGGCGGCGCAGCAACACAAAATGGCATCTACTACCAGAACACGGTCGCCGCGGGATACCTAGCCGACCTTCTTGATCTGCGCCCCCATCCCCCACGAGAGAGGGTCGTGGAAGTCCGTCTAGAAGCACCCGCCGATGTAGATGACATCGTTATTCGGTATGCCGATGGTCATCGTGAATGGGTTCAAGCAAAGACGAGCGTACGCGGATCGGGCGACACGTGGAAAGGCATGTGGACCAGCTTAGCGGCCCAATATGCTCGCCCTGATTTTTCGGGCGAAGATCACCTCGTACTCGTTCTGGGTGACACGAACGAGACATCGCGCGCGATACGCGACTTGGCAGAGCGTGCTTCAACAGCCTCAGATGCCTCGGAGTGGTCTGTACGCCTGTCTGTTCAACATCGGAAAGTACTTTCGGCAGTCGAAGGCGCCTTGGCCGGGAGTGTTGACGCTCTGGAACTGTTCCGCCGCACGAGAGTCCATATCCTGCCACTTGAAGAAGTCGAACGGGCATTCGAACGGCGGCGCCTGGGTACCGCATTTTCTCTTCCGCCAACCTTTCTCTCTGCGTTGCGCGATATCGCTGGAGGTGGCGCGCGCCGCAGAGCACTGTTTCTTGCTCCAGCCCTCCGCTCGCGACTGGCCAATGAGTTTGGCGTCGAAGTAGCCGAGCCGGCAGAATGGGGACTACCAGTCTACCGCTCTACGCTCGAGCGTCTGTCTCGGATCGAGATACCCGGCACGGGAATTTCCGGACGTAGCGAGGATCTCTTCGTCTGGCCGCGTGCCCGTGACTTTGACCGCACGGCCCCTACAGACTTCGAAGACGAGAGTCCCTCCTGGGATTCCCCTGTCGAACGATCCAATGTCGATTTCCGGGGATTCCCATCCCAGCAGATCGAACGTTACGTCATCGTTGCTGGCCCGGGCTATGGCAAATCTGCCTTGTTAAATGCGGTTGCAGCTCGACTGATTCATACTCCTTACGTCCCGGTGCTGGTGCCTTTGGCAACCTTCGCTGCCAGCGAAGTCAGCGTCTTAGAGTTTCTCACTGACAACGTCAATCGAGAACTCGATATCCGCGTTGACTGGGCCCGACTCGCTGAGCAGGGTTTAGCGGTCCTTCTTTTCGACGGTCTCGATGAAATCCCAGCGAGTCGGCGTCAACCTGTACTTCATCGCATCGCAACCTTCTCTGCCCGACATTCTCTCGCACCATGGTTACTTACCGTTCGCGATCCGGCGGTCATTTCTGGGCCTGCCGAAGGTCGACTGGTCGAAATTCTGCCTCTTGAGAACTCGGACATCATTCGCTTCGCCGAAGCGATGAAGAGCCGCATTCCAGCCTTGGATGGTTGGCAGTTTGTTCGCGATTTGGAGGCTTACCCGGATATCGATCGCTTGGCGAGAATCCCGCTTTTTCTCACAATGCTACTGGCTTCCGCTGGCACAGGAGTAACGATGCCGAGCGGGCGGGCAGACCTAATCGAAAGCTATCTAAAGACTTTATTCAGCCCACACGAGTACAAAGCGCTACTTTCGCCCTCAACCGAATCGTCTGCGTTGCGACGTGTAGCGGAAGCTCTGGCCTATGGTCGATTGGAAGCACAAGAAATCGGGGCAACAGAACGTGAGGTTCTAGATGTCGTAGCCCGTGTCGGCATACACGAGGAGACGCCGGAGACCATTCTGGCTCGGCTACTAACACAAGGAGTACTCCGTCGACAGAGCGCAATTCGGCTGCAGTTCCCATATCCTATTGTTCAAGAGTATCTCGCCGCATGCCACCTCATTCGAGAGCAGCCGGAAACGCTTCCACAACGAATCGATGACGCCATCCAACGCCCATGGGCGCAGGTTGTTCAATTTGCACTGGAACTGCATCCGAACCCCTCACCGATCATCAACCAGATGTTGTCCCGCGGCGACGACGCCTTCTCCACCGGCCTGCGGCTCGTCGCAAGGTGCATTGCGAACGGGGCGAAAATCGACACCACGCTCAAAAATGAAGTGACAAAGCGGCTTGCCGTGATCTGGCCTAGTGCATCGTGGAGGATCCGGGAACGCGTCGGGCGTCTGATTGTCGACGCTTTTTCGCAACCGCTCCTCCCCGAAATGCGGTCGGTACTTAAACATCGCTGGCTTGAGCAGAGCGGGACAGGCGAGATATTGACCCGCGCCAACGATCCTGACCTAACGAAAGAAATCTTGCACGCAATCCTCGAGCAGGGACTTGATCGCCACATCTATTTGCACTCATTTGAACCTGCGATTGCGCGCCTAGGAGATATGGCGCTTGAAATGTACGTAAGCAAGGCGCGTGATCCAGATATCTCCGATGATCAGCTATGCGGCCTTTCAAACTTGGTCGGGGCATTGGATCCAACTCGAATCACAGGCGAGCGCGTTCTCGCACTCGCCTGTGATGAAGGACTTCCAGACGAATTGAGATTGGAAGCATTTTCTGTCGCTGGCGACTCCCTCGACCCAAGGGCTTGGCCCACCATAAATCGAGCAATCCGTTCCGCATACTATGGTGATCGCTGGTCGGCCCTGAAGGCCGCAGCAAGAAGTCCTGACCCCAGAACCACCTTATACGACCTCCTTCAAGACGAAAGTCTCGATCTTGAAATACGAGAAGAAATAGCAGGTCACATTAGCTCGATTCTCAAGAATTTTGAGGATCAACTATTGTTCATCCAGGATTGCCTCCAAGATGAAAACCTCGCTGATAGCTTACGTAACATCATGCTGACCCTTGCGGCGCGGCACGGCAATGAAGAGGCTTTCCGACACTTGATCGGGAATTTGGCTACTGCAGACATCCTCATAGCGGGAACGACCATTTCCCTATTTGGACACTATCCTTCCCGCGACCTTGGCGTAACCGCTGCCGAAGCCGTCCAGTCACGTGTCCATGATGCCAAGGAAGCAGCCGAATTTGCCAGCTATGCTGTGACTGGCATGACATACATCTTCGAAATGGATAGTTTCGGTTCCGGCACCCTCCAAACTACGTCGCCCCACCCAGCAATCGACGTATGGATCGATCTTGTTGAGAGCTGGATAGACCGAAACGATTTGACCGAAATACAGCGGATCAAAATCACCACCGCTGCTCTAAACCTAGGCTCGACAAGGGTATTGGATCGATTAGAAAACCTCGTCCTCGCAATAGAAGATCCAGATGACACTCGATTCAACGGGGAAGATGAGTATGGGCACACAATCCGCCGTGCGATCGATGAATTGAGAAGTCGGCGAAAACTTCTGTCGCTATCTGTCGCCGAGCGATTCGCGCGCGCCAAACGCCACAACGTTCCCTACGCCGGAATAGGCGCCATTGCGGCACACGGAAACCGTTTGGCACTTGATCTGCTTGTCGCAATTCATAACGAGCCATCACGAAACGATATGCGGAGCGAATTATTCGAAGCAATCGAACCACTTGCCGGTCGCTTAGGCTTGCGTGTGATGCGTGCCGGTAACCGTCTGGAAATTACCTGACGAAACTCTGATGGACTGTGTCGCACTCAAGGTTAGCCCCGACCGCCATGTATGAGTCGCACTCGGGCGAGCAAGCCTACACGCGAAGGAGCACGTCCACCTACCCCAACCGCCCCGCCAACAACCTCACCACATGCACCGCCTCGGCCATCTGCATAGACACCTCGTCGTGCCCGGCCTCATAGCCGAAGCTGCCGTCCGTGCCGCAGCAGCTGCTCTCGATCAACTCAGGTTTGGCGCCGGGGATCAGGCTTAGAACCTCCATCACGGGCGTGACGGCGGCAGAGCCCCGTGGCTAGCGTCCCAGTTTCTCCGATCCCCATTGCTCAAGCTGCCGCCGGTCATGCGCGCTCTCCGCCTCGATCGAGTCCTCGGGCAAGCTCTTCAGGCATTCCTCCAGGGCTTGCGGATCCGGCTTCGCTGCTGGCACGGGCGCGGCACGCACTTGTGGCGATTTGCCGTCCCATGCAAAGGGGTTGCGGAACGCCGGGGGGTCCGGCAGGCAGTCGTTCCTGTAGATCGGCGGCCCACCTGAGTCAAAAGGCTGGAAGGAGATGGTCTGCTCGAAGACCAGGGGCAACCCCGTTGGTGTCGGCGGCAGCGGCGGCATGCGCTCGACCGCCTGGCGCGCCAGGCGTTCGGCGACCGCCGAAGTCGTCCACAGCGTCTCCAGCCGCGCCAGGCGCCCATCGGGTGCGATCTCGATCCGGAAGCGCACCACGCCCTGATCCGCTCCCTCGTAAGCCGTGCCCATCATGCTGCGGACCTGCTGGCCCCAGGTGTAGCGGTAGCGCTTGCTGTTCTTCAGGGTGTAGGTGCCGGCCAGGGCCCACTCCTGCGCTGTCGGGGCGGATGGTGCCGCCATGAAAGCCGGTTGACGGTCCGCAGAAGGGGGCGTCACCGCAGTTTCCTGGGGTGCATGGATGGTGGAGACGGGTGGTGCCGAGCCAGGGGTTTGATCGGGAAGCTCCGGGAGCATCTTCTCCGGAGATGCTGGCATCACCTCCTGAAAAATGACTTGCTCCTCGGGCTTTGGGGCTTCCGGCTTGCTGGTCAATCTGCTTTGATAGTTGCCTGCAAGAACAACCACCAGGACATGCAGAGCCACGGACAGGAAAACAGCGAGGAGTTGATGGGCTCTGTGAAGTTGCATCACGCGCCGAAACCGTATCAGAGCAAGCCCGCCTATGCCAATTGCCCCGCCAGCAACTTCGCCACATGCACCTCCTCGAGCTGCGCCCCATCAGCAATCTGGTGCCGGCAGCTGGTGCCGTCGGCCACCACGATCGCGTCCGCCCTGGCCCGCACCGCCGGCAGCAGATTGGCTTCGGCCATCTGCATGGACACCTCGTAGTGCTCGGCCTCGTTGCCGAAGCTGCCGGCCATGCCGCAACAGCTGGACTCGATGAGTTCGGGTTTGGCACCGGGGATGAACTGCAGCACCTCCATCACGGGCGTGACGGCGGCAAAGGCCTTCTGGTGGCAGTGGCCGTGCAGCAGCACGGGCTGGCTCACGGGTTTGAGCTTGCTGATGAGGGCTTCGAGCTGGCCGCGCTTGGCTTCGCGGGCCAGGAACTCTTCGAACAAGAATGCCTGTTTGGCAATGGTCTGCGCGCCCTCACCCAGGCCCATGACCAGCAGCTCGTCGCGCAGCGTGAGCAGGCAACTCGGCTCCAGGCCGACGATGGCGATGCCTTTCTCGGCGAAGGGCAGGAGGCTGTCTACCACCTCGCGTGCTTTCACCTTGGCCTGGTCCACCATGCCGGCGGAGAGGAAGGTGCGGCCGCAGCACAGGTGCTTGCCATCGGCCTGCACCTTGCTGGCCACGTGCACGGTGTAGCCGGCGGCCTGCAGCACCTGCAGCGCGGCGTGGGCGTTTTCGGATTCGAAATAGCCGTTGAAGGTGTCGACGAAAAGCACCACGGCCTTGGGTGCCACCAGCACTTCGGCGCGCGTGGCGCTCTGCACGGGTGTATTGAAGAAGTGGGTTGACTTCCATTGCGGCAGGCTGCGTTTGGCGGAGAAGCCGAAGAGCTTTTCGCTGAGCTGGGCCATCAGAGGAACCTTGTCGCGCAGGTTGAGCAGCGGGGCCACCTTGGCCGCATGGCGCGCGTAGTCGGGCAGCTGGCCGACGAGCTTGTCCTTGATCGTGTGGCCGTGTTTGGCCTTGTAGTGCTGCAGGAACTCGACCTTGAGCTTGGCCATGTCCACACCCGTGGGGCAATCACGCTTGCAGCCCTTGCAGCTCACGCACAGGTCCATGGCCTCGCGCACCACTTCACTGGTCAAGGCATCCTTGCCGTCCAGCCCCTCGATCTGGCCGGAAAGCGCCAGGCGCAGGGTGTTGGCGCGGCCGCGGGTGAGGTGCTGTTCGTCGCGCGTGACGCGGTAGCTCGGGCACATGGTGCCGGCGTCGAACTTGCGGCAGTGGCCGTTGTTGTTGCACATCTCCACGGCCTTGGCCAGACCCTGGGCCGGGTCACCGCCGGTGCCGGGGGCGGTGGTCACTTCGGTCACCGGGTCGGCCTGCACGTTCCAGGCGCTCCAGTCCAGCGCGGGCTGGATGGGCACGACGCGGTACGAAGGCGGGAAGCGCATCAGCGTGGTGTCGTCCATCTTGGGCGGATCGATCAAACGCCTGGGGCTGAGCAGGTTGGCCGGGTCCAGGTACTCCTTGATCTGGGCGAAGGCCTGCGTGAGGCGCGGGCCGAACTGCCATTCGATCCACTCGCCGCGGCACAGGCCGTCGCCGTGTTCGCCGCTGTAGGCGCCCTTGTACTTGCGCACCAGCTCACTGGCCTCTTCGGCAATGGCGCGCATCTTGGCCGCGCCGTCGCGCCGCATGTCCAGGATGGGCCGTACGTGCAGCGTGCCGACCGAGGCGTGGGCGTACCAGGTGCCGCGGCTGCCGTATTTGCTGAAAACTTCGGTGAGCGCGTTGGTGTATTCGGCCAGGTGCTGCAGGGGCACGGCACAGTCTTCGATGAAGCTCACGGGTTTGCCGTCGCCGCGCAGGCTCATCATGATGTTGAGGCCGGCCTTGCGCACTTCCCACAGGTTCTTCTGCGGCGCGTCGTCGATCATCTCCACCACGCTGCCGGGCAAACCGAGTTCACCCATCAGGTCCACGAGTTCCTTGATCTTGGGCGCGATGTCGGCCTTGCTGGCCCCGGAGAACTCCACCAGCAGCACGGCCTCGGGTTTGCCGCCGTTGATGGCGGGTGCGAGCGCGGTGCGTATGGTGGGCGCGAAGGCCGGGTTCTGCAGCGAGAGCTCGATCATGGTGCGGTCGACCAATTCGACTGCCGTCAGCGCCCCGCCCTGCATGTTGTGGCCCAGCTTGACGATGTGCTGGGCGCTGTCCATGGCCTGGTAGAAGGTGGGGAAGTTCACCACGCCCAGCACCTTGGCGCGCGGCAGTTCGCTTAAGCGCAGGCAGAGCGAGCGCGTGAGCGCCAGCGTGCCTTCGCTGCCCACCAGCAGGTGCGCGAGGTTGACCGAGCCGTCGCTGGTGTAGGGCTTCTCGTTCTGGTTGTGGAAGATGTCCAGGTTGTAGCCGGCCACACGGCGCAGCACCTTGGGCCAGCGCGCCTCGATCTCGTCGCGGTGCAGGCCGGCCAGGCCGCGCACAAAGTCGCCGATCTGTTTCACGCGGCCGCTGGCCGCGTCGTAGCGGCCGAAGTTCAGCAGCTCGCCGTCGGCCAGCCAGGCCTGGGCGCCGATGACGTTGTGCACCATATTGCCGTAGGCAATCGACCGGCTGCCGCAGGAGTTGTTGCCC
>CAUPQO010000105.1:0-10573 GCA_963513295.1 uncultured Hylemonella sp.
CCCCGACAATATGAGCTTGACCCTGCCCCACCCGCCCGCTGCCTACATGAACCGCCGCCTGCTCATTGCCACCAGCGTGGTCCTGCTGCACGTCGCCGTGCTATGGGCGCTGCAGTCCGGCCTGATGCGCCGCGCGGTGGAGATCATCATCCCGGGCGAGATCCTCAGCGAGTTCATCAGCCCGCCCGCCCCACCGGCGCCCCAGCCGCAGACACCGGTCGCCCCGAAGCCGCTGAAGCAGGAGGCCAGACCCGAGGTGAAAGCGGCCCCGACGCCGCCATTGCCCACACCCAGCCCCGAGCCGGCGCCCGTTTTGGCCCCCGCGGCACCGGCCCCGGCGCCAGCAGCCCCGGCGGCCATCACGGCCACCACCGTGGCCCCCGCGCCCGCCGCCCCGCCGGCACCTGCACGCATCGAGCTGCCTTCCAGCGATGCGGCCTACCTGAACAATCCCAAGCCGTCCTACCCGGCGCTGAGCCGGCGTCTGGGCGAACAGGGCAAGGTGGTGGTGCGCGTGCTGATCGGCACCGACGGAACCGCCCTGCAAGCCGAAATCCGCAGTTCCAGCGGTTACGACCGGCTGGACCAGGCAGCCCTGGCCACGGTGCGCAGCTGGCGCTACGTGCCGGGCAAACGCAACGGCATGGCCGAGGCCATGTGGTTCAACGTGCCCATCAATTTCGTGCTCGAATAATTTTTTCTTCCGGAGTCTTTTATGGAATCGCAATTCGGTCTGTACAACGTCTGGGCCCAGGGTGACTGGGTCACACGCGGCGTCGCCCTGCTGCTGCTGGGCATGTCCCTGGCTTCGTGGATGGTGATCGTGCTCAAGGCCATGGACATCGTGCGCTACAAGAAGCTGGCCCGCCAAGCCGAGACCTTCTGGCACAGCGCCGACTTCGCCGAAGGCCTGACCAGGCTCGGCCCGCAGGAAGACAACCCCTTCCGCAATCTCGCCGAGGAGGGGCGCGAGGCCGTGGCGCACCACCGCAACACCAAGGCGCACCTGCACGACAGCCTGGACGTGAGCGACTGGGTCACGCGCTGCCTGCGCAACAGCATGGATCACGCCACGGCACGCCTGCAGGGCGGCCTGGCCATCCTGGCCTCGGTGGGCTCCACCGCCCCCTTCGTCGGCCTGTTCGGCACGGTCTGGGGCATCTACCACGCCCTGCTGAGCATCGGGGTGGCCGGCCAGGCCACCATCGACAAGGTGGCCGGCCCGATCGGCGAGGCGCTGATCATGACGGCGCTGGGCCTGGCGGTGGCCATCCCCGCCGTGCTGGGCTACAACGCCCTGGTGCGCGGCAACAAGGCCATCCTGGGCACACTCAATAGCTTCGCCCATGACCTGCACGCCTACTTCGTCACCGGCGCGCGCGTGGGCGGCAGCGAAGCCAAGGTCGTGCCCATGAAGAAAGCCTGAGACCATGGCCTTCGGAACGCAAGACGACACTGACGAGGTGATGAACGAGATCAACATGACGCCGCTGGTCGACGTCATGCTGGTGCTGCTCATCATCTTCATCATCACCGTGCCGGTGATGAAACACGCGGTCAACGTGGACCTGCCGCAGGCCTCGAGCCAGCGCGAGGAAGTCAAGCCGGAAACACTGCGCCTGTCGGTCGATGCCGCCGGCGCCTACTACCTCAACGGCAACCCGGTCAGCGACGAAGCCCTGCCGGCCCTGCTGCAGGCCGAGGGCGCGCGCAGCCCCCAACCCGACCTGCACATCAATGGCGACAAGGCCGTGCGCTACGAACGCGTGGCCCAGGCCATGGCCATGGCGCACCAGGCCGGGCTGCGCAAGATCGGCTTCGTGTCCGAGCCCAAGCGCTGAAACCGGCGAGCGGCATGAGTGCAACCGTCAACGCCCCCCGGCCCGGCACACCCGACGTGCCAGCCAGCCAGGTCACGGACAGACCCGGCGCCCCGGCAGCGCGGCCGGGGCCCGACACGCAGCTGGACAGCGCCGCCCTGCTGCGGGGAGGCAAGGCCGTCACGATCCACCACAACGGCGAGTTCTACCGCCTGCAGGCCACGCGCCAGGGCAAGTTGATTCTGACCAAATGAACAAGGGGCCCGACGGGCCCCTTGTGATGGATGGCGAGCGCCGTTTACAGGCCGATGGCGGTAATGCCGGCACGCGCGATCTGCGCGTCTTCCACCGACTTCACGCCGCTGACGCCCACGGCGCCCAGGCACTGGCCGTCCTTCATGATCGGCACACCGCCCTCGAGCAGGCCATCCAGGCCCGGGGCGCTGAGGAAGGACACACGCCCCCCGTTGATCATCTCTTCGTAGATGCGGCTTTCACGCCGACCCATGGCCGCGGTGCGCGCCTTGGCCGGGGCGATCTGGGCGGAGATGGGGGCGGCGCCGTCCAGGCGCTGCAGCCACAGCAGGTGGCCACCGTCGTCGACGATGGAGATGCTGACGGCCCAGCTGTTCTTGAGGGCTTCGGCTTCGGCGGCGGCGGCGATCAGCTTGATGTCGGCGAGCTGGAGGATGGATTTGGTTTGCATGGTGGAAAAGTGGCTAAAAAATGACAACGTGCAAGCATAGCCTCAGTTCTTCCCGCAGCCGCCCCCGGCGCCGCAAAACTGCCATGACAAATACACAGGGTGTGTGGTGGATTGGAGCGCGGGCTTGAATCCGCCTAGAATGACCGCAACTGGGCAATCCCTGTTGCACAGCTTGATTAGGAGATGAAAAGATGAGCGAACAAGTTCAAACCTACGGGCAGACCGGCTATGGCCAGACACTCTCGTCGGCCGAGCGCAACAAGGTGCTGCGCAATACTTATTGGCTGCTGGCCCTGAGCCTGCTGCCCACCGTGCTGGGCGCCTGGATCGGCGTGGCCACCGGCATCACTGCCTCCCTGACCGGCTTCGTCGGTCTGATCGTCTTCCTGGGCGGCGCCTTCGGCTTCATCTACGCCATCGAGAAGACCAAGAACTCGGCCGCCGGCGTGCCGGTGCTGCTGGGATTCACCTTCTTCATGGGCCTGATGCTCTCGCGCCTGATCGCCATGGTGCTGGGCTTCAAGAACGGCTCCGACCTGGTGATGACCGCCTTCGCAGGCACCGCCGGCGTGTTTTTCGTCATGGCCAGCCTGGCCACGGTGATCAAGCGTGACCTCTCGGGCATGGGCAAGTGGCTGTTTGTCGGCGCCATCGTGCTGCTGGTGGGCGGCATCATCAACGTGTTTGTCGGTTCGAGCACCGGCATGATCGTGATCTCCATGCTGGCCATCGGCATCTTCAGCGCCTACATGCTCTACGACATCAAGCAGATCATCGACGGCGGCGAGACCAACTACATCAGCGCCACCCTGGCCCTGTATCTGGACATCGTCAATGTGTTCCAGAGCCTGCTGGCCCTGCTGGGCATCTTCGGCGGCGAGCGCGAATAAGGGCAGAACTGCCCCGGAAAAAGGCCCTGCGGGGCCTTTTTTTCATCCCGCGGGCTATGCGACACTCAATCTGTCCCCTGAGATGCCGATAAGGTCAATAACGCCCTCCTGCCCACCCATGACGCTGCGCCTCCTGCTCATCCCCGTCCTTGCCCTGCTGCTGGCTGCCTGCGACATCCCCGGGCTGGGCCCGGACCCGCGCATCGCCCAGCGCGAAGCCGAGGCCAGGGCCATCGGCGGCGCCTGTCGTTACGCCCTGCGCGGCATCGAGGAGTGCTACCAGCTCAATCCCAAGGCCCTGAAGACCGCCGTCTTCGATGGCTGGCGCGAGATGGACCAGTACATGCGGGACAACAAGCTCGAAGGCCAGCCCACGCCTGAGGCCAAGGAAGCGGCCGAAGCGCAGAAACCGGCTGCGGCCGAGAAAAAACCGGCCCCGGCAGCCAAGCCCGCCCCGGCCGACAAGAAAACCTCCTGATCCCGGCCGCTCAGGCCAACTCGAACACCGCCATGCTCTCGACGTGCGCGGTGTGCGGGAACATGTTCACCACCCCCGCCTGCGTGCAGCGATACCCCGCCTGGTGCACCAGCAGACCGGCGTCACGCGCCAGCGTGGCCGGGTTGCAGCTCACGTACACAATGCGCCGCGGCGGCGTCCAGCCCTGCGCCCCCGGCGTGGCCGGATGGTTGGCGGGGTCCACCTGCTGCTGGTGCAGGTCGGCCAGGGTCTTGGCCAGGGCGAAAGCACCCTCGCGCGGCGGATCGACCAGCCACTTGTCGGCCACACCGTCCTGAATCAACAACTCGGGCGTCATTTCGAAAAGGTTGCGCGCCACAAAAGCGGTCGGCGCCAGGGCGCGCCCGGCGGGGCGAGTCGCCTGGTTGCCGCGCAGGTTCTCGCGTGAGCGCGCCACCAGGGTCTCGCTGCCTTCGATGCCCAGCACCTCGCGCGCCTGGGTGGCGATGGGCAGGGTGAAGTTGCCCAGGCCACAGAACCAGTCGATCACCCGCTCGTCCTTCTGCGCATCGAGCAGGCGCAGTGCGCGCGAGACCAGCACGCGGTTGATGTGCGGATTGACCTGGGTGAAATCGGTCGGTTTGAATGGCATGGTGATGCCGAACTCGGGCAGCGCGTAACTCAGCGGCAGCGCGTCCGGCGTGTCGTCCAGCAGGTGCACGGTGTCCGGCCCCTTGGGCTGTAACCACCACTGCACCTCCGGGTTCAGGACCGCAAAGGCACGCAGCTTCGCGAGATCTCCGGCGCTCAGGGGCTCAAGGTGCCGCAGCACCAGGGCCGTCACCGCATCACCGCAGGCCAGTTCGATCTGCGGACAGGTCTCGATGGCCTCCAGGGAGCCGATCAGGGCGCGCAGCGGCATCAGCATGGCGCTCACATGGGGCGGCAGCACCGGGCAGACCTCCATGTCGGCCACGTAACGGCTCTTGCGTTCGTGGAAACCCACCAGCACCGTGCCCTTCTTGCGCACATGGCGCACCGACAGGCGCGCGCGGTAGCGGTAGCCCCAGGCCGGCCCCTCGATCGGGCGCAGCACGGTCTCGGCGCGCACCTTGCCCAGATGCCAGAGGTTGTCCTCCAGCACACGCTGCTTGACCGCCACCTGCGCCGCCGGGTGCAGATGCTGCATCTTGCAGCCACCGCAGGCACCGGCATGCAAGCCGAAATGCGGGCAGCCGGGCCGCACGCGCTGGGACGACTCCTGGTGGATGGCCGTGACCGTGGCCTGCTCCCAGTTGTTCTTCCTGCGGTTGACGCTGGCGCTGACCACCTCGAAGGGCAGCGCGCCTTCGACAAAGACCACCTTGCCATCGGCCCGGTGGGCGATGCCCTGGGCTTCGATGTCGAGCGATTCGATACGGAGGCTGTCCGGTGGAAAAGTTGCGTTTTTATTGCTTTCTTCAGTCATGCCTCTATTGTCCCCGAGGTTAGACTGCCGGATCGGCAGCCTAACGCTGCTTCGTTTGTTTATCACCGGACATGGCCGCGGAGCAGGCTTGAAGATACAGAATCTCCCATTCGCACTCAGGCTGCTGGGTGTCGCCGCGGTCTACGCCCTGCTGGCCCAGCTGGCACTGAACTTCTTTTCACCCGCGGGTGTCGTCGGCGTGTTCTGGCCTGCCAGCGGCTGGGCGCTGGCGTCCCTGTTGCTGGGCGGGCGTCGCCTGGCCTGGGGCATTTTTGCCGGCGCCCTGCTGTCCGAACTCCTGCTGGGCCTGACCGTACCTGCTGCCCTGACCACCGCCGGCGGCGCAACGGCGAGCGCGCTGCTGGCCCACTGGCTGCTATCGCGCGATGCCAGGTTCAACCCGGGACTGCAGAGCATCGGTGATTTTTCCCGTCTGATCCTTTGGGCCGCCATTCCGGCCGGCCTGCTCAGCGCCCTCGTGGGCGTAGGCAGCCTGACGCTCACTGGCGGCCTGGCCTCAGACGACTTCGGCAGGAACATGGTGCAGTGGGTGATCGGCGATGCGCTGGGCATCCTTTTGATCACCTCCCTGATCCTCATCTGGCGACAGGCGCCCGAGCAGCTGAAGGATCGCCAGCGCTGGACCGAAGCGGCCCTCATCCTCGGCCTGACCCTGCTCATGGGTCAGATCGTGCTCCAGGGATGGCTGTCGGAAGCGCTGGCCGGTTATATGCCCAAGGGCTACTGGCTGCTACCCGTGGCCTTCTGGGCAGCCACGCGCCTGGGCCCGCATGGAGCGATCGTCGTCCTGTGCATCATCGCCGCACAAACGATGCACGGCATCCATGACAACACCGGCTTCATGGCCCATCCGAACGTCGAGACCCGGCTGCTCGACGGCTGGTTTTTTGTCACCCTCAGTTGGCTGATGATCATGTTTCTGGCCTTGCGCATCAAGAGCTTCCGGAATGCAGAAGCCGACCTGCGCATCGCCGCCACCGCCTTCGAATGCCAGGAGGGCATGATCGTCACCGACGCCCAGATGCGCATCCTGCGCACCAACAAGAGCTTCACGCAGATCATGGGCTATACCAACGAGGAGGTGGTGGGCCAGCCCACCACTTTCATGCGCTCCGACCGGCATCCGGCCGGCTTTTACGAGAACGCATGGCGCACCGGGCGAGACCACGGGGCCTGGAATGATGAGGTCTGGCACCAACGCAAGAACGGCGAGGTTTTCCCTCAATGGCTGACCTGTACAGCCGTGAAGAATGAAGACGGGGTCATCACCAACTACGTCGTCACCCACACGGACATCACCCTCCAGAAGCAGCAGGAGGCCAAGCGCCTGGCCGATGAAACCGCCCACCGCAACGCGCTGGTGCGCGAAGTTCACCATCGCATCAAGAACAACCTGCAGGGCATTTCCGGCCTGCTGCGCCTGTTTGCGCAGGAAAACCCGCAGACGACCGAGGCCATCAACCAGGTCATGGGCCAGATCCGCAGCATTGCCGTGCTGCACGGCCTTCAGGGCCACGCATCCCTGGACACCGTGCGCCTGTGCGAATTGACCAGCGCCATCGCCACCGATGTCCAGTCCGTCTGGCAGACACCCATCGCGGTCGACATCCCCGCCCTCTGGACGCCCGGCATCATTGCCGAAAAAGAGGCCGTCCCGATCGCCCTGGTGCTCAACGAACTGCTGGTCAACGCCGTCAAGCACGGCGGCAAGGCCCACGGGCACATCAGTGTGACGCTGCGAAAAGGCGAAGATCCGGAGACCATCCAGGTCAGCATCCGCAACTCAGGCCACTTGCGGACCAATACCGATCGCCAGACCGCGCACCACGCCGGCTTGCAACTGGTGGCCTCGCTGATGCCGCGCGAGGGTGCCAGGCTGACCCGGGAACAGCTGGATAACGAGGTTCTCACCCGGCTGGAGATCTCCCCCCCGGTACTGCACCTGGAAAAGGCTCCGGCATGAAGACACCGGACAAGCCAGCTCCCATCCATCTCCTGCTGGTTGACGATGACCGGCTCGTGATTGCAACGCTGAGCACGGGCCTGCAGCATGCGGGCTACCGCGTCAGCACGGCTGAATCCTCCGAAGAAGCCGAAGTGCTGCTGGCCAGCGGCGTGCGCCCCGACCTGGCCATTGTGGACATCCGCATGAGCGGTCAGGACGGCCTGCACCTGGCCCGGCGCCTGAGCGAGCTCGACCATATTCCCTTCCTCATGCTCAGCGCCTACAGCGAACAGCACATGATCGGCCAGGCCAGCCAGCACGGCGCCCTGGCCTACCTGGTCAAGCCGCTGGACACGTCGCAGCTCGTGCCGGCGATCGAGGCGGCACTCGCGCGCGCCAACGAACTGCAGGGCCTGCGGGAAACGCGGGCCCAGTTGCAGGCCGCATTGGACGCCGAGCGCGACATCAGCGTGGCGACCGGCATCACCATGGTGCAGCACCATCTCAATCGCCAGGACGCCTTCGAGCTGCTGCGCAAGATGGCACGCACCCAGCGCCGCAAGCTGGCCGAACTGGCGGCCGAGATCATCCGTGGTTAATAAACACGGAATCGGGGCGCTGACATCGTTTCTGATTGATACCGATCAAGGTATCGTGTTATAAAAACTGTCAGGACTGGCCATGCGAACGGCCGTCCCCTCATGAGGCCCTGACCCTGCCTTGTTGAAATACCATCCGGCGCCCAGCGCGCAATGGTGTTTCAGCTCCCAGGAATCAGTTCGAGGGACCTCATGCGCACGAACCTACCGGTTACCCAGCGGGAATATGAATTCCCCAGCAACGAAACGCTGCTGTCCGCCACCGACACCTCCAGCCACATCCAGTACGCCAACGCGGCCTTCATCCGCACCAGCGGCTACCGCGTCGATGAACTCATCGGCCAGCCCCACAACCTGGTTCGTCATCCCGACATGCCGGCAGCGGCGTTCGCCGACATGTGGCGCACCCTCAAAGAAGGCCAGTCCTGGACCGCCCTGGTCAAGAACCGGCGCAAGGATGGCGACCACTACTGGGTCCGCGCCAACGCCGCGCCCATGCGTCGCAACGGCGAGGTGGTGGGCTATCTGTCGGTGCGCACCAAGCCAGGTCGGGAGGAGATACAGACCGCCGAGGACTTGTACCGGCGCTTTCGCGAGGGCAAGGCCGCCGGCCTGGCCTTCCATCGCGGCCTGGTGGTGCGCACCGGCTGGCTGCGCTGGAAAAGCACCTTGCAACTGCTGCCAACCGCCTGGCGCGTGCGCCTGCCGCTGCTGGCGCTGGCCGCTCTCATGGGAGCTGGCCTGGCGGCGAGCGGCCAGCCCGGCCTGGCCGGCATCCTCGCCGTGGGCCTGCTGCTGGCCGATCTGTTCATCGAGGCGCAGGTCACCGGCCCGCTTGCGCGCGTGCGCTGCACGGCCCAGCAGGTGGCCAGTGGGGAGGCGGCCAGCGACCTGAGCCTGGACCGCTGTGACGATATCGGCCTGCTGGCGCGCGCCATCACCCAGGCCGGGCTGAACCTGCAGTCGCTGGTGTCCGACGTCAACGAGCAGGCCTCCGGCCTGCATGTGGCCAGCCAGGAAATCGCCACCGCCAACAACGACCTGTCGAGTCGCACCGAACAAACCGCTTCCAGCCTGGAAGAGACTGCCGCGGCCATGGAAGAGCAGACCGCCACCGTGCGACAGAACTCGGACACCGCCCAGCAGGCCAGCCAGCTCGCCGGCGCCACCAGCGAGGCCGCCAGCCGCGGCGGTGAGGCGGTGGCCAACATCGTCTCCACCATGTCGCTCATCTCGGATTCGAGCCGCCGCATCGCCGACATCATCGGCGTCATCGACGGCATTGCCTTCCAGACCAACATCCTCGCGCTGAACGCTGCGGTGGAAGCGGCACGCGCCGGGGAACAGGGCCGCGGCTTTGCCGTGGTGGCCAGCGAGGTGCGATCGCTGGCCGGACGCAGCGCCGAGGCCGCCAAGGAGATCAAGGGCCTGATCGCCGACTCGGTCGGCAAGGTCGACACGGGCTCGCGCCAGGTGGCCCAGGCCGGTCAGACCATGACGGAAGTGGTGAGCCAGGTACGGCGCGTCAACGACCTGATCGCGGAAATCACCTCGGCGTCCAAGGAACAGGCCATCGGCATCTCGCAGGTGGGTCAGGCCGTATCACAGCTGGACGAGATGACGCAGCAGAACGCCGCCATGGTGGAACAAAGCAGTGCCGCGGCCGGCAGCATGCGCGAACAGGCCCAGCGCCTGATGGAAGCCATCCGCGTCTTCTCCGTCTGAGCCGCCCGCCGTGGACACCCCCTCCTCCATTCCGCCGCAGAAGCTGGCCGAACTGGTCGAGGCCATGCAGATGGCGCGCGACGAGCTGATCAAGGCCTCCCTGCTGCTGCGTGACCACCTGGACGAAACGGATGAAGCAGGCCGGGAACAGGCCCGCCGCATCGCTGAGGCACTGATAGCGCAATCCAGGAACAACTGAAATCACCGCACCCCCTCATCAGATGACCGCCAGCGTCGCCCTGCACCCTCATCATCATCCTTACCAATTCGGTGCCGGCATCGGCCTGCTGGCGCTTTCGATACCGCTGATGCTGGTCTTGCTGCGTCAGGATGTTGCGGCAACACTTGTCAGCGTCTGGTTGCCGCATTGGCATATCGCGGCCGACCTGATCACGGTGCTGGTCGCCCTGTTGATCTTCATCACCGGCTACCGTGCCATCCTGTCTCCCCGCAAGGGCGCCGTGGTCTGGCTGGGCGTCGGTTTCCTCGGCGTCGCATTGCTCGGGTTCCTGAACGTGGCCAGCCATGCCGATCTGGCCGAAAACCTCCAGCCCGCGGCCGGACAAGCCTCGCTTGGCTTCGGCCTGGCTGCCCGGCTGGTGGCCGCAGTCGTCCTGCTGGTCTACGCCGCACTACCCGCCGTACCCGACGTGAGCCGCACCCGAAAGCGAATGGCGGTCGGCATCATGCTGGCGGGGATCCTCCTTCCCGGCTACCTGGTGCTGACGCAGTCCGCCCTGCCGCCAGTCCTGCTTGACGGGCAGGACCGGCCGACCGCCCTCTACTGGAGTCTGCAGGTCACCATCGTCATCCTGCACCTGAGCACCCTGTTCGTCTTCTGGCAACGTCGTTCGATGCTGGAACAGGAGTGCCTGATGGCCCTGATCTTCGCGGCGGCCCTGTCCGCCGTCGCAGGGCTGTTCTTCAGCCTTTCCATCGGCC
>CAUPQO010000106.1:0-10397 GCA_963513295.1 uncultured Hylemonella sp.
CAGTCGTAGTCGTAGGTGGGCATGCGGGGCTCCTGCTTACTTGACGTCTTGCGAGATCGGCATCTGGATGCTGCCGTCGATCATCTTCACCGGGCCGGCGGCCGTGGGGTTGATGTCGAAGTCGAAGATCTCGGTTGGCAGCCAGAGGGTGGCGCAGGCGTTGGGTACGTCCACCACGCCGCTGATGTGGCCCTGCACCGGGGCCGTGCCCAGGATGGAATAGGCCTGCGCGCCGCTGTAGCCGAACTTCTTCAGGTACTCGATGGCGTTCAGGCAGGCCTGGCGGTAGGCCACGTTGACGTCCAGGTAGTGCTGCTTGCCGGCCTCGTCCACCGAGATGCCTTCGAAGATCAGGTAGTCCTTGTAGTTGGGCGTGATGGGGCTGGGCTTGAAGATCGGGTTCTTGATACCGTACTTGGCCATGCCGCCCTTGATCAGGCTCACGCGCATGTGCACCCAGCCGGCCATCTCGATGGCGCCGCAGAAGGTGATCTCGCCGTCGCCCTGGCTGAAGTGCAGGTCGCCCACGCTCAGGCCGGCGCCGTCCACGTAGACCGGGAAAAACACCTTGGAGCCGCGCGACAGGTCCTTGATGTCGCAATTGCCCCCGTGTTCACGCGGAGGCACGGTGCGCGCGCCCTCGGCGGCCACCTTCTTGGCGGCTTCGCCCGTGAGCTTGCCCAGGTGGGCGGTGGCGGCGAAGGGCGGGTTGGCCAGGCCGGGCACGCGGGTCGGGTCGGTGTCGATCAACTCCTGCTCGCGCGCGTTCCAGGCATCGAGCATCTTCTTGTCGGGCAGGCAACCGATCAGGCCGGGGTGGATCAGGCCGGCGTATTCCACGCCGGGCACGTGGCGGCTCTTGGTGAACATGCCGTTGAAGTCCCAGATCGACTTCTGCGCCAGCGGGAAGTGGTCGGTCAGGAAACCGCCGCCGTTCTTCTTGCTGAAGAAGCCGTTGAAGCCCCAGGGGCTCTCGTCCTTGGCGCCGATGTCCAGCAGGTCCACCACCAGCAGGTCGCCGGGTTCGGCGCCCTTGACGCCCACCGGGCCGGTCAGGAAGTGGACGATGGACAGGTCGATGTCACGCACGTCGTCGGCGCTGTCGTTGTTCTTGATGAAACCGCCGGTCCAGTCGTAGGTCTCGAGGATGAAGTCCTCGCCGGGGTTGACCCAGGCCGCCATGGGAATGTCCGGGTGCCAGCGGTTGTGCACCTGCGGGTTGCTGTAGGCGGACTGCTTGAGGTCGACTTTGATGAGGGCTTCGGCCATGGTGATGCTCCTTTGTGGACGTGGGGAAATGAAAAACGGGAGGGGTCAGACGGAAAGGTAGGACTTGATGCGCTTCACATCGGTCTGGTCACGCGCGGTTTCGTGCACCAGGCGGCCGCCTTCGATCACGAACAGGCGGTCGGCCACGTCCATCGCGAAGGACAGCACCTGCTCCGAGACGATGATCGTGATCTCGCGCAGCTTGCGGATCTCGTTGAGCGCGCGGGCGATGTCCTTGATGATGGAAGGCTGGATGCCTTCGGTCGGCTCGTCCAGCAGCAGCACCTTGGGGTTGGTCACCAGCGCGCGGGCAATCGCCAGCTGCTGCTGCTGCCCGCCCGAGAGGTTGCCGCCCTTGCGCCGGCGCATGTCCCACAGCACGGGGAAGAGCGCGTAGATCTCTTCCGGGATCTGCTTGTGTTTGGCGTTCTCCAGCCCGGTCTGGATGTTCTCCTCCACCGTGAGCGTCGGGAAGATCATGCGACCCTGGGGCACGTAGGCGATGCCCTTGGCGACCCTGCGGTAGCTTTCGTCTTTCGAGACGTCCTGGCCATCGACCAGGATCTGGCCGGACTTCAGCGGCAGCACGCCCATGAGGCTCTTGAATAGCGTGGTCTTGCCCATGCCGTTGCGGCCCATGATGGCGACCGTCTCGTTCTTGTTGCTCTCGAAAGAGATGCCGTGCAGGGCCTCGCTCTGGCCGTAGGCCGTGTACATGTCGGTGACTTTGAGCATTTTTGACTCCTAGGTAATCAGTAATCCGCAGTGCCCAACCCAGGCGCACCACGGAACCGGCTTGGCCGGGCCGTCGGTGCGGTCCCCCTCCCGCCGAAGGCGAGAGAGGGGGAAGACGCGTAGCGGCTCAGGGGGTGTTTCATGTCAGTGGCCGAGATAGACGTCGATCACCTTGGGATCGGCCTGCACCGTGGCCATGGAGCCCTCGGCCAGGATCTTTCCCTGGTGCATCACGGTGACCTTGTGCGCGATCTGCTTGACGAACTCCATGTCGTGTTCGATCACGATCACCGAGCGGTTCTTGCAGATGCGCTTGAGCAGGTCGGCGGTGAGCTCGCGCTCACGTGCGCTCATGCCGGCGATGGGCTCGTCCAGCATCAGCAGCTCGGGGTCCTGCATCAGTAGCATGCCGATCTCCAGCCACTGCTTCTGCCCGTGCGAGAGCAGGCCGGCCTCTTTCTCCAGCGTGTCGGCCAGGCCGATCTCCTCGGCCACCACCTGCACCCGGGCTTTCACCTCGTCGGTGCACTTGAAGCCCAGCGCGCCGAAAACCGAACGGCCCGTGGGGTAGGACACCTCCAGGTTCTGGAAGACGGACAGGTTCTCGTAGATCGACGGCGTCTGGAACTTGCGGCCGATGCCGCGGCGCACGCGGATGTGCTCGTCCAGTTTGGTGAGTTCCTCGTTCTTGAACTTGATGCTGCCGCCGCTGGCCTTGGTCTTGCCGCAGATCAGGTCCAGCAGCGTGGTCTTGCCCGCACCGTTGGGGCCGATGATCACGCGCAACTCGTTCTTGTCGATGTACAGCGTCAGGTTGTCGATGGCCTTGAAGCCGTCGAAGGAGACCGTCAGGTCTTCCACGGCCAGGGCGAAGTCGGTGTTGCTCATGGTGTGCTCCTGTGTGGGGGGTCAGGCGCTCTGGCCGCTCACGCTGCCGCCCAGCGGGGGCGTGCGGCCTGGACTGCCGGTCTGCGTGACCGGCGCATCGGACGCGGCGTCGGCTGCGACGGCCTTGCGGATGGCCAGGCGCTCGGCTTGCTTGCGCTGCCACCAGGGCTTGACCTTCTTGTCCCACAGACCGGCCAGGCCGTCGGGGAAGGCCATGGTCACGCCGATGAAGAGCGCAGCCATCAGGAAGAGCCAGAGGTCGGGGAAGCTCTCGGAGAAGTAGGTCTTGCCGAAGTTCACCAGCAGGGTGCCGTAGACCGCACCCACCAGGCTCAGGCGCCCGCCCACCGCGGCGTAGATCACCATTTCGATCGAGGGCACGATGCCCACGAAGGACGGTGACATGAAACCCACCTGCAACGTGAACAGCGCGCCACCGATGCCCGAGAGGGCCGCGGCCAGGCAGAACACAAAGACCTTGAACATGGCCACGTCGTAGCCCGAGAAGCGCACCCGGTCTTCCTTGTCGCGCATGGCCAGCAGCAGGGTGCCCAGCTTGCTCTTCTGGATCCACAGGCACAGCAGGATGCCGCCGATCAGCAGGAAGGTGCAGAGGTAGTAGAGGATGTACTTGGCGCTGTCGGTGCGGGTGTCCCAGCCCAGCACGGTCTTCAGGTCGGTCATGCCGTTGACGCCGCCGGTGTAACCCTGCTGGCCGATGATGAGCACCGTGAGGATCAGCGCCACGGCCTGCGTGATGATGGCGAAGTACACCCCGCCCACACGGCGCTTGAACATGGCGTAGCCGACGATGAAGGCCAGCAGCGTCGGCACCGCCACCACCGCGAACAGCGCGAAGGGCAGGTATTCGAAGGGCTGCCACCACAGCGGCAGTGCCGTGAGCTGGTTCCAGTCCATGAAGTCCGGGATGCCGGGGGTGGACTGGATCTTGGTGGTGATCGGGTCCGAAGCCTCGAGCTTGAGGAACATGGCCATGGCGTAACCGCCCAGGCCGAAGAACACGCCCTGGCCCAGGCTGAGCACGCCGCCGTAACCCCAGAGCATCACGAGCCCGAGGGCCACGAAGCCGTAGGTCAGGTACTTGCCCACCAGGTTGAGACGGAAAATGTCGAAGACCAGCGGAAAGACGACGGCCAGCAGCAGGGCCAGGATGAGCACGCTGCCCAGTCCCTTGCTGGCGATCCACGCGTTGAATTTGTTCATGGGGTGACTCCGGAAGTAAGAAGCAGGATCAGCGACGCACCTTGCTGGCGAACAGGCCTTGCGGGCGGATCATCAGGATCACGACGATGATGGAGAGCGTCAGCACCTTGGCGTTCGAGCCGCTCATGAAGAACTCGCTGATCGACTGCGTCTGCGCGATGCCGAAGGCCGAAGCCACCGTACCCAGCAGACTGGCCGCTCCGCCGAAGGTCACGACCAGGAAGGAGTCGACGATGTAGAGCGAGCCGCTGGTGGGGCCCGTGGAGCCGATGGTGGTGAAGGCCGCGCCCGCCACGCCGGCGATGCCGCAGCCGATGGCGAAGGTCAGGCGGTCGGTCTTGCTGGTGTTGATGCCGATGGCGTTGGCCATGGTGCGGTTGCTCACCGTGGCGCGCACCCGCAGGCCCCAGCGGCTCTTGTAGAGCGCCAGCAGCACACCGCAGGTCACGAAGGTGGTCAGGCCCAGCACGAACAGGCCGTTGATCGGGATGTCCAGGCCCTCGTGCGGCGACCAGGAGCCCATGAGCCAGTCGGGCAGCGTGGGGCTGACTTCCTTGGGGCCGATGGCGGTGCGGAAGATCTGCTGGATGGCCAGGCTCAGGCCCCAGGTGGCCAGTAGCGTGTCCAGCGGGCGCTTGTAGAGAAAACGGATCAGGCCCCACTCCACCAGCCAGCCCGCGATGAAGGCCAGGCAGAAGGCCACCGCGATGGCCACCAGGAAGTAATAGGGCATCAGATTGGGGGCGAACTTCTCCACCAGTGTGGAGAAGAGGAAGACCGTGTAGGCGCCGATGGTCATGAACTCGCCATGCGCCATGTTGATCACGCCCATCTGGCCGAAGATGATGGCCAGGCCCAGGCCCATGAGCAGCAGCACCGAGAACAGGCTCAGCCCCGCGAAACCCTGCATCAGGGTGATGTTGAGTATTTCCGAAAATTCCATGGCGTCACCTGCCTGTCTGTTTGCGTATCGCGGGTGGCGGCCCCCGGCCCAGCGGGCGGCCGCCACCTTCCTTCCCTGAGCGAACTAAGGGGTTACTGGTAACCCTTCGGGAAGGGATCGGGTTCGATCAGCTTGGGCGACTCGGCCACCACCTTGAAGGTGCCGTCCTTGTTGCCGATGGCGATGCGCGACTTGCTCCACAGGTGGTGGTTCTCGTGCAGCTTCACGTAGCCCTCGGGCGCGGTCTTGAGCTCGATGCCGGGCGAGGCGGCCACGACCTTGTCCACGTCGAAGCTGCCGGCCTTCTCGACCGCGGCCTTCCACAGCCAGGGGCCCAGGTAACCGGCCTGCGTCACGTCGCCGATCACGGCATCCTTGCCGTACTTGGCCTTGAAGGCCGCGACGAACTTCTTGTTGTTCTCGTTGTCCAGCGACTGGAAGTACTTCATCGAGGAATAGAAGCCCTCGAAGTTCTCACCACCCACGCCGGTCATCTCGTCTTCCGTGACCGACAGCGTCAGCAGGAACTGCTTGGCGCCGGTGATGCCGGCGGCCTTGAGCTGCTTGTAGAAGGCCACGTTGGAGCCGCCCACCACGGCCGCGAAGATGCAGTCCGGCTTGGCGACCTTGATCTTGTTGATCAGGGAGTTGAAGTTGGTGTTGCCCAGCGGGTAGTACTCCTCGCCGACCACCTTGCCCAGCTTGCCCACGGATTCGATGTGCTTGCGCGCGATCTTCATCGAGGTGCGCGGCCAGATGTAGTCGGAGCCGACCAGGAAGAAGGTCTTGGCCTTCTTCTCCTTCGAACCCCAGTCCAGGCCGTAGATGATCTGCTGCGTGGCTTCCTGGCCGGTGTAGATCACGTTCTTGCTCTGCTCCAGGCCTTCGTAGAAGGTGGGGTAGTAGAGCAGGCCGTTTTCCTTCTCGAACACCGGCAGCACGGCCTTGCGCGAGGCGCTGGTCCAGCAGCCGAAGACGGCGGCCACCTTGTCGTTGACCAGCAGCTTCTTGGACTTCTCGGCGAAGGTCGGCCAGTCGGAGGCGCCGTCTTCCTTGATCACCTTGATCTTGCGGCCCAGGATGCCGCCCATGGCGTTGATCTGGTCGATGGCCAGCTGCTCGGCCTGGATGGAGCCGGTCTCGGAGATGGCCATGGTGCCGGAGGACGAGTGCAGCTGCCCCACGATCACTTCGGTGTCGGTCACGGCCAGCTTGGTCGTGTTGACCTTGGCGGTCGGGAACTGCTGGGCCTGGGCCAGGGCGGGTACACCGGCCACGGACAGGGCGCCCATGGCCTGCAGGACCTGGCGGCGCTGCAGGCCGGTGGCCAGCGGGTGGGAGGGGGCAGACGGTTTCTTCATGAGGCACTCCAGTTAGAGGAAGAGGGAACCAGGAAACACCTGCGGGAGGTGCGGGCAACACGGTGTCACCACGGCCTTGAGATTAGGGAGAGGAGCGCGTACGGCCCATACGTCAATCAACGTATCGGTGTCGCATCGCGATCCGAGAACAGTTCTTGCATGTGCACCTGCATGGGTCCCGCACACACCAGAAAGAGGCGTCCGGGCCCGCACGCACCTTTATGAAGAACGCACCGCAAAAAATCTTCCGCATCCGCCGCGACTACAACTCCTGGGTGGCCAACGAGACCCTGGAGGACTACGCGCTGCGCTACACGCCGCACAGCGCGCGCAAGTGGAGCGAATGGCGCGTGGCCAACACGGCCTTCGGCGGCATGTCCTTCCTGGCGCTGGAGGCCATCGGCGGCGCCATCGCGCTGAACTACGGTTTCGACAACGCCTTGTGGGCCATCCTGGTCATGGGGCTCATCACCTTCCTCACCGGCCTGCCCATCGCCGTCTACGCCGCGCGTTACGGCCTGGACATGGACCTGCTCACACGCGGCGCGGGTTTCGGTTACCTGGGCTCCACCGTCACCTCGCTGATCTACGCCAGCTTCACCTTCATCTTCTTCGCGCTGGAGGCGGCCATCATGGCGCTGGCGCTGCAGCTGGTGCTGGACTGGCCGCTGGTGTGGTGCTACGTGCTGTCCTCGCTGGTCATCATCCCGTTGGTGCTCTACGGCATCACCTTCATCTCGCGCCTGCAGACCTGGACGCAGCCGCTGTGGGTGGTGCTGCTGCTCTGGCCCTTCCTCTGGTTTGCCGTGGCCCAGCCCGAGCTCTACCGGGAATTCACCGGCCTGTCGGGCCTGAGCTCGGGCAGCAGCGAGTTCGAGCCGCTCATGTTCGGCGCCGCAGCCGCCGTGGCCTTCTCGCTGGTGGTGCAGATCGGCGAGCAGGTCGACTACCTGCGTTTCATGCCCGAACGCACCCGGGCCAACCGCTGGCGCTGGTGGGCTTGCGTGCTGGCCGCCGGGCCGGGCTGGATCGTGCCGGGCATGCTCAAGATGCTGGGCGGTGCCTTCCTGGCCTTCGTCGCCCTGCAGTACGGCGCGCTGCCGGGCCACGCGGCCGAACCCACCCAGATGTACCTGGTGGGTTACAGCCAGTCGCTCGACAGCCCGGTGCTGGCCCTGTGGCTCACCGTGCTCTTCGTGGTGATCTCGCAGGTCAAGATCAACGTCACCAATGCCTACGCCGGCTCGCTGGCCTGGAGCAACTTCTTCGCCCGCCTCACGCGCAGCCACCCCGGGCGCGTGGTCTGGCTGGTCTTCAACGTCATCATTGCCATGCTGCTCATGACCCTGGGCGTCTTCGGCGCGCTGGAGAAGGTGCTGGGCCTGTATGCCAACGTGGCCATCGCCTGGGTCGGCGCGCTGGTGGCCGACCTGGTCATCAGCAAGCCCCTGGGCCTGTCACCGAAGGGCGTCGAGTTCCGCCGCGCCTACCTCTACGACCTCAACCCCGTGGGCCTGGGCGCCATGGGCCTGGCCGTGCTGCTGTCGGTCACGGCCCATGCCGGGCTGCTGGGCGAATACGCGGCGGCCTTCTCGCCCTTCATCGCGCTCTTCACCGCCATGCTGGCCGCACCACTGCTGGCCTGGGCCACGAAGGGGCGTTATTACCTGGCGCGGCACGACGCCTCGCCCTGGAAACCGGGCGAGGTGCTGCGCTGCAGCGTCTGCGAGAACCAGTTCGAAAGCGCCGACATGGCCAGCTGCCCGGCCTACGGCGCGCCCATCTGCTCGCTGTGCTGCTCGCTCGAATCACGCTGCCACGACCGCTGCAAGAGCCAGTCGCGCGCGGCCGACCAGCTGCGCGTGGCCCTGGCCGCCTTCCTGCCGGCCAGCCTGAACAAGAGCTACAACTTTCGCGTGGCGCAGTACTTCACGGTCTTCCTGGGCCTGTGCGCGCTGCTGGCCTTCGTGCTGGGCGTGGTCTACGTGCAGGAGAGCCTGCAGACCCCGGCCGAGCAGTTGCGCGAACCCTTCATCAAGGCCTTCTCCCTGCTGGCCCTGCTGGCCGCCGTGTGCGCCTGGTGGGTGGTGCTGGCCAACGAAAGCCGGCGCATGGCGCACGACGAATCCGAGCGCCAGACCCAACTGCTGCAAAAGGAGATCGACGCGCACCAGCGCACCGACGAGGCCCTGCAGGGCGCCAAGGAGGTGGCCGAGTCCGCCAGCCAGGCCAAGACGCGTTACGTGGCCGGCATGACGCACGAGCTGCGCACCCCGCTCAACAGCATCCTGGGTTACGCGCAGATCCTGCTGCGTGGCAGCGAAGTGCAGGGCAGCGCGCGCGAGATGGTCACCACCATCCAGCAAAGCGGGCAGCACATGCACGGGCTGATCGACGGCCTGCTGGACCTGGCCCGCATCGAAGCCGGCCGCCTGCGCCTGGACCCGGCGCCCTTGCCCTTCCCGGAATTCCTGTCGGAGCTTGCGCGCATGGTGCAGCCGCAGGCCGAAGGCAAGGGCCTGGGCTTCCGCCTGGAAACCCAGGGCCGGGTGCCCGCCTGGGTGCAGGCCGACGCCAAGCGCCTGCGCCAGATCCTCATCAACCTGCTGGCCAATGCCGTGCGCTTCACCGACCATGGCGGCATCGTCTTTCGCGTGGATTGCCGGCACGAGGTGCTGCGCTTCGAGGTGGAAGACAGCGGCATCGGCATCGCCCCGCAGGACCAGGAGCGCATCTTCCAGCCCTTCGAGCGCGGCAGCGCCGGCCGGCGCACCAGCGAATCGGGCACCGGCCTGGGCCTGACCATCACGCACCTGCTCACCGAACTCATGGGTGGCGAGCTCACGCTGCGCAGCGCCGTGGGCGAGGGCAGCACCTTCAGCGTGCGCCTTTATCTGCGCGAGATCGATCCGCCTGCCGTGTCCGCCGTGCGCCATCTGCGTCCCATCGTGGGTTACCTCGCGCCGCGCCGCACCCTGCTGGTGGTGGACGACCAGCCCATCCAGCGCCAGCTGCTGGCCAGCCTGCTGCTGCCCCTGGGTTTCATCGTGCGTGAAGCCGCCAGCGGCCGCGAGGCGCTGGAGATCCTGCAGCAGTACCCGCCCGACGCCGTGTTGCTCGACATCAATATGGACGACCTCAACGGCTGGCAGACCGCGCAGCTCATCCGCAACACCGGCACGGCGAGCCTGCCCATCATCTTCGTCTCGGCCGACCCCTTCGAGAACCGCCCCGAGCTGCTGGCCGCCGTGGGCGCACAGGGCTTCGTGAGCAAACCCGTGATCGAGTCCGAGCTGCTGGACCTGCTGGCCCGTGTGCTGCAGCTGGAGTGGGTGCACGAAACCCAGCGCCTGGCCGCGTCCCCCACCGCGCCCGACGGCGCCACCGCGCTGCCGCTGCCCGCCGAGCTGCGCCAGAGCCTCATCGCCATGGCGCGCCTGGGCAACGCCAGCGGCCTGCGTACCCTGCTGCGCAACAGCGCCCAGGAAGCACCGGCCATCGCCGACGTGCTGCAGGCCCTGGTGGTGCATGTGGACCGTTTCGACTTCACCGCCCTGATCGCCCGCCTGAAAGAGACCGAAGATGAATCCGCCTGAGCCCCTGCCCCCGTCCGACGTCTCCAGCGTGGTGCTGGTGGTGGACGACGCGCCCGAGACCCTGCGCATGCTCTGCGACGCGCTGGCCATCGAGGGTTACACCGTGCTGGTGGCGCGCGACGCCATCGAGGCGCTGGAGCGCTTCGAGATGGCCGTGCCCGACGCCGTGCTGCTCGACGCCATCATGCCCGGCGACAACGGCTTCACCCTCTGCCGCCGCCTCAAGGGCGAGCCCTCCTGGGCGCACGTGCCCGTGATCTTCATGACCGGCCTGGCCGAGACCGAGCAGATCGTCGAAGGCTTTGCCAGCGGCGGCGTGGACTACGTCGTCAAGCCGCTCAAGATCCCCGAGGTGCTGGCACGCCTGTCCACGCACCTGCG
>CAUPQO010000107.1:0-10380 GCA_963513295.1 uncultured Hylemonella sp.
CGAGTTCGCCCCCTTGGCCTCCGACCGCCGCGGTGACGTCTACCTGGCCCAGGGCAACAAGGCCGAGGCCGGTACCGAGTACCAGAAGGCCTGGGCGGGCCTGGCCGCCGGCAGCAGCTACCGCAACGTGGTCGACGTCAAGCTGGCGTCCCTGGGCCTGGCCCCCGTGGCCGGGGAGAAGAAGTGACCCAGTGCCCCCCGGTCCTGCGGCGTGCCTGGCGTGGTGCAGGGGCCCTGGCCCTGAGCGCCTTGCTGCTGGCCTGTTCCAGCACGTCCGGCCGCCCCGATCCGGCCCCCTTGCCGCCTGATCCCAAGCTGCTGGGCCTGCGCCAGGCCTGGAGCGTCGAGATCGGCAAGGTGGCTTTCCCGCTGGTGGTTCAGCCGGTCGGCAACATGGTGGGCGTGGCGTCGGCCGCGGGGCAGGTCAGCCTGCTCGATGCGCGCACCGGCGAGACGTTGTGGCAGGTCGCGGTGGGTACCTCGCTGAATGCCGGTGTCGGGCACGACGGCCGCGTGGCCGCGGTGGTGACAACCGAGAATGAACTGGTGGTCCTGCAGGAAGGGCGCGAGCTCTGGCGCCAGCGCCTGGGCGCGCTGTCCTACACGGCGCCGCTGGTGGCGGGCGGGCGTGTTTTTGTGCTGGGTGCCGATCGCAGCGTGGCCGCCTACGACGGCCAGAGCGGCCGGCGCCTGTGGAACCAGACCCGCAGCGGCGAAGCGCTGGTGCTGCGCCAGCCCGGCGTGCTGACGGCCGTGGGAGACACCCTGGTCGCAGGCCTGTCGGGTCGCCTGGTCGGTTTGAATCCCCTCAACGGCAGTTCGCGCTGGGAAGTGCCCATCACCACGCCCCGCGGCACCAATGACGTGGAACGCCTGGTCGATCTGGTGGCCGGCGTGGCACGGCAGGGTTCGGTGCTCTGCACACGGGCCTTCCAGGCCGCGCTGGGCTGTGTGGACGCGACGCGCGGCGCCTTGCTGTGGAGCAAGCCGGCGGCCGGCGCTTCCGGCCTGAGCGGCGATGCCACCCTGGTTTTCGGGGTCGAGTTCGACGGCACCGTGATCGCCTGGCGGCGTAGCGACGGCGAACGTGCCTGGAGCATGAACCAGCTGCGTTATCGCAAGCTGACATCCCCGCTGCTGCTGGGGCCGGTGCTGGTGGTCGGTGATGAAGAAGGTCGCCTGCATTTCCTCGCGCGCCAGGATGGCGCCCTGCAGACCCGCATCGAGACCGATGGCTCGCCCATCGCCGCCACGCCGGTCATGGCGGGCAGCACCCTGGTGGTGGTCACGCGCGATGGCCGCGTACTGGGCCTGCGCCCCGAGTAATCAAAGAGAAAGTCCGACATGAAACCCGTCCTGGCCCTGGTGGGCCGCCCCAATGTCGGCAAGTCCACGCTGTTCAACCGGCTGACCAAAACGCGCGACGCCATCGTGGCCGACTACGCCGGCCTCACGCGCGACCGCCACTACGGCAAGGGCAAGCAGGGCAAGCACGAGTACATCGTCATCGACACCGGCGGCTTCGAGCCCACGGCCGAGGACGGCATCTACAAGGAGATGGCCAAGCAGACGCGCCAGGCCGTGGCCGAGGCCGATGTGGTCATCTTCGTGGTCGATGCGCGCGGCGGCCTGTCGGCGCAGGACCATGACATTGCCTATTACCTGCGTCGCCTGGGCAAGCCTTGCGTGCTGGTGGCCAACAAGGCCGAAGGCATGACCGACGGCACCCGGCTGGCCGAGTTCTACGAACTGGGCCTGGGCGAGGTGTACCCGGTGTCGGCCGCGCACGGGCAGGGCATACGCTCGCTGGTCGAGCTGGCGCTGGAGCCGCTGCACCTGCCGGACGAGGACGACACCGAGGAAGAAGAAACGCCCGGTGTCATCAAGCTGGCCGTGGCCGGCCGCCCCAATGTGGGCAAGTCGACCCTGATCAACACCTGGCTGGGCGAGGAGCGCCTGGTGGCTTTCGACCTGCCGGGCACCACGCGGGATGCCATCAGCGTGCCCTTCGAGCGCAATGGCCAGAAATTCGAGCTGATCGACACGGCCGGCCTGCGCCGCAAGGGCAAGGTGTTCGAGGCCATCGAGAAGTTCTCCGTGGTCAAGACCCTGCTGGCCATCGAGTCGGCCAACGTCGTGCTGCTGCTGCTCGACGCCACCCAGGGCGTGACCGACCAGGACGCCCACATCGCCGGGTACATCCTGGAGAGTGGCCGCGCCGTGGTGCTGGCCATCAACAAATGGGACGCGGTGGATGAGTACCAGCGCCAGCAACTGCAGCGCTCGATCGAGACGCGGCTGGCCTTCCTGAAGTTCGCTAATATGCACTTCATCTCGGCCAAGAAGCGCCAGGGCCTGGGCCCGCTGTGGACCTCCATCGCCCAGGCCTACAAGGCCGCTGCCTGCAAGATGTCCACGCCCGTGCTGACCCGACTGCTGCTGCAGGCCGTGCAGTTCCAGAGCCCCCAGCGCGCCGGCATGTTCCGCCCCAAGATGCGTTATGCGCACCAGGGTGGCATGAATCCGCCCGTGATCGTGATCCACGGCAACTCGCTGGAACACGTGCCGGATTCCTACAAGCGTTTCCTCGAAGGCTGGTTCCGCAAGGAGTTCGACCTGGTGGGCACGGCCATGCGCATCGAGTTCAAGACCTCGACCAATCCTTACGCCGACAAGGACACGGATTAGCCCGGACGCGATACTGGGGATACCCCCAGCTTGTCAAGCATGAGCCAGCCTGCTGTGGTATCGTGACGACTTCCTTACTACTCTTGAACACGGAGAATATCGTGAGCAACAACAAAGGTCAGCTTTTGCAAGACCCCTTCCTCAATACCCTGCGTCGCGAGCACGTGCCGGTGTCCATCTATCTCGTCAACGGCATCAAGCTGCAGGGCCAGATCGAATCTTTCGATCAGTACGTTGTGCTGCTGCGCAACACCGTGACCCAGATGGTCTACAAGCACGCCATCTCCACCATCGTGCCGGGCCGGGCCGTGAATTTTGCGGTCGGCGAGGGCGAAGCCCCCAGCGCTTCCTGATGTTTCGGGGGGCGCTTGCCGGGCCCGGGGCCTGTGGATCCACATTGTTCTCCTTCCGGCAGCCTCTTCCTTGACCGCCTTGTCAGATCAGACCCCTGCATCGACCATCCTGGTCGGGGTGGACTTCGGTCTGCCGCATTTCGACGGTGAACTGGAAGAACTCGGCCTGCTGGCCGAGACCGCCGGCCTGCACCCGGTCGGCCGCATCACCTGCAAGCGCAAGGCGCCCGACGCGGCGCTGTTTGTCGGCAGCGGCAAGGCCGAGGAAATCAAGCTGCTGGCCCAGCAGCTCGGCGCCAGCGAAATCCTGTTCGACCAAGCCTTAAGCCCGGCCCAGCAGCGCAACCTGGAGCGCACGCTGGAGCTGCCGGTCAACGACCGCACCCTGCTGATCCTGGAAATCTTCGCCCAGCGCGCGCGCAGCCACGAGGGCAAGCTGCAGGTCGAGCTGGCCCGCCTGCAGTACCTGAGCACCCGCCTGGTGCGGCGCTGGTCCCACCTGGAACGCCAGACCGGCGGCGCAGGTGTGCGCGGCGGCACGGGCGAGAAGCAGATCGAACTGGACCGCCGCATGATCGCCGAGTCCATCAAGCGTACCAAGGAGCGCCTGCACAAGGTCAAGCGCCAGCGCCAGACCCAGCGCCGCCAGCGCGAGCGCCGCGACGCCTACAACATCTCCCTGGTCGGCTACACCAACGCCGGCAAGTCCACGCTGTTCAATGCCCTGGTCAAGGCGCGTGCCTATGCGGCCGACCAGCTGTTTGCCACGCTGGACACCACCACCCGCCAGCTCTATCTGGGCGAGGCGGGGCGCTCGGTCTCCCTGTCGGACACCGTGGGGTTCATCCGCGACCTGCCGCACGGCCTGATCGACGCCTTCCAGGCCACGCTGCAGGAGGCGGTGGACGCCGACCTGCTGTTGCACGTGGTCGACGCCGCCAACCCGAATTTCCCCGAGCAGATCGCCGAGGTGCAGCGTGTGCTGGCCGAGATCGGCGCCGAGCACATCCCGCAGGTGCTGGTCTTCAACAAGCTCGACGCCCTGGGGCCGGAGCGCCGGCCCGCACGGGTGCAGGACAGCTACGAACTGGACGGCCAGGCCGTGCCGCGCATCTTCGTCAGCGCCCATGACGGGGAGGGCCTGCCCGCGCTGCGCCAACTGTTGGCCCAGCGCGTCATGGCCAGTGCCGCCGCGGCCCCGGAAACGACCGAAATCGCCGCCGATTTCCCGGACAATCACGCAAGTCCATTCTGATTGGGCACAATGCATGCGTCCGAGGCCCTGAGCCGAGATTACTGAGAGAAGCCAAGAATGAAACTCCATGCAAGAGCCTTCCGCTGGGCCAGTCCGCTGAGCTGGCCTGGCCGCCTGCGCGGCATGTTCAACCTGAACGACCCGCGCTGGGGCCGGGGCGATGACAAGCCGTCCGAGGGCAGGCCCGAACCGGGCCGCCCTGACAACGACGTGCCGCCCCCGCAGGGCCCTGGCCGCGGCGCCCGTCCCGGCAACACCCAGGGGCCGCCCGATCTGGATGAACTCTGGCGTGACTTCAACCGCAAGCTCTCCGGCCTGTTCGGCGGCGGGCGTGGCGGCCAGGGTGGCAATGGCGGTACGCCGCCTGACATGAAGAGTGCGGGTTTCGGCATCGGCCTGATCCTGGCCATCGTGGTCCTGATCTGGCTGGGCACGGGTTTTTTCATCGTGCAGGAAGGCCAGCAGGCCGTCATCACCCAGTTCGGCAAGTACAAGTCCACCGTGGGCGCCGGTTTCAACTGGCGCCTGCCGTACCCCATCCAGCGCCATGAGCTGGTCTTCGTGACGCAGATCCGCTCGGTCGACGTCGGCCGCGACGTGGTGATCAAGGCCACCGGCCTGCGCGAGTCGGCCATGCTGACCGAGGACGAGAACATCGTCGAGATCAAGTTCGCCGTGCAGTACCGCCTGAACGACGCGCGCGCCTACCTGTTCGAAAGCCGCAACCCGGCCGATGCCGTGGTGCAGGCCGCCGAAACGGCGGTGCGTGAGGTGGTGGGCAAGATGAAGATGGACTCGGCCCTGTCCGAGGAGCGCGACCAGATCGCCCCGCGCGTGCGCAAGCTCATGCAGGACATCCTGGACCGCTACAAGGTCGGCATCGAGGTGGTGGGCATCAACCTGCAGCAGGGCGGTGTGCGTCCGCCCGAGCAGGTGCAGGCCGCCTTCGACGACGTGCTCAAGGCCGGCCAGGAGCGCGAGCGCCTGAAGAACGAGGCCCAGGCCTATGCCAACGACGTGGTGCCGCGTGCCATCGGTACCGCCTCGCGCCTGAAGGAAGAGGCCGAAGGCTACAAGTCGCGCATCGTGGCCGAGGCTCAGGGTGACGGACAGCGCTTCCGCTCGGTGCTGACCGAGTACCAGAAAGCGCCGCAGGTCACACGCGACCGCCTCTACCTGGAGTCCATGCAGCAGATCTACGGCAACGTGACCAAGGTGCTGGTCGATTCGAAGCAGGGCTCCAACCTGCTGTACCTGCCGCTGGACAAGATCATGCAGCTCAGTGGCGACGCGACGGCCGCGCCGCTCATGCAGGGCGCAGCGCCCGGCCCTGCAACGCCGACGCCCCCGTCGTCCGCCGCCGCTGCCGATGCGCGCTCGCGCGAGAACCTGCGTTCGCGTGAACGCGAAACCCGATAAGGAGACCCCCATGAACCGTATCGGATTCATCCTTTCCTCCCTGCTGGTGCTGCTGGCACTGGCCAGTTCCATGCTGTTCGTGGTCGACCAGCGCCAGTTCGGCGTGGTCTATGCCCTGGGCCAGATCAAGGAAGTCATTACCGAGCCCGGCCTCAACGTCAAGCTGCCGCCGCCTTTCCAGAACGTGAGCTACATCGACAAGCGCCTGCTCACGCTGGACAGCAGCGACACCGAGCCCATGCTCACCGCCGAGAAGCAGCGTGTGGTGATCGACTGGTATGTGCGTTGGCGCATCAGCGAACCCACCGAGTACATCCGCAACGTGGGCCTCAACGAGGCCGCCGGCGCCAGCCAGCTCAACCGCGTGGTGCGCAATGCCTTCCAGGAAGAGATCAACAAGCGCACCGTCAAGGAGCTGCTTTCGCTCAAGCGCGAGGCCCTGATGTCCGACGTCAAGGACGAAGTGCTCAAGGCTGTGCGCGGCGAGAAGCCCTGGGGCATCGACGTGGTGGACGTGCGCATCACCCGCGTGGACTATGTGGAAGCCATCACCGAATCGGTCTACCGCCGCATGCAGGCCGAACGCACCCGCGTGGCCAACGAGCTGCGCTCCACCGGTGCGGCCGAGGGCGAGAAGATCCGTGCCGACGCCGATCGCCAGCGCCAGGTGACGGTGGCCAATGCCTACCGTGACGCGCAGAAGGTCAAGGGCCAGGGCGACGCCGAGGCCGCGCGCATCTATGCCGAGGCCTTCGGCCGCGACCCGCAATTTGCCCAGTTCTACCGCAGCCTGGAGGCCTACAAGGCCAGTTTTGCCAGCAAGAGCGACGTGATGGTGCTCGACCCCAGCAGCTCGGAGTTCTTCAAGGTCTTCCGCGGCCAGGGCGTGGCGCCCAAGAAATAAGAAGGCGTGGACAGCGACGCCTTCTGGCTGGCCATGGCCCTCGTCCTGGTGATCGAGGGCCTGTTCCCTTTTCTCTCCCCGGGGGGCTGGCGTCGCATGTTCGCCCAGATCCTGCAGCTGGGCGACGGCCAGATCCGGTTTTTCGGTCTGTGCAGCATCCTGGCAGGGCTGGTCTGGCTCTGGTGGCTCCAGTCCTGAGATATTCAGGCTGGGGCGCTGCCGGGGCGCCGGTTCAACCCGGTAAAATCACGTTTTTAACAGCTCCCCCTTTCCCATGTCCGCCTGGCTCCTGCCGGATCACATTGCCGATGTCCTGCCCTCCGAGGCCCGCCACATCGAGGAACTGCGCCGCGACCTGCTCGACATGGCGCGTTGTTATGGCTATGAGCTGGTCATGCCGCCGCTGCTCGAGCATCTCGAGTCGCTGCTGACCGGCACCGGCCAGGCGCTCAACCTGCAGACCTTCAAGCTGGTCGACCAGCTCTCGGGCCGTTCCATGGGCCTGCGCGCCGACACCACCCCCCAGGTCGCCCGCATCGACGCGCACCTGCTGAACCGCCGCGGCGTGGCCCGCCTGTGCTACTGCGGCCCAGTGGTGCACACGCGTCCGGCCAGCCCGCACGCCACGCGCGAGCCGCTGCAGTTCGGTGCCGAAATCTACGGCCATGCCGGCCCCGAGGCCGACCTCGAAGCGCTGCAACTGGCGCTGGACTGCCTCAAGGCAACCCGTTTGCCGAGCTACACCGTGGACCTGGCCGACGTGCGCATCGTCAGTGCCTTGATGGCCGGTGTGCAGGCCGACACCGAGACGCTGGCCCAGGTACAGACCGCGCTGGCGGCCAAGGACGTGCCGGGCCTGGCGGAACTCACGCGCGATTTCCCTGCCGCCTCCCGCCAGGGCCTGCTGGCCCTGCCGCGCCTCTACGGTGACGCCACCGTGCTGGATGAGGCCCGCAAGGTCCTGCCGGCGCTGCCCGCGATACACCAGGCGCTGGACGGCCTGAAGTGGCTGGCCAGCCAGCTGGAGGGCACGCCCCTGGGCTTCGACCTGGCCGATCTGCGTGGTTACGCCTACTACAGCGGCATGCGCTTCGCCGTGTATGCCGAAGGTGTCAGCGATGCGCTGCTGCGAGGCGGCCGTTATGACGAGGTGGGGGCCGTGTTCGGGCGCAAGCGCCCGGCCGTGGGCTTCAGCCTGGACCTCAAGACCCTGGTAGGGGCCGTGCCGGCGCGCGCGCTGCGGGCGGCCATCCGGGCCCCCTGGAGCGAATCGGCCTCCCTGCGCGCGGCCATCGCCCGCCTGCGCAAAGAGGGCGAAACCGTGGTCTGCGTGCTGCCGGGCCACGAGAGCGAGATCGACGAATTCCATTGCGACCGCGAGCTGACCGATGTGGCAGGTCGCTGGGTCGTCAGCGCCATCTGAGCGCCTTCATCCATTCAAGCGCTTCTTCGAGTACATCTGAAATGAATACAACCAAAGGTCGTAACGTCGTCGTCGTGGGCACCCAGTGGGGTGACGAAGGCAAGGGCAAGCTGGTCGACTGGCTCACCGAGTTCTCCCAGGGCGTGGTGCGTTTCCAGGGGGGCCACAATGCCGGCCACACCCTGGTCATCAACGGCGTCAAGACCGCCTTGCACCTGATCCCCAGCGGCATCATGCGCGCCGGCGTCAAGTGCTACATCGGCAATGGCGTGGTGCTGTCGGCCGCCAAGCTGTTCGAGGAAATCGAAGGCCTGGAGAAGGCTGGGGTCGAGGTGCGCTCACGCCTGCGCATCAGCGAGGCCTGCCCCCTGATCCTGCCTTTCCACGTGGCGCTGGACGTGGCCCGTGAAGCCGCGCGCGAGCAGGGCGGCTCCGAGAAGATCGGCACCACCGGCCGCGGCATCGGCCCGGCCTACGAGGACAAGATCGCCCGCCGCGCCCTGCGTGTGCAGGACCTGAAATACCCCGAGCGTTTCGCTGCCAAGCTCAAGGAATTGCTGGCCCTGCACAACCATGTGCTGGGCACCTTCCTGGGTTCGAAGAAGTTCACCTTCGGTGATGCGCTCAAGCCCTACATGAAGGACGGCGAAGTGCAGTTCGAGCCGGTGTATGCCGAGGCCATGCGCCACGCCGAACTGCTCAAGCCCATGATGGCCGACGTCTCGCGCGAGCTCAATGACGCCAACCGCAACGGCGCCAACCTGCTGTTCGAAGGCGCGCAGGGCACGCTGCTGGACGTGGACCACGGCACCTACCCCTACGTCACCTCCAGCAACTGCGTGGCCGGCAATGCCGCCGCCGGCGCCGGCGTGGGCCCGGGCCTGCTGCACTACATCCTGGGCATCACCAAGGCCTACTGCACCCGTGTGGGCGGCGGCCCTTTCCCGACCGAGCTGGACTGGGAAACCCCCGGCACCCCGGGTTACCACATGAGCACCGTGGGCGCCGAAAAGGGCGTGACCACTGGTCGCTCGCGCCGCTGCGGCTGGTTCGACGCCGCGCTGCTCAAGCGCTCGGCCCAGGTCAACGGCCTGACCGGCATGTGCCTGACCAAGCTGGACGTGCTCGACGGTCTCAAGGAGCTGCTGCTGTGCACCGGCTACGAGCTGGACGGCGAGATCACCGACATCCTGCCCATGGGCGCCGAGGAGATCGCGCGCTGCAAGCCCATCTACGAAACCCTGCCCGGCTGGACCGAGAGCACGGTGGGCGTGACCCAGTACGACAAGCTGCCCATCAATGCGCGCCTGTACCTGCAGCGCATCGAGCAGGTCACCGGTGTGCCCATCCACATCATCTCGACCAGCCCGGACCGTGATCACACGATCATGATGCGCCACCCCTACGTCGCATAAAACTTGTGAATAAATCTACTGCGCAACCCGATCGCCGCGTTGGGCGGTGCTCGCCATCCTCACGTACCTCAAGTACGTTCCGGTGGCTGCGCTCCGTCCGCCTTGCGCTCGGGCCGCTCGCTACGATTTCTTCACAAGTTTCAAACCCCTGACAAATCAAGAGGAGCAACCGGATGTTGACTGAAGATGGTAAGCACCTGTACGTGAGCTACGGCGAGTACCACAACCTGGTCGAGAAGCTGGCCATCAAGATCCACCAGTCGGGCTGGGAGTTCGACACCATCCTGTGCCTGGCGCGCGGCGGCATGCGCCCCGGCGACATCCTCTCGCGCATCTTCGAGAAACCCCTGGCCATCATGTCCACTAGCTCCTACCGTGCCAACGCCGGCACCGAGCAGGGCCACCTGGACATCGCCAAGTACATCACCACGCCCCAGGGGGAGATCGCAGGCCGCGTGCTGCTGGTGGATGACCTGGCCGATTCCGGCCACACCCTGCAGTCCGTGGTGCGCATGCTGCGCGACAACTACCCTCCGATCACCGATCTGCGCACGGCCGTGATCTGGACCAAGGGCGTGTCGTCCTTCCAGCCTGATTACTCGGTGGATTACCTGCCCACCAATCCCTGGATCCACCAGCCCTTCGAGGTCTACGACCGCATGCACATTGCCGATGTGCTGGCGAAGTGGAAGGTGTGATTTAGGCTCACCCCCAGGCTGCGCGCACTTCGTGTCGCTACGCCACCCCCCTTGCAGGGGGCGCACCCAGCGGCCCGGCAAAGCCGGCTCCGCGGGTGCCCTGGGCTGAATACCGCGCTCACGCTCGTTCGTTTTGGTTCGCGTTAAGCTCTGTGCATGAGCGACAAACGCACCGGCCTGATCCACCATCCCTACGCGCCCCCGGAGGGCTTTGCGGCGCCGCAG
>CAUPQO010000108.1:0-10380 GCA_963513295.1 uncultured Hylemonella sp.
GCCATCCTCTGCGGCGCCAATATGAACTTCGACCGCCTGCGCTTCGTGGCAGAGCGCGCCGAGGTGGGCGAGGAGCGCGAGGCGCTGTTCGCCGTGACCATCCCCGAGGAGCGCGGCAGCTTCCGCCGCTTCTGCGAGCTGATCGGCACCCTGCCCGGCGGGCCGCGCAACGTGACCGAGTTCAACTACCGCATCAGCGACGACCGGCAAGCCCATGTGTTCGTCGGCCTGACCACTTCGGCCAAGGGCGAGAGCGGCAAGATCGCGACCAACTTCAAACGCCACGGCTTCGCCACGCTGGACCTGACGCACGACGACCTGGCACAGGAGCACATCCGCCACATGGTGGGTGTCCATTCTGCGCTGGCGAAAGACGAGCGCCTACTGCGCTTCGTCTTCCCCGAGCGACCGGGCGCGCTGATGAAGTTCCTGAACCTGATGCGGCCCAACTGGAACATCAGCCTGTTCCACTACCGCAACCAGGGCGCCGACTACGGCCGCATCCTGGTGGGCCTCCAGGTGCCCCAGACCGACGACAAAGCCTTCGCCAAATTCCTGTCCACACTGGGTTATGCCTATGTGGAGGAAACCCGCAACCCGGCCTACCGCATGTTCCTGCAAGCCTGAGCACCACTGAATTGGAGACCCCATGACTTATGAACTGATCCAGGTGCGCACCGAGGCCGGCAAGGTCGGCATCATCACCCTGAACCGCCCCAAGCAGCTCAATGCCCTGAACGACCAGTTGATGGACGAGCTGGGTGCGGCGCTCAAGGCGTTTGACGCCGACGCGGCCATCGCTTGCATGATCATTACAGGCAGCGAAAAGGCTTTTGCCGCTGGCGCCGACATCGGCGCCATGGCCGGCTACAGCTTTGCCGACGTCTACAAGGGCGACTACATCACGCGCAACTGGGAAACCCTGCGCAGCATCCGCAAGCCGGTGATTGCCGCCGTCAGCGGCTTCGCCCTGGGCGGCGGCTGCGAGATGGCCATGATGTGCGACTTCATCATCGCCGCCGACAACGCCCGCTTCGGCCAGCCCGAGATCAAGCTCGGTGTCATCCCCGGCGCCGGCGGCACCCAGCGCCTGCCGCGCGCCGTGGGCAAGGCCAAGGCCATGGACATGACCCTGACCGGCCGAATGATGGACGCGACGGAAGCCGAGCGCGCCGGCCTGGTCAGCCGCGTGGTGGCAGTGGACAAGCTGATGGAGGAGGCCCTGGGCGCCGCCCTGATGATCAGCGACTACTCCCAGGTGGCCGTGATGGCCGCCAAGGAAGCCGTGAACCGGGCCTTCGAAGGCAGCTTGAGCGACGGCGTGATGTTCGAGCGTCGCCTCTTCCACGCCCTGTTTGCGACGGCGGACCAGAAAGAGGGCATGGACGCCTTTGTCAACAAGCGCAAACCCGCTTTCCGGAATTGCTGAGGCGGCAAAAAACGGTATAATTTGCCCCGTTGGTGATATAGCTCAGTTGGTTAGAGCGCAGCATTCATAATGCTGATGTCGGTGGTTCAAATCCACCTATCACCACCAGATACCAACCCCTTGCAGGCCTGCCTGCAGGGGGTTTTTCATTCCGGGTACGGCCACATGCCTTCAATGCCCACCGAACATTCATCACCAGCACCCTGCGGGCCTGCAATGCTGTCCAGCAAAATAAGGCCTTAATATGCCTTTGTCGCAGTAGCAGCGCCGCAACTAATGCGGCCCTCTCCTGCCGCTGACCCGCACACACCCATGTCGCACCCTCTCCTCGCCCAGTACGTCAACGCGGCCCACACCGCCAACCAGCAAGGACAGCCTGCCAAGGCGGTCGAATACAGCCAGCTGGCGCTAAACCCGGGCATGCCCGAAGCCTGGTTCAACCTGGGAATGGCCCAGCCCCGGCTAGGGCAGAAACCTGCCGCCATCGCGTCGCTGGAACAGGCGCGGCTGCGCTGCCTGGATTCCGCAGAAGGGCAAAACAGCATCGGGCTGCACCTGCTCGAACTGGGCGCACTGGAGTCGGCGGAGATCTGCCTGCGCCAATCTATCTAGCAGCCGGCCATAAGGATCTATCTTATGATTAATCTGTTCAGGCCCGGTGGGGAAACACACGCCCGACAAGAGACGTCGGTCTTACGTGACACCGAGGTCGAGAATAACTTCGGCAGATTTGTTCTTCATGGACCCATTTGAACGCGCCAAGACCCATTTCCTGACAGGCTTGGGACTTCTGAAGCAGGGGGACCTCCCCCAGGCTGAATCTGAATTTCAACAATCGCTGGCTTTGCTGCCGGAACGCCAGTCGACGCTTATCAACCTTTCAGCCTGCTTGATCCAGCAAAAGAAAATTGGTGCGGCCAGAGCATTAGTCCAGCGCGCACTCGAGCTTGATCCTGGGGCAGCCGACGCATGGGTCAACCTCGGTCTGATCGCAAATGCCGATGAGGAGCACCAACAGGCGTTGCAGCACTTCGACAAGGCGATCACGATCGACAGCAATAACGCCGACGCCTGGAACAATCGCGGCGCAGCGCTCGATGAACTGCAAAGGCATGAAGAGGCCATCGACAGTTACCGCCACGCGATCTCCATCCACCCGCATCATTCTCAGGCTTGGGCCAACCAAGGAGTGGCGTGGGTGGCCCTGGGCGAGGACCAAGAGGCATTGGCCTGCTTTCAGAAGGCCATCGAATACCAGCCGGATAACATGCAGACGCGCTGGAGTCTGAGCAAATTGCTCACCACGCTACAGGGGCATCCCGTCGACTGGGAAGCTTACGAATCTCGTTGGCAAATCTCTGAACCGCCGAAGTTACAGAGTAGCAAACCGCTCTGGACGGGTCAGCGCAGTGCACAGCCATTGCTGCTATGGGGCGAGCAGGGCATCGGGGATCAAATTCTCTACGCCAGCATCCTTCCCGACCTGGCCAATTTCCCCCAGCGCAAGCTGCTTGCCGTGGACCCGCGTCTGCACCCGCTGTTTGCACGCTCGATGCCCGAGTTTGAATTGCTAGATCTGGACAACATCAGCGATGCACTGCCCTTCACCGAGCATCTGCCACTGGGCTCTCTGCCGCGATATTTCCGCCACTCCAGCCAGGACTTCGCGAAGGCTCGCACCCCCTTTTTGTCAGCCGATCCGGGACGCAGCGCTGAATTACGCACCCGGCTTGCCGAGCCAGGGCAACTCGTCTGCGGCGTATCGTGGAGCAGCAACCGCAAGAAATATGGGCCGGGAAAAACCCTGGGCTTGGATGCCATGCTAGCCCCCCTGGCCGATCTGCCATTGAAGTTTGTCAACCTGCAGTATGGAGACACGTCCCAAGAGCGTTTCTTCGTGAAACGAACACATGGAGCGGAGGTGTTGAACGTCGCCGAAATCGACAACTTCAACGATCTCGATGGCTTGGCCGCGTTGATCGAAGCCTGCGACATTGTCCTGACCATCAGCAACAGCACCGCACATCTCGCCGGCGCACTGGGCAAGCACACGCTGCTCATGGTGCCCAACGGGAGAAGCAGGTTCTGGTATTGGACCGAACGCAATGGGCGCAATCCTTGGTATCCTAGCGCGACCCTTTTCAGCCAAGTCCAGCCCAATAGCTGGGAAGAGCCGCTGCAATCCGTTCGGCAACACCTGCTGGAAATATATGGAACTTGAGAAGATCACACTTGTCGTCGGCTTCGATCAGCGCGAAGCCGTCGCCTATCACACCTTCTGCCAAAGCGTGCTCGAGAAGGCTACTCTTCCTGTCCAGTTCATTCCCCTGGCCGAAAATACCTTGGCCGGCTACAAGGAAACCCACACCGATGGCAGCAACCGCTTCATCTATTCACGCTTCCTGACACCGTACCTCAACAACTTTGACGGCTGGGCCATCTTTGCCGATGGCGACATGATCTGTCAGACCGACATCAAAGAGCTTTGGAGTCTGCGCGATGAATCCAAGGCGGTCCAGGTCGTCCAGCACGATTACCAGACCAAGGCCCACACCAAGTACCTGGGCAACAAGAACGAGAACTACCCACGCAAGAACTGGTCGAGTGTGATTCTCTGGAATTGTGCCCACCCTGCGCACCGCGTCCTGACGCCCGAGTTCATCCAGAAACAGACAGGCACCTTTCTGCACCGATTCAGTTGGCTGGGTGATGAGCAGGTCGGGGCTCTGCCCAAGAAGTGGAACTGGTTGGCCATCGAGTACGAAGACAATGCGCAAGCCTCCCTCGTTCATTACACATTAGGAACGCCTTGCCTCAAAGACTACGCCGGCACATCCATGTCTGATATCTGGGCATCAACTTACAGCCGAATGATTGACGGCATGGGCACTTGACGCGGGACATTGCCCATCCCGCCCCGGTCCCGCGTCACCATGTACTGCAACATTCGGGGCATCGCCCATCCCTGACCTGTCCGACCGCTTCGATGCGGCTCTAGACGAACAAACGACCAGCTACGCGCCCCCCATTCATGCAATTTCAGCTTCTCGCCCAGTACGTCAACGCGGCCCACACCGCCAATCAGCAAGGACAGCCTGCCAAGGCGGTCGAATACAGCCAGCTGGCGCTGGCCCTGAACCCGGGCATGGCCGAAGCCTGGTTCAATCTGGGCATCGCCCAGGCTCGGCTAGGGCAAAAACCTGCCGCCATCGCTGCGCTGGAGCAGGCGCGGCTGCGCTGCCTGGATTCCGCAGAAGGACAAAACAGCATCGGGCTGCACCTGCTGGAACTTGGCGCCCTCGAATCAGCGGAGACCTGCCTGCACCAGGCCGTCAAGCTGGCCCCGCGTTATGCCTACGCGCACTCGAACCTCGGCAAGCTCTATCGCAAGCGCAAATTGCCGGCCAAGGCACTGGAGCATGTGACCCAGGCCATCGCCTTGGCCCCCAAGGAGCCCCTGCTCCATGTCAACCTGGCCGGGGTCCATCTCGACCTGAAACAGTACCCACAGGCCGAACAGGCCGCACGCAAAGCCATTGAACTCGCCCCGGGCCAGCCGCAGGCCTGGGTCAACCTTTCAGCCGCCCTGCTGCGGCAACACCGATTGAATGAAGCAGAGACTGCGGCCTGCAAAGCGCTGGAATTGACGGACAAAATCCCTGAGGCCTGGGAGGCATTGGGCTTGACCTTGGTCTCTCAACGCAGACTCAAAGATGCAGAAACCGCTTTCAAGAACGCGATCGCACTGAATCCACGGTCCGCAGACACATGGATAGGCCTCGGCGCCATGTACGGGCTGCAATCCCACCATGCCTTGGCCGAAACCGCCTATCGCAAGGCGCTGGAACTCGAACCGGAGAACGCCGGGGCCTGGAGTCAGCTTGGACTCAGCCTCAAGGAACTGAAGCGGATTGACGAAGCGCTGACCTGCTTGCGCACAGCCTACGACAAGGAGCCGGAGCTTGAGTGCATTCTGAGCTGGAAGTTGATGACACAGGCTTCCGTATGCGATTGGACTGACTGGCAAGCCGAGACGGGCACTTTGGCCGAAAGGGTCCACCAAGGGACGGCTCTGACCGACCCCCAGAGCCTGACGGCCTTTCTCGACGACCCTCAGATTCAGCGTGCGGCCGCCGAGCGTTTTTCCCAGCGCGAGCACCCCGCCCAGCTTGGATTTAGTCCCCATGACCCTCAAGCTGGCGCACGCATCCGGATCGGCTATTTCTCGGCCGACTTCCGGGATCACCCGGTCGGGCAGCTCCTGGTCGAGCTCCTGGAACGCCACGACCGGTCCCGTTTCGAAGTTCTGGGCTTTTCGCTGAAGCCGGGGGCGAGCAGCCCGCTCGGCCAGCGCATCGCCAAGGCCTTTGACCAGTTCATCGACGCCAGTCAGCTGAGCGACCCCGAACTGACATCGCGCGCGCGCGCGGAGCAACTGGACATCGCGATCAATCTCGGGGGCTACACGGCAGGCAACCGGAACAACGTCTTCGCCCATCGGGTCGCCCCTGTTCAGGCGAATTACCTGGGCTACCCCGGCACCATGGGCGCCGAGTACATGGACTACCTGATCACGGACGCTGTGGTCTGTCCGGCCGGCAGCGAAGTCTGGTACAGCGAAAAACTCGCCCGACTGCCGCACTGCCTCATGCCCCACGACAGCCAGCAGGCCATCTCCGAACGCTGTCCCACGCGCAGTGAATTCGGCCTGCCCGAAGCCGGCTTCGTCTTCTGCTGCTTCAACAACCACCACAAGATCAGCCCCGAGGTCTTTGACCTCTGGATGCGGCTGCTCAGGCAAGTAGACGGAGCTGTCCTCTGGTTGACCGACGGCCCCGAGCTGATGAAAAACAATCTTCGACGCGAGGCAATAGCGCGCGCGGTGGACCCGGCCCGGCTGGTCTTCGCGCGGCGCGTGGATGCCATGGCCGACCACCTGGCACGCTACCGCCTGGCCGACCTTTTCCTCGACACCCTGCCCTACAACGCCCACACCACCGCCTGCGACGCCCTCTGGGCCGGCGTGCCGGTGCTGACCCGTGCCGGTCAGTGTTTCGCCAGCCGGGTCGCTGCCAGCCTCCTGCATGCCGCGGGTCTGCCCGAACTGGTGACAGACAGCCCCGAAGCCTATGAAGCGCTGGCTCTGGCACTGGCCAACAACCCAGCGAGACTTCGCTCGATGAGACAGCATCTGGCCGAACAGCGAACAGAGTGCGATCTGTTCAACACCCGACAACTCACGCGTGATATCGAATCGCTGTTCGACACAATGCACCAGCGACACATCAACGGTCTCGCGGCTGCACATATCGACGTCGAATCGTCAACGAAACAACCTGCAACTTGAACCCACCGATGCACACCAAGACCACCCTCCGGTTTGCCGGAGACATTGCCCTTGTCGTTCCCGACGACCTCAACCTGATCACCACCTATGTGATCCAGGAGCAGGGTGACTGGTTCGAGGATGAGATCAAATTTGTACGCCGACTGCTGCAAGCAGGACAAAAAGCGATCGACATCGGGGCGAACTATGGCCTGTTCACTCTGACCATTGCGAAAGCCGTCGGCCCTGAAGGAAGAGTCTGGTCGTTTGAACCGGCATCATCGACAGCCGCGTTTCTGGCGGAAAGCATAGCCGCCAACCAATGGGGGCACATCTGCCTGGATCAACGCGCGCTTTCCGACCATGAAGGAACTGCCAGGCTGTCCCTCAACGTCAATGCCGAACTCAATGAACTCATACGGGAGGACCAGACGACCGGCGCGTTTGAAACCGTAGAACTGACGACGCTCGATGCCGCCATGGGCGAACATGGTTGGAGCGATGTGGACTTTGTCAAAATTGATGCCGAAGGTGAAGAAGAGGCCATCATCCGGGGTGGGAAGAACTTCTTTCGATCGCAATCGCCCCTGATTCAGTTTGAAATCAAGGCCAAGAGTTCTGTCAACCTTCAGCTTGTCCAGGCCTTCCAGGCCATTGGTTACGACGCATACCGCCTGGTGCCCGGCCTTGATCTGCTGACACCGTTCGACCCCCACGGACTGATTGACGACTATCTGCTGAACCTCTTCTGCTGCAAACCCGACCGCGCCAGAACGCTAGCTTCCAACGGGAAACTTGTACTGCCCGAACACCTGCAGCACAGCGAATCGGCCTCGGACCTGCTGAGCCGCCTCCAGGCTTTTCCGAGCCATGGGTGGGAGCAGACGCTGACCCGATTTCCCTACGGCGCGCAACTGCAACAACATTGGCAACGCGCAGCACGCACACAACAATCCCAACTGGTCGCGGTCGTGCTGGCACTGCATGCCGTCGCTGCCGACGACAGATATGAGGCGCCTGACCGCTTCAACGCACTCAGGCTTAGCACGGGACTTCAGGTCGACCTCTGCAGGGAACAACCCACCCCATCCCGCCTCATGACACTGGCACGCGTCGGACGAGCGTTCGGTGCCCGCAAGATTGCGCTCCAGGCTCTGGATGCCTTGATGAAGGAGGTGCAGACCAGACGACAGGTTGATCTTTCCGAGCCCTTCCTGGCCGTCAGCAGTTACTTTGAAACCGTCGATCCTGAAAATTCGATCGCAGACTGGTTTATGGGTTCTGCCCTGGAAGAACTTGAGCGAAATGACGCTTACTCATCTTTCTATCGCGGGACCACCTCGATCAAGCGGCTGGAAAGTATCCAGCGCACGGGCTTCGGGAGCCCCGAGATGGCAAGACGCCTGGAACTGGTGAAAAAGAAGTTGGCGCTATGATCCCGCTCACGCATGAACTCCTGGTCTCGCAAGAAATCAGACCTCAATCCCACTGAATCCACAGCCTCTGGATATACACCATGAACCGCTGTCTCCGCCCCTTGCTGCTGCAGTTCTCTGCATGGCACCTGATTTTTTGCCTGGGCCTCATGGCAGGCCCCCTCCAAGTCCTGGCCCAAACCCAGACCGGGGCCCACCTCCCCCAGCGCATCCCGCCCATCTCGGCCAAGGCCCAACGCGGAACCTTGCGCATCACCATGCCGCCCGAGGTGCTGCTCAATGGCCAGCCTGCCCGCCTGGCGCCGGGGGCGCGCATCCGCAACCGCAACAACCTGATCACGGTCTCGGGCACCTTCATAGGCGAAGACCTGCCCGTGCGCTACACACGCGACCCGCTGGGGCTGGTGTTCGAGGTCTGGGTGCTCAGCGCTGAGGAAGTCGCAGTCGATCCCCTGCCGCCGTCCTACAGCAGCCCGCCGGCCAACTGAAGCCGCAGCGGCGCCGATCCCCTGAACCGCCGCCGGGTGCGACCCGGCCGCCCCCGGTCGCACCGGGGGCAAGGAGAAATTCCATGAGCAAGAAAGTTTTCATCAAGACCTTCGGCTGCCAGATGAACGAGTACGACTCGGACAAGATGGCCGACGTGCTGGGCGCCGCCCAGGGTTATGAACCCACGCAGGACGTGGAGGAGGCCGACCTGATCCTTTTCAACACCTGCTCGGTGCGCGAGAAGGCGCAGGAGAAGGTGTTTTCCGACCTGGGCCGCGTGCAGCACCTGAAGAAGAAGGTCGTGAAGATCGGCGTGGGCGGCTGCGTGGCCAGCCAGGAAGGTGCCGAGATCATCCGCCGCGCGCCCTATGTGGACGTGGTCTTCGGCCCCCAGACCCTGCACCGCCTGCCCGAGTTGCTGAATGCACGTGAAACGCAGAACCGCCCGCAGGTGGACATCAGCTTCCCCGAGATCGAGAAATTCGACCACCTGCCTCCGGCCAAGGTGGAGGGCGCCACCGCCTTTGTCAGCATCATGGAGGGCTGCTCCAAGTACTGCAGCTACTGCGTGGTGCCCTACACCCGCGGCGAGGAAGTGAGCCGCCCCTTCGAGGACGTGTTGGTGGAAATCGCCGGCCTGGCCGACCAGGGCGTGCGGGAAGTCAACCTGCTGGGGCAGAACGTGAACGCCTGGCGCGCGCCCATGGGGGCATCCGGGGAAACCGCTGACTTCGCCACCCTGCTCGAATACGTGGCCGAGATTCCCGGCATCGAACGCATCCGCTACACCACCAGCCATCCCAACGAGTTCACACCCTCACTGATCGCCGCGTACGAGAAACTGCCCAAACTGGTCAGCCACCTGCACCTGCCGGTGCAGCACGGCAGCGACCGCATCCTGATGGCCATGAAGCGCGGCTACACGGCGATGGAATACAAGAGCACGGTGCGCAAGCTGCGCGCCATCCGCCCCGACATGTCCATCAGCAGCGACTTCATCGTCGGTTTTCCGGGTGAGACCGACGACGATTTCAGCCGGATGATGAAACTGATCGAGGACGTGGGCTTCGACAACTCCTTCAGCTTCATCTTCAGCCCGCGCCCGGGTACGCCGGCGGCCAACCTGCACGACGATACGCCGCACGAGGTCAAGCTCAAGCGCCTGCAACTGCTGCAAGCAGCGATCGAGGCCAATCTCAAGCGCATCAGCGCCAGCCGCCTGGGCACGGTGCAGCGCATCCTGGTGGAAGGGCCGTCCAAACGGGACGCGGAGGAACTGATGGGCCGCACAGAATGCAACCGCGTGGTGAACTTCAAGGCACCGCAACGGCTGATCGGCCAGATGCTCGACGTGAGCATCACCGAGGCGCTGCACTACAGCCTGCGCGGTGAGGTGGTGACGGCAAAAGCCTAGAAGGGCTTGGGCATGCCCTTCATGCCCCCCATGCGTTTCATGAGCTTCATCATGCCGCCGCCCTTCATCTTCTTCATCATCTCCTGCATCTGCTCGAATTCCTTGAGCAGGCGATTCACGTCCTGAACCTGCACGCCCGCGCCGGCCGCGATGCGGCGCTTGCGCGTGGCCTTGATGAGTTCGGGCTTGCGGCGCTCCAGCTTGGTCATGCTGTTGATGATGCCTTCCTTGCGGCGCAGGTCCTTCTCCACCCTGTCCGTGTCCACCTGGCCGGCCTTGGCCGCCA
>CAUPQO010000109.1:0-10359 GCA_963513295.1 uncultured Hylemonella sp.
GAGCGCGTCTTGTAGAAGCGCGCAGCCCAAAGCCACTTATCGATACGCAGCGAATCCATATCCGGCTACCACTGTAGCACTGGCAAATTGGCGACAGGGTTAGGCCCAGGCATAGGCAGAATGCAGAAGTATTAAAGGAGATTGACACCATGGCATTGACGATCTACGGCATCCAGGCATCGCGCGCGGTCCGCCCGCTCTGGGCTGCGACCGAACTCGGCTTGACGTTCGAGCACGTGCAGACCGACTACAAGGCCGGCACCACGCGCACGCCGGACTTCCTGGCGCTCAACCCGAATGGTCACCTCCCGGTGGTCGTCGACCACCGGCCCGAGGGCGATGTGACGGTCTGGGAGAGCATGGCCTGCGCGCTCTACATCGCGCGCGTCCATGGTAAACGCGATGGTCTCAACCTGGCGCCGGTCACGCCGCGCGAGGATGCCGAGGCCCTGCGCTGGAGCTTCTGGACCGTGACCGAGGTGGAAAAAGATGCGCTCACCGTTCTCATGCACCGCCTGGTCATGCCAGTTGAGGAGCGCAAGCCGGAACTGGCGGACGCCGCCGAACAGCGCCTGAAGGTGCCTCTGCGCGTACTGGAGCAGCACCTCGCGCAGCAGATGGCGCGGGGCGAGGCCTACCTGGCCGCCGGGCGCTTTACGGTAGCGGACCTGTGCGTGGCCAGCGTCCTGCTGTGGGCGCGTGCAGCCCGTGAGCTGATGGCGCAGTTTCCAATGACCAGTGCCTGGCTGCACCAGTGCCTGACCCGCCCCGCCTACGATTCGCTGCGCCATCCCCGCAAGCTCTAACGCTGCCGCCCCGGTGGCATGCAGGGCGGCCGCCCGACCCTACCGTGCATCCTGTCTTTGCCGCAGGACTGGAGTTCGCGGCAGTTTGGCTGCTAAATTGACGTTGGCGTGGCAGTCTCAACGAGCAGGGGATCGGGTGAAACGCAGTTCCAGATTTGTTCTCAGCGTCGGTTTCTCTTTGATGCTGCTGTTTCTGGTCCTGATCATTGCGACGGGGCTGCGCAACATGCACCAGGTCAAAGGACGCATGGACGAGATCGTGAATGTGAGCAATGTCAAGAGCACGCACATTGCCAACCTCCGATCCATCGCGCGGGAGCGCTCCCTGCTCATCTACCACATGCTCATCGCGCGCGATCCCTTCGTCATTGATGAGGACGTGCAGCAGGCGGCTCGGCTCGCAGGAGAATTCGTCAGGATCCGCGACGCGTTCCGGGAGCTCAGCACCAGCATGGCGGAGCGGCAGCGGTTCGAGGAGATGATGGGCATCGTGGCGCGCTCCAGCGCGCTGCATCAGCAGATCATGGACCTGTTGCAGCGCGGGCAGTATGACCGCGCCAACCGGATCTTGCAGCTGGAATCCCTGGGTGTCCAGGGCGAGCTGCTGTCCTTTTATGACCGCATCCTGGACGAGCAGCGCAGTGTGACCGAGTCGGCCGCGGCGGCGGCCGGCAGCGAGTACCGGCGCTCGTTCTACCTGATGCTGGTGCTCAGCGGCCTGACCGTCTTGTCCGGCGTACTCATTTCCGTCTATACCGTCCGCCGGACCTCGGAGGCCGAAGGCAATCTGCGCGATGCAAACAGGATGCTGGAGGAGCGGGTCATGCGCAGAACGGCCGATCTCGTGCAGGCGAACCAGGAGCTCCAGCACACCATCCGTTCGCTGAGCGAGGCGCGCGACCAATTGGTGCAGTCAGAAAAGATGGCCTCGCTCGGCAGCATGGTGGCCGGCATTTCGCACGAGATCAACACGCCGCTGGGCATCGCCGTGACGGCCTCGTCCAGCCTGTCCGAAGAGGTGCGCAGACTGCGCGATGTTTTCGAAAACGGCGCCATGAAGCGATCGGATCTGCAGCGCTTCATGGACCATGCCGCCCAGGCGGACGACATCCTGTCCTCGAACCTCCGCCGCGCTGCCGAGCTGATCCAGAGCTTCAAGCAGATCGCAGTGGACCAGTCCCGGGCCGACTGGCGGCCGGTGGAGGTCCGTAAGTACTTCGACGAGATTCTGCGCAGCCTGCAACCCGAATACAAGCGACGTCCGGTCCAGGTCCTCAATGAGGCGCAAGCAGGCCTGGTCTGCTCCTGTCAGCCGGGGGCGCTGTCACAGATCGTGAGCAACCTGGTGCTGAACGCCCTCATTCACGCCTTCGAGCCCACCCAGGCAGGGGTGATACGTCTGGTGGCTCGACGCGACGATGGGGAAATCGAGATCCGATGCGAGGACAACGGCAAGGGAATTGCGGCCGAGCACATCGGCCATGTTTTCGAGCCCTTTTTCACGACCCGGCGCGGGCGTGGGGGCACCGGACTGGGCCTGAACATCGTCTACAGCCTGGTGACCTCCCAGTTGAAGGGGCACATCTCCGTGCAGAGTGAGCCCGGTCAGGGCACGGTGTTCACGATCCGCATGCCAGCCCACCGGCCGGCTGCGGCTGGCGGCGTCGCTAATCCTTAGCGCCCAGCGCCAGCGCAGCGGCACGCGAAGCAGCCAGCGCTGCTTCATCCGGCGTCTGACGGGTCGACCAGCCCGCCAGATGCCGCTCGCTCAACTGGCCCATGGCGTCGATCCAGTCTGCACTGTCGTTCAGGCAGGGGATGTAGTGGAAGGCTAGACCACCGGCGTGCAGGAAAGCCTCGCGCGCTTCCTGCGCGATCTCCTCCAGCGTTTCCAGGCAGTCGCTGGTGAACCCCGGGCAGACCACGTCCACGCGCTTCACGCCGGTCTGCGCCAGCTGGATCAGCGTGGGCTCGGTGTAGGGCTCCAGCCACTTGGCCTTGCCGAAACGCGACTGAAAGGTCACCTGGTACTGTTCCTTGCTCAGGTCCAGCGCCTGCGCCAACAGGCGCGCGGTCTTGTAGCACTCGCAGTGGTAGGGGTCGCCCAGATGCAGGGTGCGCTCTGGCACGCCGTGGAAGCTCAGGACCAGCTTGTCCGGCTGGCCATGCTCCCGCCAGTACCCACGGACGCATTGAGCCAGGGCGGCGATGTAGCCCGCGTCGTCGTGGTAGTGGTTGATGAAACGCAGTTCGGGGATGGCGCGCACGCGCTCGGCCCAGTGGTAAACGGCGTCGAACACGCTGGCCGTGGTGGTGCCCGAGTACTGCGGATAGGCGGGCAAGATCAGGACGCGCGTTACCCCTTCGGCCTTGAGGGCATCGAGTTGCGAGGCGATCGACGGATTGCCGTAGCGCATGGCGTAGCGCACGGTGACATGCTGACCCTGCTGCTGCATCCAAGCCTGCAGGCGCTGCGCCTGCTTCTCGGTCCAGACCTTGAGCGGCGAGCCCTCGGGGGTCCAGATCGTGGCGTACTTGGCGGCCGACTTGGCGGGGCGCAGGCGCAGGATGAAACCGTGCAGGATCAGCCACCAGATCGGCCTGGGGATCTCCACCACGCGGTGGTCACCCAGGAACTCGGCCAGATAAGGGCGCAGTGCGGCCGGGGTGGGGGCGTCGGGCGTGCCCAGGTTGCACAGCAGGATGGCCGTGGTCGGCGCCTGGCCATGGGTGTGCGCGGGTTCTTTTTTGAAAGCCATGCGGTATTCTCGCCCACCTATGTCTTCCACGCTCGACGCTTCCCGGATCAAGGCCATTTCCCTGGACCTCGACGACACCCTGTGGCCGATCTGGCCGGTGATCGCCCGCGCCGAGTTGGCCCTGCAGGACTGGTTGCGCCCGCATGCGCCGAACACAGCCGTCTGGCTGGCCGATGCCGAACAGCGCCTGGCCCTGCGCCGCGAGGTACAAGCCAGCCGGCCCGAGATCGGCCACGACCTGCGCACCCTGCGCCAGGAGCTGATCCGCCGCGCCCTGCAACGCCACGACGAGGACACCACGCTGGTGGAGCCGGCCTACGAGGTTTTCATCGCCGAGCGCATGCGCGTGGAGCTTTACGCCGATGCTCGCCCGGCATTGGCCTGGCTGGCCCAGCGCTTTCCGGTGGTGGCCCTGTCCAACGGCAATGCCGATGTCCAGCGCATCGGCTTGGGCGAGTTTTTCCATGCAGGCTTCAGCGCGCAGGAGTTCGGCGTGGGCAAGCCTGACGCACGCATCTTCCATGCCGCGGCCCAGGCTGCCGGTGTGCTGCCGCAGGAGGTGCTGCATGTGGGTGACGATGCGGCGCTGGACGTCGTGGGCGCGCTGGATGCGGGCCTGCAAACGGTCTGGGTCAACCGGGCCGGCCACGACTGGGCGCACGACAGCCATAGCCCGCACGCTATCGTGGCGGACATGCAGCAACTCTGCGCGCTGCTGCGCGAGCCGGCTTAGGGCGCCGGCTGCAGCACCAGCGTGCTGCGGGTGGCAGCTTTCACGTCGACCGGATTCAGGTGCATGGGCTGGTAGCGTCCGGCGATGAAGTCCTGTGCCTGGTCGGCGTAATGCGGATCGAACAGCGCACCGCTCTGGCCCACGGGGTTGATGCCCAGGGCCTTGCCGGCGTCGGCGAAGTCGATCAGGCGCCGGGTCGAGGGGCCGTAGTTCACGCTCCAGGGGGCCGGCCCCAGAGACTGCGCCAGGTTGTTGGGGATCTCGCGCCCGCCCGGTGCCTCCAGCGGTCCGACGTTGAACAGCTGGTCCAGCGGCTTGATGCGCCCCAGCGGATGGCCGTGGGTCAGGGTGTGGTTGTAGCCCCAGGTCCAGCCGGGCAGGGAGATGCCGCGCACCTCCTTCAGGTGGTCAAGGCTGGCACGCCAGGCCAGCTTCACGATGTCGTTGCGGTTTTCCTTGGGCTCGGTGCGGCGGTTGTCCCACCAGGGTGAGCGCGGGTCGGCCACCAGGCGCGGCAGGGCGTGGTCGATGGCACGCGTGCGCAAGAGGTTGTTGAACTGCTGCTCGCCCAGTTCATCGGCCATGCTCGCCTTGAGCAGCTCGTAGATGAACTGGTTGAAGACCGTGGGGGCGATGCTGGCGCTGTTGTGGCGGCCATCCCATTCGGCCATCTGGTCGATCAGCGCGCGCTCGATGGAGTCGGTTGACATCTCGCGCAGCAGCGGCAGCAGCGGGCGCAGCACACGCGCTGCGTAGTCGGTCTGTTCATCGAGTTGCAGGGCCTGGCTGTTCTGCAGGTTCCACACCGTGCCGGTGGTACGCAGCAGCTGGTCCAGGCGTCGTGCGCGCTCGGGCAGGTTGTAGTACCCCGGTACCGGCACGCCGCTGCGCGGCACGGGCTGGTGGTTGGCCGAGACGATGTAACCGCGCGCCGGGTTCTCTTCCTGCGGGTTGTCGGCGAAGCGGTAAAAACCTGGTTTGTCGGCCTGCTCGCTGCTGCCATCGAGGATGAAACTCGGGTTCACGCTCAGCGGGCGCTGCACCAGCCTGGCGGCGGCCCACCAGCCGATGTCTCCGCTCGCGCTGGCCCACACCACGTTCAGGCCCGGTGCGTGGATCTTGCTGGCCGCCATGCGCGCTTTGGGCAGGGTGTCGGCGCGGTTGAGTTCATAGAAGGCGTCGAGGATGGGGTTCTCGGTTTCCAGAAAGGTCCACCACATGGCGATCGGTGCCTGGCCCAGGCTGTCGGGGAAGGCCTGGTTGATGAGGGGGCCGTGGGGCGAGCGCGTCAGCGTGATGCTGACCGGATCGGCGTTCTTCACGGTGATGGTTTCGGTGCGGCTTTGCAGCGCGACCCACTGGCCCTGGTGCCAGACCTGCCTGGGGTTGTCCGGATTCACCTTCAGGGCGACCAGGTCCATGTCGTCGTTCTGGAACATGGTCAGGCTCCAGCCGAAAGCCTGGTTGTGGCCCAGCAGCGCAAAGGGGTTCAGGGCCTGGTGATGGCCGTAGAGCTCGAAGCCGGGTGCGCTCAGGTGGGCCTCGTACCAGACCGCGGGCAAGGAGTAGGCGATATGCGGGTCACCGGCCAGCAGGGGCTTGCCGCTGGCAGTACGCCGCCCGGAAAGGGCCCAGGCATTGCTGCCTTCAAACAGCGGGACGCCGGCCAGTTCCAGGGCCTGCTGGCTGACTTCGGACATCCGCGCCAGGGCTTGCCAGTCGGCCTGGGCCAGGCCGGGCCGGGGCCGTCGCTGCGCCATGGGGCCGACCACACCCAGCGGCTGCCATTCGAGATCGAAGATCTGCAGGTGTTCCGTGCCCAGCTGGTCCCGCACATAGGTCAGCACAGGCTCGGTGCGCAGCGCGGCGGCAAAGCTGTAGGCCAGGTAACCCGCGACGGCCAGCGTGTCGGCCGGTGTGTAGTGCTGGGGCGGGATGCGCAGCAGGTCGAACTCGACCGGCAGCGGGCGCGTGTCCTGGAACTCGTTGATGCCGTCCAGGTAGGCCAGCAGGGCCAGCCAGGCGGGGCTGTTGCGGTCGATGCGGCGGGCCATGGCCTCGGCCTGGCTGCGCAGCTCCAGGGTACGGAACAGGCGATCGGTGTCGAGCAGCTTGGGCCCCAGGATCTCGGCCAGTTCACCGCGTGCCAGGCGGCGCACCATTTCCATCTGGAACAGCCGGTCCTGCGCGTGCAGGAAACCGAGCGCGCGGTAGAGGTCGGTCTCGTTCTGCGCCTGCAGGTGCGGCACGCCACGTTCGTCCCAGCTCACCTGCACCGGGGCCTTGAGCTGGCTCAGCTCGATGGTGCCACTGCGTTGCGGCAGCTTGCTGCGGGCATGCCAGACACCGGCGGCGACGGCGATGGCCAGCACGGTGAGCAACACGATCATCAGGACGAACAGGACTTTGAACAGACGTTTCATCGTGGGCGGCTCCCCGGGTTCATGAGTGATGTGACGGGTGTTTGTATCACCTTGCGAGCGCCAGGGCCGCGGCCAGGCCGCTGCGCACCGCGCCTTCGAGTGTGGCGGGGTAGGGGCCAGCCACGTAGTCGCCGCAGGCCAGCAGGCCGGGGGCGATGCCTTGCGGCGGTCGTTGCAGGCCCGGTGTGCAGGCGAAGGTGGCTCGTTTTTCCACCACGGTCTGCAGCGCTTGCAGTTGCAGACCCAGTTGTGCCTGCGACTGGGCCAGCACTTGGGCCTGCAGCGTTTCGCGTTCGCCCCGGCTGGCGCTGGCCACAAAAGCCAGCAGGCCCGCCGGACCGCCGAGTTGGCCGCGGTCGAAGACGAACTGCGCGGGTTGCTGCGTGTCGTGGCGCAGGGCCAGCATGGGCGCGGCGAGGCGGGCTTGGGGGGCCCAGGCATAGACCGTGGTGATGGCCTCGAAGTGCAGGGCTTCGGCCGTGCTGGCCCAGGCGGCATTCAGCGGTGCGGCCAGCCGCGCCGCCTCGGCCGGGGAGCAGGCCAGCAGTACGGCATCAAAAGTCTGGCCGTCGAGATGCCAGTGGGCGGCGCCCTGCGGCAAGGCCGTGATGCGTGCGCCTGTGCGTACCGTGGCGCCGTGCGCCTGCAGCCAGCTGACGGCTGCCTGCGGGAACAGGGCCGACAGATCGACGCGCGGCAGCAGCAGTTGCGAACCGCCGGGCACGGCGAACAAGGCATCGTGCAGCACACGCAGGAAGACCCTGGCGCTGGCCTGGTTGGCCGGTGTGTTGAGCGCCGAGACACACAACGGTTCAATCAGCTCGGTCAACACGCGCGGCCCAAGTTCTGAGCAGAGCGCGGCCACACTCAGCGTGTCCTCGCATTCAAAACCCGCCAGCTTCCAGCCCAGGGCGGCACGCAGCAGACCCAGGCGTTCGCGCAGCGACCAGGCGCGGTTGCGCAGGATCCCGGCCAGCACGTCCAGGGGCACGGGCAGAGCGGGCAGGCGCAGGCCGGCGCCGTCCGGGAACTGAAGGGTCAGGGGCAGGCGCTGCAGGGCCGTGTCGGGGTTCACACCCACCCTGCGTATGAGTTTCAGCGTTTCGGTGTAGGCGCCGATCAGGATATGCTGGCCGTTGTCCACCGTCACGGCCTGGCCATCGGGCAGCGTGATGTCCAGGCCGCGGGCGCGGCCGCCGGGTGTGCGGGCCGCTTCGAAGACGGTGACCTGGTGGCTGTCTTGGACAGCCTGCACGGCCGCGGCCAGCCCAGCCCAGCCGGCACCAACGACGGCAAGCCTCACATCTTCCCCAAGGCCTGCACGCGCCAGGCCAGCCAGAGCTTGAGCAGTGGCGTGAGGCTGATGCGCTGGTGCAGTACCTGGAAGTTGTCGCGCTCGATCTCGCGCAGCAGGGTGCGGTAGATGCTGGCCATCATCAGCCCCGGCTTCTGCGCGCGGCGGTCGGCCTCGGGCAGCAGGGCCAGGGCTTCGTCGTAGAGGCGGTGGGCCCGCTCGGTCTGGAACTTCATCAAGGCCACGAAACGCTCCGAGTGCTGGCGCTTGAGCAACTCGTGTGCCTTGACGTCGAACTGCTGCAGCTCGTTGACCGGCAGGTAGATGCGTCCGCGCAGCGCGTCCTCGCCGACGTCACGGATGATGTTGGTGAGCTGGAAGGCCAGGCCCAGGGTGTGGGCGTAGCGCGTGGTCTGTTCCTGGGTCTGGCCGAAGATGCGGGCCGCCACTTCACCCACCACGCTGGCCACGAGGTGGCAGTAGCGCTGCAGGGCCGGGTAGTCCAGGTAACGGGTCTGCTGCAGGTCCATCTGGCAGCCTTCGATCACGGCCAGCAGATGGCGCGCCTCGATGCCGTACCCGGCGGTGTGGGGCATCAGGGCCTGCAGCACCGGGTGCGTGGGCTGGCCGGCATAGGCGCGGCCCACTTCGGCTTCCCACCAGGCCAGCTTGGTCTGGGCCACGCCGGGGTCGGACACCTCGTCCACCACGTCGTCCACCTCACGGCAGAAGGCGTAGAAGGCCGTGATGGCCGCACGGCGCGGCTTGGGCAGGAAGAGGAAGGCGTAGTAGAAGCTGCTGCCAGAGGCGGCGGCTTTTTGCTGGACGTAGGTCTCGGGCGTCATGGGCCTGATTGTCGCTGCATCAGTGGCCATCGCTTCACATCCACAGGCTGCGCCACAGCAGCAGCGGGGCATCAGCAGCGCCGACCGTGGGGCGCTGCTGCAGGCTGTTGAAGCCCAGGGCCTCGATCTTGTCCAGGATGCGCAGGCCGCCTTGCACCACCAGGCGCAGTTCCCAGCCGGCCCGGCCCGGGAGGCGGTGCACCAGCGGTGCGCCTTGCTGCATGAGGGCGCGTGCAGTGCGCACCTGCGCTGCGATCAGGCCCAGGATGCCGGGCGTCGGCCAGAGGCTGGCCAGTTGCGCGCGCTGCACGCCGTGGGCGGCGCAGTCGGCGTCCGTCAGGTAGTGGCGGCCGCGCGGGATGTCGCGGCTGAGGTCCTGCCAGAAGTTGATCAATTGCAGGGCGCTGCAGACGGCATCGCTCTCGCGCAGTGCGGTCTCGTCGTGCACGCCGTAGATGTGCAGCAGCAGGCGGCCCACCGGGTTGGCCGAGCGGCGGCAGTAGTCCAGCAGCTCGGCCGGGTCGGCATAACTGGCCTGGTCGCGGGTCTTGCGCACGTCCTGGGCAAAGGCATCGAGCAGGTCGTCCAGCAGCGGCACGGGCAGGTGGAACTCCCTCAGCATGGTCGCCAGCGGGTCGAAGACCTGGGGCCAGCGCCCGCTGTGGGGCTGACCTTGTGCCAGGGCCAGCAGGTCCTGCCGGTAGGCGCTCAGTTCGTCTAGGCGTTGCTCGGCTGGGGCCTCGCCTTCGTCGGCGATGTCGTCTGCCGTGCGGGCGTAGTGGTAGATGGCGGCGATCGGTGGCCGCAGCCGCGGCGGGCAGAGCCAGGAGGCTACGGGGAAGTTCTCGTAATGCGTAATCGGCTGGGGCGGGATGGGCTTGTTCACGTCGGGGATTTTCGCCCGGCTTGACATAGATCGGGTTTTTACCTAGATTACTGACCAATCGGTTATTAATTAAAACCCCATCCGGAACCCCCAGCCATGTCCGATAAACGCCCTTTCTGGCCCAGGCGCGCAGCCTTGACGGCTTTGCTGCCGCTGGCGGCTTTCACCTTGATGGCCTGCTCCCCGGCGGCACCGCCCGAAGAACCGGTGCGTTCCGTCAAGGTCATGACCGTGCGCGCGGCGAGCCTGAACGCCACCCAGGAGTTTTCGGGTGAGGTGCGCCCGCGCATCGAATCACGCCTGGGTTTCCGGGTGGCCGGCAAGCTGGTGCGCCGGGAGGTCGAGCTGGGCCAGCGTGTGAAGGCGGGCCAGGTGCTGGCCCGGCTCGATCCGCAGGATTACCGGCTGGCGGGCGATGCCGCCCAGGCGCAATTTGGTGCCGCCGTGACCAACCGGGACCTGGCGGCCGCCGATTTCAAGCGGTTCAAGGAGTTGCGCGAGCAGAACTTCATCAGCGGCGCCGAGCTGGAGCGGCGCGACGCGGCGCTCAAGGCCGCACAGGCCCAGGTCGACCAGGCCCAGGCGCAGCTGGCTTCCCAGCGCAACCAGGGCA
>CAUPQO010000110.1:0-10270 GCA_963513295.1 uncultured Hylemonella sp.
AACCCTCCCGCCGACGGGTCGCCTCGAGATTGGTGCGCAACTCGTGCAGCCTGTTCATGGCGCCGGAGCTGCCCCCCACGCGCTCCTGGCGGCGCAGGTTCTCAGCCTGTCGGCTCAGGTCAGCACAGCGCGTCTTCTTGAAGGCCTCCTGATTCGCAGCGATCTCCTCGTCCTGGCGCTGCTGGAAACGACTGATGTCGTTCGCAGACGCCCCCTGGGATGCCGGTGACGGCGGAGGAACGGCAGGGATTCCCTGGACGCCAGCCGCCGCAGCGGCGGCCAAGGCAGCCGCCTGACGTTGCTTCTCAGCCATGCATTCGGCCTCTATCGCCGTCCGGATTTCCGGCGCGGACCCGCGCTTGTAGTAGACACTGTCGATCAAGGGCTGGTTATGCGCGTTCGCAGCGATCTGCTGCTCCCGCGTTGCGCCGCTCTCCCTCGCCCAGACAATCTTCACCGCCTCTTCACCCAGCCGCGCGCATTGCGGGTCTGCGACCGGCCGGCTGGCAGAGGCGGCCGATCCGCTGAAGTCCCGAAGCTCCTTGCCTGGCGGCTGCGCGCCTTCGCAAGGCCGGTCCTGGTAGGCGTTTCCACACCGGTACATCCTTTGCGCATGGGCCTGCAGCATGGACCCCATCAAAGCCGCAGCGCAGATGAAAAGGGCGTACTTGTTCCTGAGCATGTGTTCTCCCTGTTTTTTGCTGTCCATACCGTGTACAGGACGGCCGCCGTCCTGCGGGGTCCGATCCGGTCCCGGGCGAGAATCCTCCCGGATCACACCCCTGTTCCTGCTTACTTGCCGGCCATCAGACGCGCCATGATCTGGTCGGCATCGGCCTTGAGAACGCTGTCGGGATAGGTCCTGATGAACTCGGCAATGGCAGCCTGCGCCTGGTCCTTCTGCTCGCCTTCGACCAGGCCCATGGCCTTCTGGAAGGCGGCCAGTTCATCGGCATCGATGGACTGGGGCTTGGCCTCGCCTTTCCAGTAGACATCGCTGGCTTCGACGGCCGAGCCGCGCACGCCGCCCACGGCGGTGGTGCTGCCCAGCTTTTTCTGCGGTGTCATCTGCTCGATTTTCATGCGCAGCCGCTCCCAGAAGCCGGTCCAGGAATCGCCCTGGCTGCCGCTCTGGGCAAAGGCGTTGGCCGCAGCAAAAGCAAGCAGGATGGTGATGAGCTTTTTCATGGCAGGACTCCGGATGTTCAGGGCGCACTCGCCGTCATGAGCGAGTATGCGAGCCAGCCGCCCGAAATCAAGTCCGCTGGCGACACGCACACGCCCGTTTGTCTATTTTTTCTCACGCGGTGCCGCGGGCGCCGGTTTGGCCTTGGGGGTGGAGGACAGGGCATTCATCAGCTCCAGGCCCAGGGCCTTGTACTTGCCGGCCATGGCCGGGTCCACCTTCTGCGCCTGGGCGAAGGCCGCCTTGGCCTTGTCCACATTCTTCACTGCCTTGTAGGACAAGGCCAGATTGACCAGGATCTCCGCATCCCTGGGGTCGGCCTTGCTCGCATCGGCATAGAACTTCTGGGCCTCGGCGTACTGGGAGTCCAGCATGTGCAGATTGCCCAGGTTGTTGAGGGCAGCGGCGTTGCGCGGCTGACCATCCACGACCTTGCGGAAGTACTTGCGCGCCTCGGCGCGGTCGCCCTGGCGCGCCAGGATGATGCCGGTCTGCAGATGCGCGTCCAGGTCGGCCGGGTTCTGCTGGATGGCCTGCAGGTAACGACGCGTCATCGTCTGCGAGCTGATCTTGAGCACCGACAGCAGGTCGCCGGGGAAGTTGCGCTCGATCACCTCGCGTGTGACCACCGGCGCGCGCCAGGGATCGTCGGGCAGGCCGGCGGGTTTGAACTTTTCCCAGGCCTCGTGCACGTCGAAGATGGCAAAGCCGTCCTTGCCCTTCTCGCGGTAGTAGGTGGCCGCCCCCGTTTCCCAGGCCTTGATGAAGGACTTGCCCACCAGCGTGGCCTCCACCGGGATCCACAGCATGCCTTCGTGCGCCACGTACATATTGTCCATGGTGTAACCGTCGGACGGTGCCTCCACCCCGGTGGCCAGCATCATGAGCATGTGGCCCGGCACCAGCAGCACACGGGTGGGGATGCCCAGGCTCTCCAGCGCGGCCGAGTACAACGCCACCAGGTCGTCGCAGTCGCCCGAGCGGCGCTGGATGGTCTCGCGCGGGTACTGGATGTAGTCCACGTAGTCGACCTTGTTGGACGTCACCTGGTAGGGGTTGATCGGGTCCTGCACATAGGTCACGCCCAAGGCGCCCAGGGTGTTGAAGAGCGCCGCGGCCAGCTGGGTAGGTTCCTTGTTGGCGCCGAACTCGGAGGCGACGGCGCGCGAGAAGTTGATCAGCAGCGGGTCCTTGGGCGTGACGAAGGCGGCATAACGGCCGCGCTCGTCCCAGCCCATGCGGTGCTTGTCGTAGATGTTGATGGTCTTGATCTGGCTGTAGACCCGGGGCTGCCCGTTCTCGAAGTAGCTGGCCTCCAGCTTGGCCTGCACGGGGGTGTCCTCGGTCAGCGTGAGGATGTTGTTGTTGAACACGGCCTTGAGCACGACCTCGCGGCTGGCGCCCGGCGCCAGCTCCGCAATGCGCTGCTCGGTCGGAAAATCCATGAAGTTGTTGAGCACGAAGCTGACCTTGATGTCGTTCATGGTCGAGCGCGTGTTGTTGCTCAGCTTGATGGTGCCCACGCCGTCCTTCTCGTAGAGCTTGTAGCTGTTGGAGAAGACGTTGTGCAGGTGGGTAGCGTCGATCTCCAGCGGGGCGCGGTTGTCGGCCTGGGTGCTGGCCGACACAGCCTGCTTCTCGGACTCCACGCCGTCCACGCTGCGCGCGGCCAGGTACCAGGTATAGGCCGTGCCAGGGTTGAGGTTGTCGCGCTGGAACTCGGGCGTGGTGGTCTCGGCCAGCTTGCTGAACTTCTCGCCCTCCTTCTGGTAGACCACATAAGCGGTGACCAGCTTCGCATCCAGCGCCTTCCAGCTCAGGCGCACGCGTGCCGTGGTGGCCTCGGCCTTGATCTCCTGCAGGGGCGGCGGCGTGTACTTGAGTGCCGCGCCGGCCACCACCGGGCCCGGCAGGCCTTCCTGGCCACTGGCCGTGGCGGCCGCCACGCGGTAGTGGAAGGTCTCCTCGGGCTTGAGCTGGGCATCGGTGTACTGCGCATTCGGGCTGCTGCCGACGCGCACAAAGGGCCCGGCTGCGCTGGCCGCACGGTAGACGTGGTACTGGCTCACATAGGCCAGCGGGGAAGCGGCCCAGCGTAGTTCCACGGCGTGCACCGCCGGCTGCGCGGCCAGCTGCTGCGGCGCGCGCGGTTTGTACTGCGTGCTGAACAGCTGCAGGCGCGGGCCGCCGCGCTCGGTGACGTAGAAACTGCTGGCATCGCGCGCGGCCAGGGCATCGGCCTCCAAGAGTTCGCCGTTCTCGCTGCCGGGCGCCGCAAAACTGCGCAGCAGGCGGCCCTCGAAGCTGTAGACACGCACACGGTCGCTGTCGAGCACGAACAACTCCTCCTGCATGGCCAGCAGGGCCACGGGCCGGTTGAGTTTCTCGGCCTCGCGCGCGGGGTCGTTGCCGAACTCGCGCAACGGCTCGCCGGCGGCGGAATAGACGGTGATGGCATTGCGGCCGGTGTCGAGCACATAGAGCTGGTCCTGCGCATCGATGGCCAGAGAGGCCGGGCGGCGCAGCGCCTCGCTCGTGCCCTTGTTGATCAGCTTGAAAAACACCCCGTCGGCGCTGAAGCCCTGGATGCGCCCGTTGCCGCTATCGGCCACGTAGAGGCTGCCGTCGCTGGCGATGACGAAGTCACCCGGCTCGTCGAGCTGGCCGTTGCGGCTGCCGCTGCTGCCCACGGTCAGCACCGGATTGCCGCTCGCGTCGAGCTTGTGCAGGCGGCCGCGGTTGCGCTCCAGCACCCACAGGGCGCCGCCCTTGTCGAAGGCCAGGGCGGTGGGGCTCAGGTCCTTGAGCGGCATCTCCTGCGTCGCGCCGTCCTTCAGGCGCAGCAGGGCCAGCTTGTCCCGCGCCACGGCGACCAGCGTGTCCTTGCCGTTCCAGGCCATGCGACCGGCGGCCACCTTCAGGCTCTGCTGCCAGCGCACATAGGGCACGGCCGTCTGCCGGGGCGTGAGCAGCGCCGCCGGCGCGGCACCGGCGCGGAAGTGGTGCACGAGCCCGCGCGCCTGATCGCCCACGTAGACGTCGGCACCGACCAGCGCCAGGCCGCTCAGGCTCTGGAACTGGGCGCGGCCGTCACCGCGCGAACCGAAATACGAGACCATCCGCCCCTCGGCGTCGTATTTCTGGATGGCATAGCCTTCCGCATCGGCGACGAAAACGCCGTCATGCGCCATCTGCAGCGCCACCGGCTTGCCGTTCTTGGGCAGCAGGCGCAGGTGGCTGCCGTCCTGGGCATAGACCTTGACCTGGGAGCGGTCGCTGAACAGGCCGCCGGCCGCATCGAGCACGTAGATCCGGCCCTGCGGGTCCACCGCCACGGCGGCCGGTTTTTCCAGCTTGTAGGGCACCTTCCTGTCTTCCAGGCCCTTGTTGGCGGGCGCGCTCTCGATCGGCAGGGTGGAGAGGAAGACGCCGTTGTCACCGTACATCTGGATGCGGCTGTTGCCGGTGTCGGCCACGTAGACGATGCCGCCGGCAAAAGCGACGCCCTGCGGCGAGGACAGGCCGCCCTCGCTGCTGCGGCCGCCGAAACGGCCCTTGTATTTGCCGTCCAGGCCGTACATCACGACACGGCTCTCGGCGCTGTCCACCACGTAGACGGTGTCCTCGCTGACGGCCACCGCTTCGGGCTGGCCCAGCAGGGCCCGGCCCTCGGCGTCCCTGGCCTGCAGGCTGAGCAGCACCTGGCCGGAGGGGCCGGCGTCGAGCACGTCGACCTGGCCATTCTTGCGGACCACGTACAGGCGGTTGCCGCCCAGGCCCAGCAGCTTGCGGGTCTCGGCGGCCTGCAGGAAACGCACGTATTCGACCCGGCCGGGCGCGCTGCCCTGCGCCAGGACCGTGCCCTGCAACAGCAGGGCCAGGGCGGTGATGGTGAAAAGACGCATGGTGTCTGTCCTCGGGTGGTCGCTTTTACTTGTCCTGGCGGTTGAACACGCCATCCCAGTCGGTGGAGACGGGCACCGCCTTGAACTGCAGGCAGCGCTCCAAATATAGCCGGCTGGGCATGTCATTGGGGTACTCGACCAGGATGTCCAGGTAGGCCTTTTCCGCGGCCTCCCAGTGCTTCTGGCGGAACTGAGCCAGGGCCGCGGCGAACAGGGTCTCCAACCGGTCTTCCTGCGGCTGCACGGGGCCGCGCAGCTCGTGGATGGCCACCGGGATGTCCTTGCCCGCCACGCGCACCCGGTCCAGGCGGCGGAAGCGGAAGCTGTCGCAGGTCTTGAGGTAGGTGGCGTCGCCCACCACGAAGTCCACGCCGAAGTACTTGGCCATGCCCTCCAGGCGGGAGGCCTGGTTGACGGTGTCGCCGATCACCGTGTATTCCATCTTCTGGCCGCGCGAGCCGATGTTGCCGGCCACCACGTCGCCGGTCTGGATGCCGCCGCGGATCACGAAGGGCTCCAGGCCCTGCTGCTGCCAGCGCGCCCCCAGTTCGGCCATGACCTGCTTCATGGCCAGCGCGCAGGCCACGGCGCGTTTGGCGTGGTCGGGCTGGGACAGCGGCGCCCCCCAGTAGGCCAGGATGCCGTCGCCCATGAACTTGTCGACCGTGCCGTCGTGCGCGTAGATCAGTTGCACCATGGCCCCCAGGTATTCGTTCAGGCGCGCCACCACCACCTGCGGCTTGTGCCGTTCGCTGAAGGCGGTGAAACCCTTGATGTCGGTGAACATCACCGTCACCTCGCGGTTGTCGCCGCCGATGCGCGCAGCCCCCGGGTTCTTCTCGAGCTGGTTGACCAGCTTGCTGGAGAGGTAGCTGGAGAACATGGCGCGCATCTCGCGCGCATTGCGCTCCAGCACCATGTAGCGGAAGCCCCCGCCCACCAGCAGGGACACGATGGCCGCCAGCGGCGGGTAGACCATGCTGACCCACTGCCCCTGCAGGAACAGCCAGTAGCACAGCCCCACATAAGCGGCGGCCAGCAGCAGCACGGCGGGAATGGCGCGGTGCAGGCGCATGCGCGCCGTCAGGTAGTAGCTCAGCCCGCCGGCCAGCACGATCATGACCAGGTCGAACAGGGACTGCAGGCCGGTGCGGTGGATGTAACGCTGGCTCAGGATGTCGTCGGCCACGGCGGCGTGCACCTCCACCCCGGGCGAATTGGCATGGAAGGGCGTGACCCGCATGTCGTAGACGCCCAGCGCGGTGGCACCGAGGAACACGGTCTTGCCGCGCAGCGACGCCAGGTCGACCCGGCCGCTGACCACGTCGGCAAAGGCATAACGCGGGTAGTTGCCGGGCGCGCCGGTGTAGTTGATCCAGAGGGCGCCATCGTGGCCCACCGGAATACTGCGCTCGCCCAGCCGCACCCGGAAGGATTCGCTGCTGAACTGTTTCTCGCCCAGGGTCAGCATGGCCGCCATCAGGCCCAGCGAGGGCACGGCCTGGCCATCGCGCTCGATCTGCAGCAGGTTGCGCCGGTTGACGCCGTCTTCCTCGGGGATCAGGTTGATGTGGCCGATGCCGGCCGCCGCCCGCTCCAGTTGCGGCAGGCTGCCGGTGCTGCCGCTGACGCGGAACTGGCGGTCGAACTCGAAGGTGGTGGCCAGCACCACGTTGCTGGCGCGCCGGATCGCCTCGGCCAGGGCCTGGTCGGTCTCGGCGTTTTCGACCTCGGGGAAAAAGACATCGAAGAGGATGGCCTTGGGCTTGGCAGCCTCCAGGCGCTCCAGCAGGCGCACGTACTGCTGGCGGCTCCAGGGGAAACGGCCGAGCTCGGCGATGCTGCGGTCGTCGATGGTGATGATGGCGATGTCCGGATGCGGCGGGATCGGGCCGCGCAGGCTCTTGAAGCGCAGGTCGTAGGTGCGGGCCTCGAAACCCTCGAGGAAGGCGTTCTGCTTGTAATACAGCAGCGTGACCAGCAGCACCGACACGATGGCCAGCAGGATGGATGCCGCGCGCGAACTGCGCCCCTGCAGCGCCTGACCCAGATCCATGCCATCTCCTCTGTTGTGTATTTTCTAGGTTACCAGCTTGCCCGCCATCTGTGTATCAGTTCAGTGCCAGGGCGCGCCGGTGCCGGTCCACCCAGTAACCCCAGAGCACCAGCAGCCACTGCAGCTGGCCCAGCCAGGCGATGACCTCGACGCTGGGCGGCGGGCTGCCCAGCACATTGCCGGCATAGACCACGAACAGGAACAGCACCAGCCCGACCAGGCCCCAGCGGCCGGCCGGGTCCAGCGCGCGCGTGCTGCGGCTGTAGAGCCACACGCCCAGCATGAACAACGGCACCTCCAGCGCCAGCGTCAGCGTCAGGGAGGACCACAGGCGCAGGCCGGCCACGGCATTGCCCCAGGGCCACATGGGCAGGTCCGGCCGGTGCACCAGCAGGTCCAGCAGCCAGTGGCTCAGCACCAGGCCGGCCAGGATCAGGGCGCTGCGGCGTTCGCGCTGCAGCAGGAAGTGCAGCCCCCCCAGCAGCACCGCCCAGCCCAGCACGGCCAGCAGGCTGTGCGACCAGGGATAGTGCTCGAAGACCAGGGGCGTGACCGCCGTGGCCCCGGGTTCGATGCGCACGCGCTCCAGGCCCATGAGCAGGAAGGTGGGCCAGAGCAGGTCGATGAACTGGGCCGCCAGGAACAGCGTGCCCAGCGAGACGCGGGGCGCTGCGGTCTTGGCGGCAAAGCCGATGGCGAAGTGACCGATGAACATGGGTCGGATTCCTTTCAGGCTTGCGGCACGTCGCGCAGGAAAACCGGCAGGTCCATCACGGGCGGGCGACAACCGGCCTGGTAGAGCATGTCGGCAACGTAACCACGGTGGTAGGTCTTGTGGTTGATGACATGCAGCAGCATGTCACCACGGCGCATGGCACCGGCACCACCATCGACAAAACGGAAGTCCACCACTTTCGCCTCTGCGGCTGCGTCCAGGTTGTCGGCAAAGGCGATGTACCAGCGGTCCAGCGCGGCCTGGTCCTGCTGCAGCTGCGACAGCGCGGGCTCGACCTCGGGCTGGCGCGAACTGTAGCCGTGGGCACGGCCCTGCAGGTGCGCCTGCCAGATCCGGTCCACCACCCAGGCGTGGGCCAGGGTGCCCACCATGCTGTGCTGGCCGTGGTTGCGCCGGGCCGTGGCCTCGCCAGGCGGCAAGGCGGCCAGCGCGTCGAACAGGCGCGCGTTGGCCCAGGCCGTGTAGCGGCTCAGCATGCGCAGATTACGCAGCGCGGCATCGGACATGCGGACATCCTCGGGTGACTGTGACCGGGGCACTATACCGTGGCCCTGTCGCCTGCGGGCTTGCCCGAAGCGACCCGACAGGCCTACACTGCCTGCATCACAAAAACATCAGGAGACCTGCATGTCAGCCATCAGCCCCACCGATCCGCGCAGCTTCACGAGTTTTGCCGAGTTCTACCCCTTCTACCTGGGCGAGCACAGCAACCGCACCTGCCGCCGCCTGCATTTCCTGGGCAGCACGCTGGCCCTGGTCTGCCTGGGCATGCTCGTGTTCACCGCCCAGCCGCAATACCTGCTCTATGGCCTGTTGTGCGGCTACGGCTGCGCCTGGCTGGGTCACTTCGGCTTCGAGAAGAACAAACCCGCCAGCTTCAAGCGCCCGCTCTACAGCTTCATGGGCGACTGGGTCATGTACAAGGACATCTGGATGGGCAGGATCCCGTTCTGAGCCGGAGCGCTATCTTTTCGATAGCGCATCGGCCAGGTTGAGGTCGTCCAGGCGGGCGCCACGCCAGAAGCCCTCGGTGCTGGCTTCGCGCGGCAGCAGCATGGTCTGCATCAGCGGCGCCAGCGGCGTGCGCACCGGTTCGGCCAGCAGAACCAGGCGCGGCAGGCCGTCCTGCCCGTCGTCCACCAGCCGCCCCACCCAGTCCAGCCCCACCAGGGTCTCCACCAGCGGTTCGAGCTGCAGCGGATCCACGTGCAGGTGCTCGGCCAACTGCATCAGTGTGAGCCCGCGGCGTGCATCCACCAGTGCCTGCAGCAACTCCAGTGAGAGCCGGAAACGCCAGCCCGGCACCACGGCCCGCCGCGAGACACCCGCCAGCAGGCTGGGCAGATAGGCCGCGGTCACCGCCCCCAGCAGCACGATGGCCCAGGCCAGGTAGATCCAGATCAGCAGGATGGGCAGGGTGGCGAAGGCGCCGTAGACCGCCGAGTAGGTAGGCACCATCTTGAGGTAGACGGCCAGCAGGTTCTTGGCCAGTTCGATGCCGGCCGCGGCAAAGATGCCGCCGGTCCAGGCATGGCCCCATTTGACCGCCGTGTTGGGCACGTAGTGGTAGGTGGCCGCCAGGCCACCGGCGATCATGAGGAACTCCAGGCCGTCGAGCAGCAGACGCAGGCTGCCGGGCAGTCCACCCGCCATGCCGCGCGAGGACGAGACGATGTAGGAGGTGATGGTCAGGCTGCCCGCCAGCAGCAGCGGACCCAGGGTGATGGCGGCCCAGTAGACCAGCACGCGCTGCCCCAGCGGTCGCGGGCGGCGCACGCGCCAGATGGCGTTGAGCGTGCGGTCGATGGTGAAGATCAGGCTCAATGCCGTGAAAAACAGCACCGTGAGGCCGGCCCAGCCCAGGCGACCGGCACGGCCGGCAAACTGCGTCAGGTAACCCAGCACCTGGCGCGCGATGTTGTCGGGGATCAGGCTCTCCACCAGCCATTTCTGCAGCACGTCCTGGAACTTGGCGAACATGGGAAAGGCCGTGAACAGGGCCAGCGCCACCGTGAACAGCGGCACCAGGGCGATGGTGGTGGTGAAGGTCAGGCTGCTCGCACTCAGGCCGAGCCGGTCCTCGCGAAAGCGCTCGCGCAGGGTCAGGGCCGTGGTTTTCCAGGGGAAGCGCGAGAGGTCGGCAAGCAACTCTTGCAGGCGGAGGGACAGGCTCATCCCGCTATGATGCCACCTCCATGCAAGCCACCCACACACCCGCGCCCTCTCCTGTCCGGCTCAGCCGCAACCTGGCCGTGGCCAGCCTGCTCGGGCTCATCGTGCTGGGCCTGGCCTGGGAACTGTGGCTGGCACCGCTGCGCCCGGGCGGCTCCTGGCTCGCGCTCAAGGTGCGGCCGCTGTGCCTGCCCCTGGCCGGTCTGCTGAAGAAC
>CAUPQO010000111.1:0-10030 GCA_963513295.1 uncultured Hylemonella sp.
CCACGCGCAAGCTCGACCTGCTGCGGCGCGTGCATATGCGCGAGACCTCGGCCTTCGCGCCGCTGCGGCGCCTCTACTCGAAAGACATCACGGTCGACGAGCTGCGCGAATGGCAGGAGCTGGTCTACGACAGCTGCACCGAATGCGGCCGCTGCAGCATGGCCTGCCCCATGGGCATCAACATCGCGCGCGGCGTCAACGTCATGCGCGAAGCTCTGTCGCAGGCCGGCCTGGTGCCCCTGGAGCTGATGGCCGTGGCGCAGGAACAGGCAGGTCGCGGCACGGTGTTCGGCGTGGGCCCGAAAGAGCTGGCAGGCTGCGTGCAGGCGCTGCGCGCGCAGGGCCTCACGATCCCGCTGGACGAGGCGCAGGCCGACGTGATGCTGGTCACCACGGTGATTGACGTGCTGCTGTTCCAGGACGCGCTGGCCGCCACGGCGCGCATCCTCAACCACCTGGGTCTGAAGTGGACGCTGCGCAGCGCCGGCTTCGAGGCCGCCAACTTCGGCCTGCTCTCGGGCAACGAGGCACTGCAAAAGGCCGCCAGCAAACGCCTGGTGGACGAGGCGCTGGCCATCGGTGCGCGCACCCTCATCCTGCCCGAATGCGGCCATGCCTACCCGGCCCTGCGCTGGGAAGGGCGGCTGGCCGACGGCAGCCCCCTGCCCTTCGAAGTGCTGGCTGCCTCCGAGTTCGTCGGCCGCGAAATCCAGGCCGGTCGCCTGCAGCTGAAGGCCGGCGATGGCAGCGCCAAGCTGACCTACCATGATGCCTGCAAGCTGGCGCGCCACGGCGGCGTGATCGACGAACCACGTGCGGCACTCCATGCGCTCGGTGCCGATTTCCGCGAAAGCACGCCCACGGCGGAACTCAACTGGTGCTGCGGCGGCGGTGCCGGCGCCTTCCTGATCAACCGCGCCGCGCCGCTGCGCCACAAGGCCTGGGAAATCAAGCGTGAGCAGATCGAAGCCACCGGCGCCGACACCGTGGTGCTGTCCTGCGCCAGCTGTCGCCTGAACTTCATGGAAGCCGCCGAGATCGACCAGTGGCCCACCCGCATCGCCAGCCTGGTCGAGCTGGTGGCCGAGCAGTTGCCGTCCAGGCCCTGAGTTCAGGCGGCCGTGTCGCTGGTGCCGGCGTAGGCCTGCGGCCAGCTGAGGGTGTGGCCGGTGCTGGCGGCAAACTGCCGCAGATCTTCGGGCGTGTCGATGTCGACGCGGTAATGCCGGTTGTCGGTCTCGAACCACTGCACGCTCTCGGGGTGCTGCTCACGCCAGTTGCGGCAGGTGAGGTTGGCACTGCCGGCCAGCCACTGCTCGCGCAGCGCGGCATCGAACATCACCGGGTTGCCGGGTGCATTGCTGCCGTCCGCTGCGCTCACGCGCGGCACCACCATGGATTTCTCGCCGCGCTTGCGGTAGGCGCTGATCAGGGCGGTGATGTCCTGTGCGGTGATCAGCGGCTGGTCGGCCAGCGCCACCATCACCGCGTCGATGCGCGGTGACAGGGCCTGCAGGCCGATGCGCACCGACGAGGCCTGGCCCTCGTCGGGCGCGGGGTTGTGCACCAGGGTGATGGGCAGGTGCCGGATCGCGGCTTCGATGGCCTCGGCGTGGTGGCCCAGCACGACCACGACTTCATCGACCCCGGCGCCCGACAGAGCCACCAGCTGGCGCATGATCAGCGGCACGCCGCCGAGTTCGAGCAGCGACTTCGGCTTGCCCCCCAGGCGCGAACCGGCGCCGGCGGCCAGCAGCACGGCGCCCACGGTCATGCGGCTGTAGAGGCCGTTGGCTTTGAACATGCATCCCATACCCGAACTCCTTCAATGTGGCGCCATCACGCTGCCGCTCATCCCAGTGCCTCGACCAGCCGGGGCAGCACCGCCCTGAGGCTGGCCAGGTCGCCGGCGGGCGCCAGCAGATCCAGGTGCGGCAAGGCGGCCGACATGCCCTGGCTGATGGGCGCGTACCCCGGCTGGTTGGCCAGGGGGTTGAGCCAGACCACCCGCCGCGCACGGCGCCGCAGCTGCGCCAGGGCACCCGACAGCGCCGCCGGCTCCCCCGTATCGTAGCCGTCACTCAGGATGATGACAGCGGTGCGGGCATTGACAATGCGCGCCGCATGCTCGCGGTTGAACTGCGCCAGGCTCTCGCCGATGCGCGTGCCACCAGCCCAGCCTTGGGCCAGCAGGTGCAGCCGCTCCTGCGCGCGCCAGGGGTCGGGGTCGTGCAGGGCCTGCGAGACGCCGGTGACGCGGGTGTGGAAGATGAAGCTGTGCACGTCACTCAACTCCGCGCTGAGCGCGCGCGCCAGGCGCAGGTAGAAAAAGCTGTAGAGCACCATGGAGCGGCTCACATCGATCAGCAGCACCAGGCGCGGACGCACGCGCTTGCGGTCTTTCCACTGCAGATGAAAGGGCGTGCCGCCGCTGGCCACGCTGCGCCGGATGGTGGCGGGCAGGTCCAGGCGGCGGCCGTGGCGCGCGCGCGCCTCGCGGCGCAGGCGGATGTGCTTCAACTGGCGGGCGAACTGCCGCATCAGCGCCTCGATGTCCAGCGCGTGCTCGCGCTCGGTCAGTTCACGGAAATCGGTCGAGCTCAACACCTCCTGGCGGCTGGCGGTCTGGCGCGGCCGGATGTCCTCGCTGTCGTCGGTGGACGCGCGTTCGCCGGCCGGGCCCTGCGGCTGGTGGCCACTGAGAAAGCCGCTGTCACGCCGCTGCGGGCGCTGCCACTTGTTGGCGGGCAGGAACCAGGCATCGAAGAGCGTGTCGAAGCGCCGCCATTCTTCGGCGCGCCCGCACAGCAAGGCCCGCAGGCTCCAGCGCAGCATGTCCTGGTCGAGCAGGCCCACGCGCTCGGCGGTGCGCAGCACTTCCACGCCGTCGCCCCCGCCCACTGCAAAGCCGTTGGCACGCAGAAAGCCGGGGAACCCCGCCAGGCGCGTGCTGGCCAGCGCCGCCAGCGGCGACACATCGGTGCTCAGCATGCGGCCGCCAGCCGGGCGACGACCTCGCGCGTGAAGGCCACGCGGTCGTCGCGGGTCTTGATCAGGGCGCCCAGGGTCTGCAGAATGCGCTCGGCGCCGTCCTTGTCGATCACCGTGATGTCCAGCCGCAGCAGCGCCGCGGCCCAATCCAGCGTCTCGGCGATGCCCGGTTTCTTCTGCAGCTCCATGCGGCGCACGCTCTGCACGAAGGCCACCACCTGTGCGGCGAGCGCGGCCGGCACACCCGGCGCTTTCGCGTGCACGATGGCGAGCTCCTTGTCGTAGTCCGGGTAGTCGATGTACTGGTAGAGGCAGCGCCGGCGCAGCGCGTCCGACAGCTCGCGGGTGCCGTTGGAGGTGATCACCACCAGCGGCCGGGTGATGGCGCGCACCGTGCCGAGTTCGGGGATGGAGAGCTGGAAGTCCGAGAGCAGCTCCAGCAGGTAGGCTTCGAAAGCCTCGTCGGCACGGTCCACCTCGTCGATCAGCAGCACGGGGGCTTGCTCGCAGGTGATGGCCTCCAGCAGCGGGCGTTTGAGCAGGTAGCGCTCGGAGAAGATGTCCTGCTCTTTCTGGGCCATGCCGCGGTCGTCATGCTCCAGCAGCTTGATGGCCAGCAGCTGGCGCTGGTAGTTCCACTCGTACATGGCCGCATGGGCGTCCAGCCCCTCGTAGCACTGCAGGCGGATCAGGCGCGTGTGGCGCAGGGTGGCCAGCACCTTGGCCACCTCGGTCTTGCCGACGCCAGCGTCGCCTTCGAGCAGCAGGGGCCGCTCCAGGTCCTGCATCAGCATCAGCGCCGCCACCAGGCCCGGTTCGGCGATGTAGCCGGCGCGCGCCAGATCCTGCTGCCAGGCAGCCAGTTCCTGCGCACGCGAAACGCTCATGCCTTCTTCGCCGGGAACAGCGACTTGAACCAGTCCTTGATCACGGCCCAGGCCAGGGCCAGGGCGTTCAGCTGCGAGGGCTCGGGGGCCGCTACCGGGGCGCCCCCGCCCGCCGACGCGGACGGCCCGCCGGGCCCGCTCGACTGCAGGGCCTGCACCTTGGCCGCAAAGTTGTCGGCGAACTGCTTGAGCACCTGGTCGGCCACCGAGTTCATCATGCGCCCGCCAAAGGCGGCGGCCTTGCCGCTCATCGACACCTCGCTGTTGCCCACAAGGTTGCAGGCCGTGTCGCTCACCGCCTCGATGCGCGCCGTCAGGTCCATGGACGCGCCCGAACTGCCGGTGGAGTCCGTGCCCTTGCCGATCAGGCGCAGGGTGCGGCTGGCCGCATCCACCACCTTGACCTCCACCTCGCCGCGAAACGACATACTGGCCGGCCCGAACTTGACCCCCACCGTGCCCTTGTAGTGCTGCGCATCGCTGCGCTCGGTGATGCGCGCGCCAGGCATGCAGCTGGCCACGCCCTCGATGTCCTGCAGCAGCGCCCAGGCCGTCTGCGCCGAGCCGGGCATGGGAAAGGTTTTTTCCAGTGTGACGTTCATGTACTTATCGTTTGTTGATGCCCAACGCGTTGCACTGCTGCCAGACGCGGTAGGCGCTGTGCGGCATGTCCATGTGGGTGACGCCCAGGTGGGCAAACGCGTCGACCACCGCATTGCTGAAGCAGGGGATGCCGCCCACGTGCGGCGACTCGGCCACGCCCTTGGCGCCGATGGGGTGGTGCGGGCACGGCGTCACGGTGTGGTCGGTCTCCCAGTGCGGCGTCTCCATGGCGGTGGGCAGGAAGTAGTCCATCAGGCTGTTGCCCAGGTGGTTGCCGTTGTCGTCGAAGGGGATCTGCTGCCCGAAGGCCACCGCGAAGGCTTCGGTCAGCCCGCCGTGGATCTGGCCTTCGATGATCATGGGGTTGATGCGGGTGCCGCAATCGTCCAGCGCGTAGAAACGCCGCACCTTGGATTCGCCGGTGTACTTGTCGACATCCACCACGCACAGGTAGGTGCCGAAGGGGTAGGTCAGGTTCGGCGGGTCGTAGTAGGACACGGCGTTCAGGCCCTGCTCCATGCCGGCCGGCAGGTTGCCGGTGTGCGAGACCAGGCAGATCTCCTTCATGGTCTTGTGCTGGCCGGGGTTGCCCTTGACCGTGAAACGGTCGATCTCCCATTCCAGGTCGCCCTCGGCCACTTCGAGCAGGTGGGCTGCGATCTTCTTGGCCTTGTCCTTGATCTTGCGCGCGGCCTGCGCGGTGGCCGCGCCCGACACCGGCGTGGAGCGCGAACCCCAGGTGCCCGCCCCATAGGGCGACTTGTCGGTGTCACCCTCCTCCACCACGATGTCGCTGGCCGGCAGGCCCAGCTCGGTGGCGATGATCTGCGCGTAGGTGGTCGCGTGGCCCTGGCCTTGCGTCATGGTGCCCAGGCGGGCAATCACGCCGCCCGTGGGGTGCACGCGGATCTCGCAGCTGTCGAACAGGCCGATGCCCAGGATGTCGCAGACCTTGGTCGGTCCGGCGCCGACGATCTCGGTGAAGGTGGCCAGGCCGATGCCCATCAGGGTCGGGCTGTTGGGGTCGGCACGCTTCTTCGCCTGCTCGGCGCGCAGGCCCTTGTAGTCCACCGCCTCCAGCACCTTCTCCAGCGCCGGATGGTAGGCCCCGCTGTCCAGCGTCCAGCCCAGCGAGGTGGTGTAGGGGAACTGCTCGGACTTGACGAAATTGCGCCGGCGGATCTCGGCCTTGTCGATGCCCAGCTTCTGCGCCAGCACGTCGATCATGCGCTCGATCAGGTAGACCGCCTCGGTCACGCGCAGCGAGCAGCGGTAGGCCACGCCGCCGGGCGCCTTGTTGGTGAAGACCGCGTCCACACGGCAGTAGGCGTTGGGGATGTCGTAGGAGCCGGTGCAGATCGAGAACAGGCCGGCAGGCAGCTTGCTGGCCGAGACATGCGAGTTGAAGGCGCCGTGGTCGGCCAGGGCCGTGAAGCGCAGGCCCTTGATGCGGCCGTTCTTGTCGGCCGCCAGTTCGCCCACGCCATGGTAGTCGCGTGCGAAACCGGTGGTGGAGATGTTGTCGATGCGCGACTCGATCCACTTGATCGGCACGCCCGTCACAATGGAGGCGACGATGGCCACCACGTAACCCGGGTAGATCGGCACCTTGTTGCCGAAGCCGCCGCCGATGTCGCCGCCAACCACGCGGATCTTGCTTTCCGCCACGCCCGAGAGCATGGCCAGCACGGTGCGCACCAGGTGCGGGGCCTGCGTGGTCATGTAGACCGTCAGGTAGCCGGTGGCCTTGTTGAAGGAGGCCACGCAGCCGCAGGTCTCCAGCGGGCAGGGATGCACGCGCGGGTTGAGGATCTCCTCACGCACCACCACCTCGGCGTTCTTGAAGGCCGTGTCGGCCGCTGCCTTGTCGCCGGCCTCCCAGGTGAAGATGTGGTTGGGGTGGGTGCGCGGGCCGTGGCTCAGGTCCTTCTTGTCGACGATGTCCTCGCGGATGATGGGCGCGTCCTGGTCCATGGCCTTGCGGGGGTCCACGATGGCGGGCAGTTCCTCGTAGTCCACCTCCACCAGATCGGCGCCGTCGGCGGCGGCGTAGCGGTCGGTGGCCAGCACCATGGCCACTTCCTGCATCTGGAAGCAGACCTTCTTGTCGGCCAGCACGGCCTGCACGTCACCGCCGATGGTGGGCATCCAGTGCAGGTTGACCGGCTTCAAGTCGTCGGCGGTCAGCACCGCCACCACGCCCGGGCAGGCCAGCGCCTTGCTCTTGTCGATGCCCTTGATGCGGGCGTGCGCATAGGGACTGCGCACGATGGCGCCGAACAGCATGCCCGGCAGCTTGATGTCGTCGACATAGGTGCCCTGGCCGCGGATGAACTTGGCGTCCTCCTTGCGCAGCAGCGAGGTGCCCATGCCCTGCAGCTTGTCTTCGCGTTCCTTCAGATCAGACATATTGCCCATGTGTATCTCCGGTGTGTTCGGTGCGTTCGTTGGGTGTGTGACAGCGGGGAGCGCGTCAGGCGGTTGCGGTGGCAGCCAGCTTCTTGGCGGCGGACTGCACGGCCTTGACGATGTTCTGATAGCCCGTGCAGCGGCACAGGTTGCCGGCGATGCCGTAGCGGATGTCCTGCTCGCTCGGGCTGGGGTTCTCCTTGAGCAGCCGGTAGGCGCGCGTCATCATGCCGGGCGTGCAGAAGCCGCATTGCAGGCCGTGCTCCTCATGGAAGGCCTGCTGGATGGCGTGCAGCACGCCGCCCTGCTCCAGGCCTTCGACCGTCAGCATGTCGGCGCCCTCGCACTGCACCGAGAGCACGGTGCAGGACTTGAGCGACATGCCGTCCACGTCCACCGTGCAAGCGCCGCAGTGCGAGGTCTCGCAGCCGATGTGCGGGCCGGTGTGTAGCAGCCGCTCACGCAGGGTGTGGATCAGCAGTTCGCGCGGCTCCACCGCCGTCTCGACCTTCTTGCCGTTGAGCTGGAAGGACACTGTTTGTGTTTTCGCCATGTCTTGTCTCCTGTGTTCTTGTAATTCAGGCCTTGGCCGCGCGCTCGTGCGCCTTCTGCAGGGCGCGCCGGGTCATCTCGCCGCACATGGCGCGTTTGTAGTCGGCGTCGCCGCGCTGGTCGGGCGCCGGGTCGCAGATGCCCATGGCCAGGCGGGTCGCCTCGTTCAGGCTGGTCTCGTTGATGGCCTTGCCCAGCAGGGCGGCCTCGGCGGCGCTGGCCTTGAGCGGCGTGGCGCCTACGTTGGTCAGCGCGATGCTGACCTTGGCCACGGTGTTGCCCTTCATCTGCAACATCACGGCGGTGGCGGCGGTGGCGAAGTCGCCGGTCTTGCGCTTGAGCTTCTGGTAGGCGTAGCCGCAACCGGCGGCCGGCACCGGCACCCGGATCTGGGTCAGGATCTCGCCCGGCTCCAGCAGCGTGGCATACATGCCGAGGAAATAGCCATCCGCCTTGACCACGCGCTCGCCCTTGGGGCCTTGCAGCACGAAAGAGGCATCGAGCGCCAGCATCAGGGCCGGGTGGTCGTTGCCCGGGTCGCCGTGCGAGATGTCGCCGCCGATCGTGCCCTTGTAGCGCACCTGCGGGTCGGCGATCAGCCCGGCGCCCTCGACCAGCAGCGGCACCTTCTCGGCCAGCAGCTTCGAGTTCAGCAGGTCGTACTCGGTGGTCATCGCACCGATGCGGATCTCGTTGCCCACCTGCGCGATGCCGCGCAGATCGGTGATCTTGCCCAGGTCGATCAGGTGGGCGGGCTGCGCGAAGCGCAGCTTCATCATGGGCAGCAGGCTGTGGCCGCCGGCCAGCAGCTTGGCGTCGTCACCGAAGGTGGTCAGCAGCTTGAGCGCCTCGGGCACCGAACGGGGGGCGTGGTAGTCGAATGGGACGGTGATCACTTTGTCTCCTTCATGGGTTTCAAAACCTCTAGGAGATGGAATCTAGCGGCCGCCCGTGCGCTTTTGGCCGCCATGCAATCAACGGTCATGCAGGACGCACGAATGGCAGCACAGCCGCACGAACGACGCAAACGCCCATGCGGACATTAGCAGGCGCTTATACGCGCTGCAGCGCAGCAATCAGCCGCGCGTGACGACGGTGTCGCTCAGCCCCAGTTGCTCCAGCAGGCGCGGCGCACTGGAACGCGAGACCGGGATCTCCACCGGCGTGGGGCCCATCATGCGCAACGTCATGCGGCCGTCGTCGCGCACGATCTCGTCCACGTGCGAGAGGTTGACGATGTAGCTGCGGTGCACGCGCAGGAAGAGCTGCGGGTCCAGCCGGCCCTCCAGGTCGCCGATGTTGAGGTTGCAGAACTGGCTGCCCTGCCCCGTGTGCACCCAGGTGTAGTGGCCTTCCGAGCGGATGAAGGAGACCGAGGGCACGTCCACCAGCAGCACGCGGTTCTGCTTGATGGTGGGGATCTTGCGCAGCATGCGTTTCTCTGCCGGCTCGCTGCTGTCGCGCCCGCGGGTCGCCCCCTCGGCCTCGGGACTGACCACGTCGGTGATGTCGTAGAACACCAGGGTGTAGCCCACGGTGGCCCCCTGCGCATCACCGATCTTGGAGACCTTGATCAGCAGCATGCGGTCCGGGATGTTGATCATCATCGCCATCGGCGGCGCGTTGTTCACCGGGCACTCGGCCTGGTCCAGCAGGAACTTCACCTTGTTCTTCGCCGCGTCGGGGTGGAAGTCCAGCACGTACTTGTCGAAGGGCAGCTTGTCCTGCACCGGCAGGCTGCGCCGCGCGAAGTCGTTCATGCCCACCACGTGCAGCGCCTTGTCCAGGTGGATCACGCCCACGTCGAAACGCTCCAGCAGGTAGAGCCAGGAATTCGGGTTGGCCGCGGGAGCGGCCGACATGGGACAGCTTTTCATGGATGCGACGTTCCTCTTGCTGCGCTGCAGCGGGCCTGCCGCGGCCGCTGCGCTCGTGCCGACGGGCGGGCCGCTCATGCAACGCAGCGGCGTTTCATTCACGGAGCCGGCGCTTTACATCAGCAGGCACTAGAGTAAACACGCCGTGTTGCGGCCGAGTGTCTTCCAGCGTGTGCGCAGTGAACATGGTGTTAACCCGCGTGCCCGATAGATATCAACTAAGAGTCCGGTAGGCCAATTTCGATGAACCTGTCCCCGCACCCCCACTGGCTGGCCCGCAGCATCGGCTCGGCCACGCTCACGCCCGCCCTGCTGGTGCTGCTGGTGGCGTTCACGCTCTGGGCCCTGGGCCGCAGTTCAGCGCTGCCGGGCGGCGGGCAGGCCCTGCTCATCAGCGGTGTGCTGCTGGCCGTGGCGACCGGCTGCGGCGCACTGGCCTGGGTGCGCCCGCAGCGCGCCGGCCTCTCGCCGCCGCACGTCATGCTCTCACTGGGTTTCGGCGGCATGCTGCTGGGCCTGCTGTGGGACGTGCTGCAGACCGGCCCGGCCCGGCTGGACAGCCTGTGCGTACAGTCCAGCGGCCTGGGCTTCGTTGAGAGCCTGCTGCTGCACATCGAATTCCTGCCCGGCATGCACGTGGGCATGCTGGCCGGAGGCCTGCTGGCCATCCCCAGCCTGCGCGTGCTGCGCCCGCACTGCGGCCGTTACCTC
>CAUPQO010000112.1:0-9845 GCA_963513295.1 uncultured Hylemonella sp.
CCCTGCAGTCCCTCGACGACGGCCACCACACAACCCCAGGAGTCGAGCAGGCCGCGCAGGGCCTGGGCCGACTGGCGGTCGTCCTCGATCACCAGGATGCGCAGGCCGCGCACATCGTCCACGGGCGGGGGATCGGCGGCGGCCAGCAGGGCCTGCAGGTCGCCGGGCTGCGCCAGCGGCAACTCGATGCGAAAGCGCGTACCGTGGCCGGGGACGGAGCACAGCTGCAGGGTATGGCCCAGCAGGCGCGCCGTACGGTCCACGATATTAAGTCCCAGTCCCAGACCCTTGCTGCGATCCCGCTCGGGATTGCCGATCTGGTAGAACTCCCGGAAGATGTCCTGCTGGTGCTCGGGCGCAATGCCCACGCCCGTATCCCAGACCTCGATCCACAGATGCTCTGCGCTGTGGCTGCGCCGGCAGCCGACCAGCACGCCACCGTTCCCCGTGTAGCGCAGGGCATTGCTGACCAGGTTGAGCAGGATGCGATGCAGCAGCGTCGGGTCGCTCTGCACCCAGAGCCTGCTGCTGCGCACGCGCAAGCGCAGTCCCTTGTCGGCGGCCACCGGCTGCAGTGCGCCACGCAACTGCTCGAACAGCGGCGCCAGCGGCACCGGCTGCAACTGCACCCGAACGGCATCGGCGTCGAGACGGGAAATGTCGAGCAGTGCGTCCAGCAGGTCCTGCATGGCGCGCACCGAAGCCTCCAGATTGCTGATGAGGTGACGCGTCTCCCGGTCATGCGGCAACTGGGCCAGGCGGGCCACGAACATGCCCAGGGCATGGATGGGCTGGCGCAGGTCGTGGCTGGCGGCCGCCAGGAAACGCGACTTGGCCCGGGTGGCGGTCTCGGCCTCCTCCTTCTTGGCACGCAATTCAGACGTTGCCAGGGTCACACGCCGCTCCAGCTCTTCGCGTCCCTGCTGCAAGTGCTCGGCCATCTGGTTCAAGCCCTGCTGCAGGTCGCGCAGGGGATCATCAGCCCTCACATCCCCCCGCACCGACAATTCACCACGCCCGATGCGCGCGATCATGTCGGACACACGCAGGATGGGCCGGATCACCCCCCGTCCGATGCGTACCGCCAGCACCCCGCCGAAAAGCAGCCCGCCCAGGGTCACGGCCAGGCCGATGGCCAGCATGTCGTGGCTGCGCGAGACCACGGCGGCGCGCGAAATCTCCAGCACCACATGCCCCAGGGGGAGGGTCTCACCCCGACCCTCGACGGTGCCGCCTTCGAACAGGTCATCGAGCCGTATCTGCGAGGGACTGACCGGCTGCACCAGCAGTTCGTGGCCGCTCGTCGCATCCACCCAGCGCTGCTCCTGGGCGCCGAGGGCAGGCAGTGCTGCCTGGCCGGTCGAGCCGGCCATGGCCAGCGTCTCGCCCTGCGCATCCAGGATCAGGACCGAGCGCACGTCGGGCTCGCGCAGGGCACCAATCGCAATCGCCTGCAGACTGCCCGTGTTGGCGGAGAACAGGCCGTATTCGCTGGCGCTGGCCACCTGGCGCGCCAGCGAGCGGGCACGCTGCTGATGGGCTTCGTCGAGGTCCGCATAACGCCCGGCCAGGAAAACACTGGAGAGCAGGACGGCCACCAGCGTCACCGGCAGCAAGGCCGCCAGCAGCATGCGATCCCGGATATCGAAGAACTTCATGAGCCCCGCTCCTGTCGACGCAGACGCTCGGCCAAGCTGCCGGCGTCCAGCCTGAGCCCCAGGGAGCGAGCCACGTGCTCGTTGACGCTGACCTCGAACTGCAGCGGGTACTGCGGCACCCCCAACGGCTGCCCCTGCAGAACGCCACGTGCCATCAGACCGGCCTGCTGTCCGATCTGGGCCGGCGTCGAATAGACCGCCATCAGGGCGCCAGCGCGCACATAGGCCGGCGAAAAAGCGAGCATCGGCACCTGGGCGCGGAAGGAAGCGAGCAGAATGTTCTGGATGCTGTTGCTGTTGTAGATCTGCGGGTCGGCCAGGGCCAGCAGCAGGTCCGATTCGTCCAGGATCTTCTTGAGTCCGTTGAACACCGGCTCGTCCGGCTTGACCGGCACACCCACCACCCGTAGCCCTCGCGCCTGGGCGGCTGCCTCCAGCAGCGTCTCGTTGATCTGCGAATCCGGCCCCCACAAGACCCCCACGCGTCGCGCCTGCGGCAGGGCCAGACGCGTCAGGTCGAGCTGGCGGCCCAGCGGCTGGTTCAGGTACAAAGCCGAGAAGGAAGCCCCGGCACGCCGGCCGGTCTCGCGCAGGACGCGTTCGAAACTGGCGCGCGGCAACAGGGTGCACAGCACGGGGGCCGCTGCTGCCGGCCGCCCCAGTGCCCTGCAGGCCTCGGCCCCGAGGGTGATGTAGAGACGCGGAGCCGGCCCGCGATAGGCCGCAAGATCCTCCAACGTGAGCTGCACCAGCTCCCGCCGGGGCTCTGCCTGGCGGAGCACCTCAGCCGCCACGGCAGCAGCAGCTTCCAGGTAGGCCGGGCTGCGCTCGCTGCTGACCACCATCACGGCCGGCTCGGCAGCCCGTGTCAGGCCCATCCAGCCGGACAACAGAAGCAATAGCAGGAACAGGCGGGAAACCGTCATGACCCTCAGTTCTCCACCTTCAGCATCACATAGGCCTGCGTCCGGACCAGGAATTTCGGCATGAAGTCCTGATAGGACGCGCCCATGTTCTGGCCGACCACGGAAATCTCGGCGCGCCGCCCTGCCAGGCGCAGCGCCTTGGCGATCCGCAGATCGGTCCGGCTGTAGGCCGGTGCTGCCGCATCAAAGCCGGGAAACCGACTCGCATCAGCCTCGTAGTGACTCAGGCTCATGTCCCAGCCCGCCGGCAACTGCTGCATGAACATCAGGCTCTGGGTCCCGTAGCGCCCCACCAAGTTGGCGCTGCCGTAAGACTGTGTGCTTTGCAATTCGGAGAAGCCGTAGATCAGCTGGCCACCCGACCATGGCTTCCAGCGCAACTGGGCCTCATAGCCCCGGATATCGAAATCCTCATTGTTGATGTAGTCATTGACATCGCCGCTACCACCGCTGGCGGGGTCGTTGTAGGTGATCTGGCCGATAAAATCACGCACCCGCTCGTCAAACACGCGCAGATCCAGGCTCAGCCGGGAACCCGGGAGTTCCGCCAGATAACCCAGTTCGCGCACCTCGACCTTCTCCTCCACGACATTGCCGCGCGCCACATCGGTGGAATCGGCCAGCACACCACCCAGGTAATAACGCACATTGGCATATTTTTCGTAGGTGCTCGGTGGCCGGAAGGCCCTGGACACGCCAGCGCGCAAGGTGTGCCCCTCGGCCGCTCGCCAGTTGAGCATGACGCGCGGGGAAACGTGCTCGCCGGCGATGCTGCTGTGCTCGAAGAGGGCTCCCGCGTTGAGCAGCAGGTCGGGGTGCAAGCGCCATTCCGCATTCGTGAACAGGCGGGAGAAGTCCGTGACAAAGGCGGCGTCAGTGTTGTACTGGGGTCGTGACTCGATGGTTTCACGCCTCAGTTCACCACCCCAGACCAGGCGCAACGCGGAATCGATCCGCACCGTGTGCTGGGCCATCAGGCTGGAGTTGCTGGCACGGCCGCCGAAATCGATCGTCAGGCTGGGCGCCGGTGTATAGACAAAATTGTCCCGGATGTTCTCGACGGTATGGGACAGCTGCAGCGCCAGGTCCTGATCCGGGTCCAGATTGCGCCGCCAGTCCAGTTGCACAAAACTGGTATCGAGACGCCGGGTCCGTGCATTGTTGTTGGTATCGCCGGCGAAACCCACCCCGGCATCGATCAGGCTCTGTCCGGTACGGAACTCCAGCACATCACGGGGCCCGGCACGCAGATCGGCGCGCAGGTTGACACGCTGCACACGATTCGATCCGCTGGTACCGCTCAGGCCATCGTCATTGCGGCCATCGGCGCTGAGCCGGAAACGCGCCTCGTCATCGCCCCAGCCCAGGCGCAGCATCTGGTCCTCGATACCGTTGCCGCCGCGGGCCAGCTGGACCAAAGCCCCCTGGGTGTCCATCAGGTCGCGGGTCACGATATTGATGCTGCCCAGGAAGGCTCGCGCACCGTAGGCGGCGGAATTCGAACCCCGATAGACCTCGATGCGCTCGATGTCCTCCAGCGCCACGGTCTGCAGCCCCGGACCGGTGCTGCCACGCAGGTAGGTGGAATACACCGAACGCCCGTCGACCATGACCTGGATATGGTTCGAGAAATCGCTCAAGGTGGTGTGGTAACTGCCCTGGGGCGTGTTGCTCTCAAAGGAGTTGCTGACCCGGAAACCCGGCACCAGACGCAAGAGGTCGGCCACGTCACGCGCGCCGCTCATGCGGATCATGTCGCGATCGATGAGGGTGACCGCACCCGGCGTTTCGTCCAGCCGCTGGGGCAGGCGCGAGACCGAAAGGACGATGGGCACCTCGTCCAGGTAATCCTTTTCCGACACGGCTGGCGCCTGCTGGGCCGCGGCGGTGCCGGCCAGTCCGCTAAGGACAGCGAGCCAGGTGAACTTGTAGGTGTGCTTCATGGCGAGGTTTTCGGGGATCAGTTTTTTTTCTTGTCCCTGCCCCGATTCTGCCTTGCCATCGGGGGTATGCCGGCTGGGTCACAATAAGGGTATGTCCGAACGTGTCATCCCCCTGGTCGACCAGCGCATCCCGACGCTGAGTGCTCCCGCGGCCGCCTTCGACCCGGCCACCCGTGTTGCGGCCACCGGCCTGCTGGCTGACCGCCTGGGCCGGCCCCTGCGTGACCTGCGCATCAGCGTGACCGACCGCTGCAATTTCCGCTGCAGCTACTGCATGCCCAAGGAAATCTTCGACAAGGACTATGCCTACCTGCCGCACAGTGCCCTGCTGAGTTTCGAGGAAATCACCCGGGTGGCACGCCTCTTTACCGCCCACGGCGTGCGCAAGATCCGACTCACGGGCGGCGAGCCCCTGCTGCGCAAGAACATCGAGGTGCTGATCGAGCAGCTGGCCGCCCTGCGCACCGTGGACGGCGAGCCGCTGGACCTGACGCTGACCACCAACGGCTCCCTGCTGGCGCGCAAGGCCCAGGCGCTCAAGGCCGCCGGCCTGCAGCGTGTGACCGTCAGCCTGGACGGGCTGGACGATGCCGTGTTCCGCCGCATGAACGACGTCGACTTCCCCGTGGCCGATGTGCTGGAGGGCATCCAGGCCGCCAAGGAAGCGGGCCTGGGCCCGATCAAGATCAATATGGTGGTCAAGCGCGGCACCAACGAGCACGATATCCTGCGCATGGCGCGTCATTTCCGCGGCTCCGGCATGGTGCTGCGTTTCATCGAGTACATGGACGTGGGCGCCACCAACGGCTGGTGCATGGACGAGGTGCTGCCCTCGGCCGAGGTCGTCAAACTCATCCACGCCGAACTGCCCCTGGTACAGCTCGGGCACAGCGCCCCCGGCGAGACCGCCGAGCGCTGGGGTTATGCCGATGCGAATGGCAAGCATGACCCGGCCGCCGGCGAGATCGGCGTCATCAGCAGCGTCACGCACGCCTTCTGCGGCGACTGCAACCGCGCCCGCCTGTCCACCGAAGGCCGGCTCTACCTCTGCCTCTTCGCGACCCAGGGCCACGACCTGCGCAGCCTGATCCGCGGCGGCGCCAGCGACGCCGACATCGAATCGGCCATAGCCCACATCTGGGGCGCGCGCGACGACCGCTACTCCGAGCAACGCGGTGCCCAGCCGCCCGACAGCGGCCACGGCGGCCAGAGACGCGTCGAGATGAGCTACATCGGAGGCTAGGATGTGGCCCCCACGGTCGCCCACTGCGTGTGGCTCCCTGTACGTGTCGCTGCGAAACGCAGCGACTCTTCCGCCTGTCCCTGCCTGCGCAGGCAGGCAGGGAGCCGCAGGCGTCAGCCCCTCAGGGGCCGCGTTTTACCTTGCGGTGCTGGCCGCCAAGCGGTCCAGAGGCCTTGGGGCGGCCCGGCGGCAAAACTTTCCTCTCGCTAAAGAGATTCTTCAATGATCGACGCATCAGAAATCACCGGCCTGATCCTGGCCGGCGGCCGCGGCAGCCGCATGGGCGGCGTCGACAAAGGCCTGCAGAACTTCAATGGCATGCCCATGGCCCTGCACACGCTGATGCGCCTGCAGATGCAGGTGGGCCAGGTCATGATCAACGCCAACCGCAACCTGGCGGCCTACGAATCCTTCGGCGCCGAAGTCTGGCCCGACGTGCTGGCCGACTATCCCGGCCCGCTGGCCGGTTTCCTGACCGGGCTGGAGCGCTGCGAGACGCCCTACCTGGTCACCGTGCCCTGCGACTCGCCGCGCTTCCCGCTGGACCTAGTGGCCCGCCTGGCCGAGGCCATGGACCGCGAGCAAACCGAGATCGCCATGGCCGCCGCCCCAGAGAAGGATGAGCAGGGCCAGGTGAAAGTACGAACCCAGCCGGTGTTCTGCCTGCTACGCATCGAGTTGCTCGAAAGCCTGGTCCAGTTCACCCAGGGGGGTGGTCGCAAGATCGACGCCTGGACCGCGCTGCACAAGACCGTGGTCGTGCCGTTTGACCTTCCGGGCGACGACCTGCTGGCCTTTGCCAACGCCAACACCCTGGCCGAACTCAAGCAACTCGAAAACTCCTGACCCGGCCCCCGCATGAAAAGCATCGAGCAGATCGCCGCCGAACTGCAGGGCTACGACCCGCAAGCCCTGAGCGCCGCCGCCGTCAACGACTTCCTGGCCCGCCTGGTCGAGCCGGTCACGCAGGCCGAGGAACTGCCCCTGTTCGACGCGCTGGACCGCGTGCTGGCGCAGGACGTGATCTCTGCCGTCAGCGTGCCGCCGCACGACAACTCGGCCATGGACGGCTACGCCTTCGACGGCTCCCAGTTGCGCAACGACACCCCACTCACATTGACCCCGGTCGGCACCGCGCTGGCCGGCAAGGCCTGGCAGGGCTCGGTCGGCCCGGGCCAGTGCCTGCGCATCATGACCGGCGCCATCATGCCAGCCGGCCTAGACACTGTGGTGCCGCAGGAGTTCGCGAAGGCCGAGGGCGAGGCCATCACCATCCCAGCCGGCCTGCTGCTGCCCGGCGACAACCGCCGCCTGCTGGGCGAGGACGTCATGCAGGGCCAGCCCGCCCTCCGCCAGGGCACGCGACTTTCACCGGCGGCACTCGGACTCGCGGCCAGCCTGGGCATCCCGACCGTGCGCGTCTGGCGCCGCCTCCAGGTGGCCTACTTCTCCACCGGCGACGAGATCCTGAGCCTGGGTGAAGCACCGCGCGAAGGCGCGGTCTACGACAGCAACCGTTACACCGTCTTCGGCCTGCTCAAGCGGCTGGGCATCGAGGTGCTCGACTATGGCGTCGTGGGTGACAACCCGGAAAAGCTCGAAGCCACCTTCCGCCGGGCGGCGGCGGAAGCCGACGCCATCATCACCAGCGGCGGCGTCAGCGTGGGTGAGGCCGACTACACCAAGGCCATGATGAAAAAGCTGGGCGACGTGGCCTTCTGGCGCATCGCGATGCGCCCGGGCCGGCCCATGGCCGTGGGTCGGATCGACAAGTCTGTCTTGTTTGGTTTGCCCGGCAACCCGGTGGCCGTGATGGTGACCTTCCTGGCTTTCGTGCGCCCTGCCCTGCTGCAGATGATGGGCTGCACCGCGGCACGCCCGCCGCTATTGCGCGCGCGCAGCCTGGAGGCCATACGCAAGAAGCCGGGACGCACCGAGTACCAGCGCGGTTTCGTCAGCTCTGCGCCCGACGGCACGCCGCAGGTGCGCACCACCGGCAACCAGGGCTCGGGCGTGCTCAGTTCGATGGTGCAGGCCAACGGCCTGATCGTGCTGCACCATGCCCAGGGCAACGTCGCCATGGGCGGCGAGGTCGACGTGATGATGTTCGATGGCGTGATCTAGTCGGGCACACGACTGCGGGCGTCCCGCAAGTAGCACACAAAGGCTTCGATCTCCATCGGACGGGCAAACAGGTAGCCTTGGCCGAAGTCCACCCCGAAGGCGAGCAACCTGGCGCGCTGCGCCTCGTTTTCAATCCCTTCGGCGACCACCTGGGCACCGACGGCACGGGCGATGCTGATGATCTCCGGTATCAGGGAGGAACGCACGCTGGCATCCTCCATGTCGAACACGAAAGACTTGTCGATCTTCAGGAAGTCCGGGGCCAGGGCTCTCACGCTGGCCAGGTTCGAATAGCCGGTGCCGAAGTCATCGATCGACACGGTGTAGCCCGCCTGCTTGAGTCGAGCGATTTCGAGGAGCAGGGAACTCTGGTCAGCCTGCTCGATGACTTCAAGATCGAAGCGCAAGCGCCGGGGCGGATGCAAGGCCATTTCACCCTCGATCAGGGCCCGCAGCCTCTCGCAGTCGACATTCCTCGGGAAAAAATTGAAGGAGACCTTCAGGGTCTCGGTCTCAGGCAAGCTGTGACATAACTCGCGGACAGCCCGGCGCACGACGGCCTGATCGAGCTCCCAGCATAGATTGCGCCTGTTCACGGCAGGCAGGACGAGGTCGGGGAAAAGGACCTCGGCACCATCGCGCAAGCGCATCAGCACCTCGCAGGCCACGGGCACTCCCGTGCGCATGTCGACGACGGGCTGGTAGACGCACAGTATGTTCTGGTCGGTGATGAGGCTCGCAATGCGGTAATCGAGCCTGCCCCAACGCTGCAAGATCGGCAACAAAGCCCCGTACGCCAGCATCCCCGCCATCAGACCCAACAGCAGGGAAATCCAGAAATACTGCGCGTACTCCAGCCAGAAGACCGCCAGCGGCACGACGAACTGGCTGACGTAGTGCGTCCCGTCGATCCAACGCGAGGACACAAAGGTCCGGTCTTTCCAGCTGTAGCCGTGAAACGGCGTGTTCAGCCACTGCGTCTGCCCCAGCCTCTCCATCAGCACGTCTGCCACGGCGGGGTCCTGATGGGCAACATGAAACGTGCCGTCGGTCAACTGGATACGCAGCACCCCCTCGTCGAAGGCAAACAGGTCCTCCAGCACATGCGGACTCACCATGGTACTGAAGCGACCCTGTCGCACAACCGTGGCTGCGGTACTCCATCCGGATACCAACAAGGGCTGGTTGAAATTCATGTAGTGATGCTCACCCTGCCCCATCGTCACGATGGCGTCCGGCGCGGGCATTGGAACCGGCTTGGGCAACACCCCCATCACCGTCGTGCATTTGAGTCGTTGCTGTTCGTCCAGCACGCCAACATCGACCTGGTAGGTCGCTATCAGGACCTCCTGCCGCAATCGAGCCAGGCCGGCCTCACTGCAGTCGGGGGCGTGATTCTCGTTGAGCCGACGCAGGATGCTACGCGTATCGATCGACACCCCCTGCACCTTGAAAGCCAACGTCGACTGGATATCGTCCAGCTTGTGCAACTGGTCGACAACCATGAGAATGGCAACAAGAAACACCAGCAGAGCGGAAAGCAAGGCGCCTGCCGCAGCCGCATTGCGCCTGGGGCGCCGCGCCAGCTGCTGCCTGGAGTAGTTCATGTTCAGCACAGCTTGGCTGCTCTCATGATGGGCTTCAATCCCTGGAACCACGCCAGGCAAGCCAGCGCTGACAGCAATGCCAGCAGGACCAGTTCCGGCGACAGCGGCGCCATGTGCAGCACCCCGGTCAGCGGGGGAAAGTAGAGCGAAAGCGCCAGCAGCATGAGCGTCAATGTCGTGACACCCCACATCATGCCATTGGGCACACGCAGAGAAGCAAGCAAGCCGCGCGGGCCGGCGCGGTTGGAAATGATCAGCGCCAGGTTGCCCAGCACCAGGGTGCCGAAGGCCAGCGATCGCGCCTGCGCTTCGTCCAGCTGCTGCGTGCCCCAGACATAGACCCC
>CAUPQO010000113.1:0-9630 GCA_963513295.1 uncultured Hylemonella sp.
ACTCCGCCGCCCTTGCCCCGGAGTTGTGCCACTCTTTTTTCGAGGTCAATGTTTGCCCAGGTCAGCGACAGAAGTTCAGAGCGCCTGGCGCCAGTTTCCATCGCAAGCACGGTCGCAGCTTGAGGGTAGATGCTCGAGCATTCCCGCAACGATTCGATCAGCAGATCCTCTTCCACGTCGGAGAGGCGGCGACTTCTCTCATTGCGCACCGCAGGTTTGCGCACCAGGGCCACGGGATTTCCACGTGGCAGGTTGATGCCCCAGTCCATGCTGGCGGTCCTGTACAGGCGAGACACCATGCCGAGTTCATGAACGACCGTTTGCGGGGAGACGGCCTTCAACCTCTTGTCTCTGTATTCGGCCAGCTGAGCCGTCGTGATGGAGGCGAGGGAATAGCGGCCGAACACCCGAACGAGACGGTCAATCATCTGGCCAGTCTGGAGTTTGCCTCGCTGTTTGGGGAGGGCGAATTCCTTGTATCGTTCAGCCGCTTGAGCAAAGGTTATTTGGGCTGCACTGTTGTCGTCTGAGACAAAGGACCGCGTGTCCATTTGCCGTTCTACCGAACGGGCCCAGGCCTGCGCATCGGCCCGGGTTTGGAACGTCTTGCTTTGATCAGGCCAGCCGTCTCGGCGGACTTTGGCTTGCCAACGTCCGGAGGCTCGTTTGGTAAAAGTTGCCATCAATGAAACCTAAAACTCAATGTCCCCATTTTGTCCCCATGTGGTTAAAAAATAGGCAATTAGTGAATTTTATATAGGTTTCATCCGGGTTTCAAGAAGATGTATATACAGCCTTCTAAGCTGTGGGTCGGGGGTTCGATCCCCTCCGGGCTGACCAATCCCAAACGCAGATTTCAGCCGCCAGGCCGCCGCAGGCCTGGGTGGCAGGGCCGTGCGCGCTCAGCTGCGCTGCAGCACCAGGCGGGTGGGGGCGAGGTGCACTTTTTCAGCGGGCACCGAGCTGTCCAGTTCCTGCAGGTACACCAGCAGCTCGCTGCGGTTGATGACCACGTGGCCCACGGTGTAGTCGCGGCCCTGGTAGCTCACGCGCGTGCCGGGGCGGTACAGGGGCAGGTGGACGACGGTGGGGCCGGCGGCGGCCGGCGTTTCGGCCTCGCCGGCGGGCAGGTCCTGCGTGGCTTGCAGGTAGGCGGACTCGTTTTTCACTTGGGGCGGCTCTTACACGGGGAACGGACGGGCCGCCGTGCAAGTGTCAGGGCGTCACCGCCTCAGGGGGTTACCAGGAGATGCGGGGGAAGCCAGCAAGATACCACAGCACGAAGATCGAGATGAGTACGGGCAGGCCGATGCCGATGAACGTCAGCAAAGTCAGGAAAAAAGTCCACAACTGGGAGAGCCATTCCCTGAAGACTTCCCGTAGGTCGACGTTCCAAAAATGCTCTTGCCGTTTCATGTCTCTGCCGTCGTGTTGTCGTGGGGGGGCGTGAAGTAGTTCACACTTTGCGCATGCTCAGGGCGAATGTACCCCCAATCCCAGGCTTCTGAAAGCGGGAAAAGCGGGGAGATGTAAGGGTATATGTCGGGGGGCCGGTGATGCCGGCTCAGACCAGGTCGACGTCGTGCACCAGGTAGCGGCCGGCCTTGCGGTCGGCGAAGTAGCGCTCCAGTGTTTCCTTGACGGTGCGAAAGGCGATCTCGTCCCAGGGGATCTCGTGCTCGGCGTAGAGCTGGGCTTCCATGGTCTCGGTGCCGGGGGCGAACTGGTCGCTCAGCAGTTTGGCGCGGTAGAACAGGTGCACCTGGCCCACGCGCGCCACGCTGATGATGGTGAACAGGCCTTCCAGCTCGATCTGGGCGCCGGCTTCCTCGTCGGTTTCGCGGGCCGCGCCCTGGGCCGTGCTTTCACCCAGTTCCAGGAAACCGGCCGGCAGCGTCCACTTGCCCTTGCGCGGCTCGATATTGCGCTTGCACAGCAGCACCTTGTCGCCCCAGTAGGGCACGGTGCCCACCACGTTCAGCGGGTTTTCGTAGTGGATGGTGGTGCAGGCGGGGCAGACGGCGCGTTCGCGGGTGTCGCCGTCGTCGGGGATGCGGTAGACCACGGCCACGCCGCAGTTCTTGCAGTGCTTGATGGGGCTGTGCAGCATGTGAGCGAGTGTAGGGGAAACCGCGATACGCCTGCGGCGGCAGGCCCTTAACATGTGACCATCATGGACAAGGTGCAGTCCTGGCAACTGCTGGCGGACGCGGTGCTCACCCTGCATTTCGCGGTGGTGGCCTTTGTGGCGGGCGGGGCACTGGCGGTGCTGCTGGGCGGGCCGGCGGGCTGGGCCTGGGTACGCGCGCCGCTGCTGCGCTGGGCGCACCTGGGGGCCATCGGTTTCGTGGTGCTGCAGACCTGGCTGGGCGCGCATTGCCCGCTGACGGTGCTGGAGATCTGGTTGCGGCAGCAGGCGCGCAACGCGGGCTACGAGACGAGCTTCATCGGGCACTGGGTGCAGCGCCTGCTGTATTACGACGCGCCGCCCTGGGCCTTCGGGCTGGTCTACACCCTGTTTGCTCTGTTCGTGCTGTGGCTGTGGTGGCGCTGGCCGCCGCGGGCCAGGCGCCGGCCGGCCAGGCGCAAGTCTTGAAAGGCTTGATTTAGCTCATTTTGTGGCCCGGGGATGGCCGCCGAGCGTCAGTTTGCAGCAAGATCGATGCTCATAATTATGAATTCAGTTCCAAGACAGATAAACCGAGGAGAGCCTGGATGAGCGCTTATGCCGAGTTTCACCGCCGTTCCATCACCGACCGCGAGGCCTTCTGGGCCGAACAGGCCCAGTTGATCGACTGGCAGAAGGCCCCCCAGCAGATCTGTGACTACAGCAACCCGCCCTTTGCGCGCTGGTACGTGGGCGGCCAGACCAATCTGTGCCACAACGCGGTGGACCGTCACCTCAAAGACCGTGCCGACCAGGCCGCGCTGATCTACGTCAGCACCGAGACCGACCAGGAAAAGACCTACAGCTTCCGCGAACTGCATGCCGAGGTGCAGCGCATGGCGGCCAGCCTGCGCGAGCTGGGCGTTAAGAAGGGCGACCGTGTGCTGATCTACATGCCCATGATCGCCGAGGCGGCCTTTGCCATGCTGGCCTGCGCGCGCATCGGCGCCATCCACTCGGTGGTGTTCGGAGGTTTTGCCTCGGGTTCGCTGGCCTCGCGTATCGAGGATGCCGAGCCCAAGGTGGTGGTCAGCGCCGACGCGGGTTCACGCGGCGGCAAGGTGGTGGCCTACAAGCCCTTGCTGGACGAGGCCATCCGCCTGTCCAAGCACAAACCCGCTTCCGTGCTGCTGGTGGACCGCGGGCTGTCGCCCATGGAGCTGACGGCCGGGCGTGACCACCTGTGGGGCCCGCTGCGCGAAAAACACCTGGACACCAAGGTGCCCTGCGAGTGGGTGGATGCCACCCACATCAGCTACACGCTCTACACCAGCGGCACCACCGGCAAGCCCAAGGGCGTGCAGCGCGACACCGGCGGCTACGCCGTGGCGCTGGCGGCCAGCATGAAGTACATCTTCGAGGGCAAGCCGGGCGAGACCTATTTCTCGACCAGCGACATCGGCTGGGTGGTGGGGCACAGCTACATCGTCTACGGCCCGCTGATCGCGGGCATGGCCACCATCATGTACGAGGGCCTGCCCATCCGGCCGGACGCCGGCATCTGGTGGCAGCTGGTGGAGAAGTACAAGGTTTCGCGCATGTTCTCGGCGCCCACCGCGGTGCGCGTGCTCAAGAAGCAGGACCCGGCCTTCCTCAAGAAATACGATCTCTCCAGCCTCAAGGCGCTCTACCTGGCGGGCGAGCCGCTGGACGAGCCCACGGCGCAGTGGATCAGCCAGGGCCTGGGCGTGCCCATCATCGACAACTACTGGCAGACCGAGACCGGCTGGCCCATCCTGACCATTGCCAACGGGGTGGAGAAGGCACCCAGCAAGTTCGGCAGCCCGGGTGTGCCCATGTACGGCTACGACGTGAAGCTGATCAGCGAGAGCACGGGCGAGGAGTTGACCGGGCCCGACCAGAAGGGCGTGGTGGCCATCGAAGGGCCGCTGCCGCCGGGCTGCATGCAGACGGTGTGGCGCGACGACGCGCGTTTCGTCAACACCTACTGGAAGAGCATCCCGGGCAAGCTGGTCTACAGCACCTTTGACTGGGGCATCCGCGACAAGGACGGTTATTTCTTCATCCTGGGCCGCACCGACGACGTGATCAACGTGGCCGGCCATCGCCTGGGCACGCGCGAGATCGAGGAATGCATCTCGGGCCACCCCAATGTGGCCGAGGTGGCCGTGGTGGGCGTGGCCGACCAGCTCAAGGGCCAGGTGGCCATGGCTTTTGCGGTGGCCAAGGACACCAGCGCGCTGACCAGCGACGCGGCCCGCCTGAAGCTGGAGGGCGAGGTGATGAAGCTGGTGGACAGCCAGCTGGGCGCGGTGGCGCGGCCTTCGCGCGTGTTTTTCGTCAACCTGCTGCCCAAGACGCGCAGCGGCAAGCTGCTGCGCCGCGCGCTGCAGGCCGTGGCCGAGGGCCGCGACCCGGGCGACCTGACCACCATGGACGACCCGGCGGCGCTGCAGCAGGTGCGCGAGTTGGTGGGCGGTGCGGCCAAATCATAAGAATCAACATCTAAATTCATAAGCAACTTTGTGCCGCCGGGCATTCGGTGGCACAATCGCCCCTGTACTAAGGCTCCTTCCTGCCACAGTCGCATCCGCCAACCGGTCTAGCCGTGTCGCGGAAGGTTTTTCCAACCAGTTCAAAGTTTCCTTCAGGGAACCGGAGGTCAGCGCAATATGAGCGAATCCCAATCTCAGGGTTCCAAGACCGCGTCCGTCTATCAGACGTACAGCGACAACACCTATCTGTTCGGGGGCAATGCTCCGTACGTCGAAGAGATGTACGAGAACTACCTCGCCAACCCCGGCAGCGTGCCCGACAACTGGCGCGATTATTTCGACGCCCTGCAGCACGTGCCTGCCGTCGACGGCACGAACGCCAAGGACATTCCCCACCTGCCGGTCGTCAACGCCTTTGCCGAGCGTGCCAAGCAGGGCGTGACCCAGGTGGTCATGGCCACCGGCGCCGACTCCGAGATGGGCCGCAAGCGCGTGGCCACCCAGCAGCTGATTGCCGCCTACCGCAACGTGGGCCAGCGCTGGGCCGACCTGGACCCGCTCAAGCGCACCGAGCGCCCCGCCATCCCCGAGCTGGAGCCGTCCTTCTACGGTTTCAGCGATGCCGACCAGGAAACGGTGTTCAACACCAGCAACACCTTCTTCGGCAAGGACAGCATGTCCCTGCGCGAGCTGCTCAATGCGCTGCGCGAGACCTACTGCGGCACCCTGGGTGCCGAGTTCATGCACACCACCGACCAGACCGAGAAGCGCTGGTGGCAGCAGAAGCTGGAGAGCATCCGCAGCAAGCCGAACTACGGCGCCGAGAAGAAAAAGCAGATCCTGGACCGCCTGACCGCGGCCGAGGGCCTGGAGCGTTACCTGCATACCAAGTACGTCGGCCAGAAGCGTTTCTCGCTCGAAGGCGGCGAGAGCTTCATTGCCGCCATGGACGAGCTGATCCAGCAGGCCGGCAGCAAGGGCGTGCAGGAGATCGTGATCGGCATGGCCCACCGCGGCCGCCTCAACGTGCTGGTGAACTCCATGGGCAAGATGCCGGCGGACCTGTTCGCCGAGTTCGACCACACCGCCCCGGAAGACCTGCCGGCCGGTGACGTGAAGTACCACCAGGGTTTCAGCTCCGACGTGTCCACCGCGGGTGGCCCGGTGCACCTGAGCCTGGCCTTCAACCCCTCGCACCTGGAAATCGTGAACCCGGTGGTGGAGGGCTCGGTGCGCGCCCGCATGGACCGCCGCGGCGACCCGCAGGGCAAGCAGGTGCTGCCGGTGCTGGTGCACGGCGACGCCGCCTTCGGCGGCCAGGGCGTGAACCAGGAAACCCTGGCGCTGGCCCAGACCCGTGGTTACACCACGGGCGGCACGGTGCACATCATCATCAACAACCAGATCGGTTTCACCACCTCCGACCCGCGCGACATGCGCTCCACCGTGTATTGCACCGACATCGTCAAGATGGTCGAGGCGCCGGTGCTGCACGTCAACGGCGACGACCCGGAGGCCGTGGTGCTGGCCACCCAGCTGGCGCTGGAATACCGCATGGAGTTCGCCCAGGACGTGGTGGTGGACATCACCTGCTTCCGCAAGCTGGGCCACAACGAGCAGGACACCCCCAGCCTGACCCAGCCGCTGATGTACAAGAAGATCAGCGCCCACCCCGGCACGCGCAAGCTCTACGGTGACAAGCTCATCACGCAGGGCGTGCTGACGGGCGAGGGCCCGGACGAGATGGTCAAGGCCTACCGCGCCGCCATGGACGCCGGCCGCCACACGGTGGACCCGGTGCTGACCAACTTCAAGAGCAAGTTCGCGGTGGACTGGTCGCCCTACCTGGGCAAGAAGTGGACCGACGCCGCCGAGACCGCCATTCCGCTGACCGAGTGGAAGCGCCTGGCCGAGAAGATCACCACGATTCCCCCGACGGTGGCCCCGCACCAGCTGGTGAAGAAGGTCTACGACGACCGCGCCGCCATGGGCCGCGGCGAGATCCCGGTGGACTGGGGCATGGGCGAGCACATGGCCTTCGCCTCCCTGGTCGCCAGCGGTTACCCGGTGCGCCTGTCGGGCGAGGATTCGGGCCGCGGCACCTTCACCCACCGCCACGCCGTCATCCACGACCAGAACCGCGAGAAGTGGGACGTGGGCACCTATGTGCCGCTGCAGAACGTGGGCGAGGGCCAGGCCCCGTTTGTCGTGATCGACTCCATCCTGTCCGAAGAGGCGGTGCTGGCCTTTGACTACGGCTATGCCTCCAACGACCCCAACACCCTGGTGGTCTGGGAAGCGCAGTTCGGCGACTTCGCCAACGGCGCCCAGGTGGTGATCGACCAGTTCATCGCTTCGGGCGAGGTGAAGTGGGGCCGTGTGAACGGCATCACGCTGATGCTGCCGCACGGCTACGAAGGCCAGGGCCCCGAGCACAGCTCGGCGCGCGTGGAGCGTTTCATGCAGCTGGCCGCCGACACCAATATGCAGATCGTGCAGCCGACCACGGCCAGCCAGATCTTCCACGTGCTGCGCCGCCAGATGATCCGCGGCCTGCGCAAGCCGCTGATCATCTTCACCCCGAAGTCCCTGCTGCGCAACAAGGACGCCACCTCGCCGGTGTCCGAGTTCACCAAGGGCGGCTTCCAGACGGTGATCCCCGAGCAGAAGGCGCTCAAGGAAGACAAGGTCAAGCGCGTGGTCGCCTGTTCCGGCAAGGTCTATTACGACCTGGTCAAGAAGCGCGAGGAGAAGGGCCTGGACGACGTGGCCATCATCCGCGTCGAGCAGCTCTATCCCTTCCCGCACAAGGTCTTCGCCGCCGAGCTCAAGAAGTACCCGAACGCCACCGACATCGTGTGGTGCCAGGACGAGCCGCAGAACCAGGGCGCCTGGTTCTTCATCCAGCACAACATCCACGAGAACATGCTCGAAGGCCAGAAGCTGGGTTATGCCGGCCGCGCGGCCTCGGCCTCGCCGGCGGTGGGTTATGCCCACCTGCACCAGGAGCAGCAGAAGGCCCTGGTGGAGGCGGCCTTCGCCAAGCTCAAGGGCTTCGTGCTGACCAAATAAGGGCAGATCGTTTTTTCAAGAAATGCGGGGCGCCGCTGAAGGCGTGCCCCGCAACACTCAAAAAGATACGGAAAGAATTCAAATGGCTATCGTAGAAGTCAAGGTCCCGCAGCTGTCCGAATCGGTGGCGGAAGCCACCATGCTGCAATGGAAGAAAAAGGCCGGCGAGGCTGTGGCCGCCGACGAGATCCTGATCGACATCGAGACCGACAAGGTGGTGCTGGAAGTGCCGGCCCCGTCCGGCGGCGTGCTGGCCGAGATCCTGGTGGCCGACGGCGGCACCGTGGTGGCCGGCCAGGTCATCGCCCGCATCGACACCGAAGGCAAGGCCGGTGCCGCGGCGCCCGCTGCTGCTGCCGCGCCCGCCGCCGCTGCGGCCGCCGCGCCAGCTGTGGCGACGGCCGCGGTCTCCGCCTCCAAGGCCGGCGTGGCCATGCCCGCTGCCGCCAAGCTGATGGCCGACAACGCACTGGCCGCCGGCTCCGTGCCCGGCACGGGCAAGGACGGCCGCGTGACCAAGGGTGACGTGCTGGCCGCTGTCGCTTCCGGCCCTGCCGGTGGTGCCCGGCCCGCTGCCATCCCGACCGGTGCGCCGGCCACGGCCCTGCCGCAGGTGGCGGCCCCCCGTCCGCAGAACCTGGGTGAGCGCCCCGAGCAGCGCGTGCCCATGACGCGCCTGCGCGCCCGCGTGGCCGAGCGCCTGCTGCAGTCGCAGTCTACCAACGCCATCCTGACCACCTTCAACGAGGTCAACATGGACCCGGTGATGGAGATGCGCAAGCGTTTCCAGGAGAAGTTCGAGAAGGAACACGGCGTCAAGATCGGCTTCATGTCCTTCTTCGTCAAGGCCGCGGTGCACGCGCTGAAGAAGTACCCGGTGCTCAACGCCTCGGTGGACGGCAACGACATCGTCTACCACGGCTACTTCGACATCGGCATTGCGGTGGGTTCGCCGCGCGGCCTGGTGGTGCCCATCCTGCGCAACGCCGACCAGATGAGCTTTGCCGACATCGAGAAGAAGATTGCCGAGTACGGCGCCAAGGCGCGTGACGGCAAGCTGGGCATCGAGGAGATGACCGGCGGCACCTTCTCGATCTCCAACGGCGGTGTGTTCGGCTCCATGCTGTCCACCCCCATCATCAACCCGCCGCAGTCGGCCATCCTGGGCGTGCATGCCACCAAGGACCGCGCGGTGGTGGAGAACGGGCAGATCGTGATCCGCCCGATCAACTACCTGGCCATGAGCTACGACCACCGCATCATCGACGGCCGCGAGGCCGTGCTGGGCCTGGTGGCCATGAAGGAAGCGCTGGAAGACCCGGCCCGTCTGCTGTTCGACATCTGATCGAATGGCCTGGGTCTACCTGCTGCTGGCAGGCCTGTTCGAGATCGGCTGGCCCCTGGGCTTCAAGCTGTCTCAGCAGGCCGAATACCGTGTGAGCGGTATCGTGGGTGCCATCGTCTCGATGGGCATCAGCGGCTGGCTGCTGTGGATGGCGCAGCGCGAGATCCCGATCGGCACTGCCTACGCGGTGTGGACCGGGATCGGCGGCGCCGGTACTTTTTTGATCGGGGTGATGTTCTTCGGCGATGCCGCCACGCTGGCCAGGTTCCTGGGCGTGGCGCTGATCGTCGGCGGGGTGGTCACCCTCAAGCTTGCGCACTGATGCTTGTGCGCGCAGGAGTAAATACATGAGCAAACAATTCGACGTGGTCGTCATCGGCGGCGGCCCCGGCGGTTACATCGCCGCCATCCGTGCCGCCCAGCTGGGCATGAACGTGGCCTGCATCGACGAGTGGAAGAACGAGAAGGGCGGCCCGGCCCCCGGCGGCACCTGCACCAACGTGGGCTGCATCCCGTCCAAGGCCTTGCTGCAGTCGTCCGAGCATTTCGAGCACGCCAACAAGCACTTTGCCGAGCACGGCATCACGGCC
>CAUPQO010000114.1:0-9619 GCA_963513295.1 uncultured Hylemonella sp.
AGTCGCTCTGTTATTACTGCGCCTGCAACAAGATCATCACCAAACACCATGACCGCGCGGCCGAGTACCTGCGTTACCTGGGCCGCGAGGTGGACCTGCACACGGCCCAGCTGGGCGTAGGCCAGATCGTCACCCAACTGCACCTGGGCGGTGGCACCCCGACCTTCCTGAGCGACGCCGAGCTGCGCGAGTTGATGGCCATGCTCAAGCGCAGCTTCAACCTCACGCCCGGCGGTGAATATTCGATCGAAGTCGACCCGCGTACCATCGATGCCAGGCGCCTGGACACCCTGGCCGAGCTGGGCTTCAACCGCCTGAGTTTCGGCGTGCAGGACTTCGACCCGGCCGTGCAGAAGGCGGTGCACCGCGTGCAGCCGGCCGAACAGGTCTTTGCCCTGGTGCAGGCCGCGCGCGAGCGCGGCTTCGACTCGATCAACGTCGACCTGATCTACGGCCTGCCGCAGCAGACGCCGGAGTCCTTCGCCCGTACGATCCAGCAGGTCAACGAGTTGCGGCCGGACCGCATCGCCCTGTACGCCTATGCCCACCTGCCCGAGCGCTTCAAGCCGCAGCGCCGCATCGCCATCGCCGAATTGCCGGGCGCGGCGGGCAAGGTGGCCATGCTGACCGATGCCATGGCGCGTTTCATGGGGGCCGGTTATGTCTACGTGGGCATGGACCACTTCGCCCTGCCCAACGATGCCCTGGCCGTGGCCAAGCGCCAGGGCCGGCTGCACCGCAATTTCCAGGGTTACAGCACCCAGCCCGACTGTGACCTGATCGGCCTGGGCGTCTCGTCCATCGGCCGCATCGGCGCTACCTACAGCCAGAACGCCAAGACGCTGGAGGAGTACTACGACGCCATCGACCACGGCCGTTTTGCGGTGGTGCGCGGCCTGGCGCTCTCGCGCGATGATCTCGTGCGCCGTGCCGTCATCATGGCGCTGATGTGCCAGGGAGAGGTTTTGTTCGAATCGGTCAACCTGGCCTACCTGATCGACTTCAAGTCCTACTTCGCCCCCGAGCTCGAGGCCATGCATGAACTGGCCGAGCAGGGTCTGGTGACGCTGGATGGCAGCAGCATCCAGGTCACCGCCACGGGCTGGTACTTCGTGCGCGCCGTGGCCATGGCTTTCGACCGCTACCTGCAGGCCGATCGCAACCGGGCGCGCTTCTCCAAGATCATCTGAGCGGGCCGGCCGAGCCGGCACTACACTCGATCCATGCAGACTTCCCTGGCCGTCACGGCCCTGCTCATGGGCCTGGCTGGTGGCCCCCATTGCATCGCCATGTGCGGCGCGGCCTGCGCCGGCATCGGCCAGGCGGCGGGGGCGCGGCGCAACGAGGCCCTGTGGGTGTTCCAGCTTGGCCGCGTGGCCGGCTACGCCCTGCTCGGCGGCCTGGCGGCCGCCTCCATCCAGGGCCTGGGCTGGCTCACCATCCAGTCGGCTGCGCTGCGTCCGGTCTGGACCCTCTTTCACTTGGCGGCCCTCATGCTGGGCCTGTTGTTGCTGGTCCGCGCGCCGCAGCCGGTCTGGCTGGAGAGTGCCGCACGCCGGCGCTGGAACGGTGCCCGTGCCCTGGCTGCCGGCCGCGGGCGCGGTGCCCCGCTGGTGGTGGGCATGCTGTGGGCCTTGCTGCCCTGCGGCCTGCTGTACTCGGCGCTGCTGGTGGCGGCCATGACGGGCAGCGCTGTCGAGGGTGCGGCTGTCATGGCCCTGTTTGCCACGGGCACGGCGGTCTCCATGCTGGCGGGCCCCTGGCTCTGGCTGCGCCTGCGTGGCAGCGGCTCGGGTGACTGGGGGGTGCGCCTGGCGGGCCTGGCGCTGGCCGCGAGTTCGGTCTGGGCGCTGTGGATGGGCCTGGTGCACGACACCGCACCGTGGTGCGTCACACCGGCCGGCTGATGCCGTGGCTGGTCTGCCGGGGTCGTTTGCCATAATCCACCCCCATGTCACGTCCCTCCGGCGCCACGCCTTCGCGCTCCCACCTCGTCCTGATCCCCACCTACAACGCCGGCCCCAAGGTGCTGGAGACCGTGCGCGAGGCCTTGTGCCAGTGGGCCCCGGTCTGGGTGGTGGTGGACGGCAGCACGGATGGCACGGGTGAGCAGCTGCTGGCCCTGGCCCGCAGCGAGCCGGACTTGAAGGTCATGGTGCTGGAACAGAACCAGGGCAAGGGCGCAGCCGTGCTGCACGGGCTGGTGCAGGCCGAGGCCGCCGGCTACACCCACGTGCTGACCATGGACTCCGACGGCCAGCATCCGGCCTGGCTGATCCCGGCTTTCATGCAGGCTTCACAAGCGCGGCCGCAGCACATGATCCTGGGCAAGCCGGTGTTCGACGCCAGTGCTCCGGCGCTGCGTGTGCAGGGACGCAAGGTCTCGAATGCCTGGGCCAACCTGGAGACGCTGTGGATGGGCATCGGCGACTCGCTCTACGGCTTTCGTGTCTACCCGGTCTCGCCGCTGCTGCAGATCATGAGCGGACAGCGCTGGATGCGCCGTTTCGACTTCGACATCGAAGCGGCCGTGCGCCTGTGCTGGGCCGGCGTGCGCCCGGTCAACCTCGATGCACCGGTCAGGTACCTGCAGGCCGGGGAGGGCGGTGTCTCGCACTTCAAGTACCTGCGCGACAACGTCCTGCTGACCTGGATGCACACGCGCCTGATGCTGGGTTTTGTGCTGCGTCTGCCGCTGTTGCTGGCTCGCCGTTTCCGGGGCCGCTCCGGTTGAGTCCCGCCCCCTGGCGCAGGCCCCTCGGCAGGGCTGGACCCGCGCCTATCTGGGTACAATTTGCACTGCTAGGAGGGACTGCTGGTCGGCCCCGACAAGAATATTCCCTGGGGTGTCTGCTGCCCGCAGACCGCGGGAGCCCACGAGGACATCGAGCCCATATGCTGCGTCAGATCATCAAAGACTTCGTCATCCAACAGTTCAACGTGGCCCCGGCCGTGTTCGACCAGCCCGGGCTCCAGGTGGCCGATCTGGGCCTCGATTCCCTGGGGGTGGTCGAAATGCTGTTCGAGGTCGAGGACCTCTATGGCTTCCAGGTCGAAGATCCCGCGCGCTACAGCAGCATGAGTTTCGACGAGATGGTGGCCGACATGGAAGCCACCATCCGGGCGGCCAACAAGGGCCAGATCCCGGTGCCGGCCTCCAAGGCCTGAGTGATCGACGCGCCGCGCTGACCACGGCCCATGTCTGCTGCCCGCACCACGCCGCGTGTTGTCGTCACCGGCATCGGCCTGCTGAACCCGCTGGGCCTGACGCGCACCAGCAGTTTCGAGCGCCTGATCCAGGGCCACAGCGCCATCCGGCCGGCCACGCCGGAGATCACCCGCTGGCTGCCGCAGGCCCTCTCGGCCGATGTCGATCCCGCCTTTGCACAGCAACTCGACCGCAACGAGTCGGGCCTGGACCGCGCCACGCAGTTCGCCCTGCTGGCCAGTCGCGAAGCCCTGGCTGACGCCCGGGCGTCTGAATGGGATATCAAGCCCGAGCGCGTGGGCGTGTTTGCCGGCATCGGGCTGGGTGGCGCCACCACCGGCGAGGCCCTCTACACCCGCATGCACGAGCAGTTGCAGGCCGGCCGCAATCCGACCGTGATGCACCCCCTGTCGGTGCCGCGGCTCATGCCCAACGCCGCCACGGCCGCCATCTCGATGGCCCACCAGTTCCGCGGCCCCACCCACACCTACAGCGTGGCCTGTTCCTCCTCGGCCATGGCTGTGGGCGAGGCCTGTCGCACCATCCGCCACGGTTATGCCGATGCCATCGTCGCCGTCGGCGCCGAAGCCATGAATGTGCCGGGGGTCTTCATGGCCTGGAACGCGCTGCGCGTGATGGCCAAGCCCCATGCCGCCGATCCGGCGGCGAGTTGCCGGCCTTTCGACAGGCAGCGCAGCGGTTTTGTGCTGGGCGAGGGCGCAGCAGCCCTGGTGCTGGAGACGGCGGAGTCCGCGCTGCGGCGCGGAGCGCCGATCTACGGCGAGATCTGCGGTTATGGCAGCAGCAGCGATGCCCAGCACCTGACCCTGCCCTCCAGCGAAGGCCAGTACCGCGCCATCCGCATGGCGCTGGACGAGGCGGGCATGGCACCGGCCGCCATCCATTACCTCAACGCGCATGGCACGGCCACCGATGCGGGCGACGTGGTGGAAAGCGAGACCATACGCCAGGTGTTTGGCGACCATGCCGACCGCCTGCCTGTCAGCTCCACCAAGTCCCAGCACGGGCACCTGATCGGTGCCGCCGGCGCCACGGAATTCGCCATCAGCCTGCTGGCCATGCAAAGCGGCATCATCCCGCCGACGGCTTTTCTGGAGAACCCCGATCCGCGTTGCACCCTGGACTACGTGCCCGGGCAGGCGCGTCATGGCCAGACCCTGGGGGCCGTGATGTCGAACTCCTTTGCCTTCGGCGGCAGCAACGTCTCGCTGATCGCACGCCAGTACGCATGAGCGAAACGCTCAACTACCCGATCGAACTCGATGCGGCGGGCGTCTACCGCCTGCTGCCGCACCGGGGTGACATGCAGCTGATCGAGACCCTCACGGTGCTGGACCATGATCATTTCCAGGCCAGCGCGCGCTGGTCTGAGGATGGTGCCATCCTGCGTGGCCACTTTCCCGGCCTGCCGCTGGTGCCCGGCGTGATGCTGGTCGAGCTGGTGGCTCAGGTGGCGGGGGCCGGCATGCGGGCGGGCTCCCCGGCGGCGCGTCGCCTGGAAGGCGATTACCTGGGTTTGCTGGCCGGCATCCGCAAATGCAGCTTCAAACGCCCGGTGTTGCCGCGTGAAACCGTCCTGGTGGATGTGCGCACGCGGCCCATGTCGGAAACGGCAGCGGCGGTGTCGGCCCTGCTCAGCGTGGGCGGCGAGGAAGCGGCCCAGATCGAGATCCTGGTGATCAACTCCCCGCGCCAGGCGGTTCTGGAAGGCCTGGCCGGCCTCGTCCAGCGCAGCGCCTGAGCTGAGGGCTTCAGTCCTTCGGCGGCAGTTCGCTGCGGAAATAGCTGTCCAGCTCGCTCAGCGCCTGGGCCGTGACCGCCGGCGGCTCGAAGCGCCGGCCCAGGCGGGCCCGGATGGTGAGGGGCAGGACAGGCGGGGTGAACAGGCCCCAGTGCTTGCCCAGATAAGGCGTGGAAAACTCGAGGATGACCGCCTGCATGGGCACCTGGCTTTTCTTCGACATCAGAATGCAGGCGCTGGAGAGGCTGCTGATGGGGAACTCGCGGCTGCGTCCGCCTTCCGGGAACAGGATGAAATGGGCGCCATGCGCCAGTTCACGGCAGGCGCCTTCGATCATGCGGCGCGGGTCTTCGTTGCTGACATACCTGGCCATGCGCGCGCCCACGCCGTAGAGGGGGTTGTGCAGCAGGCTGGCCTTGAGCACGCAGGTGGCCTTGGACGAGCAGCTCAGCAGCATGACCGCGTCGAGCAGGGAGGGGTGGTTGGCGATGATGATCAGCGGCCCTTCGTCCTGCAGGCCATCCAGTTCACGCAGATCGGTGCGGATCTGGCAGACCCAGTGCAGGGTCCAAAGATAGGCCCGGAAACCGAAGCGGATGATGCGGCGTGAAACCGCCCGGTGCCAGCGACGCGGCAGCGTGATGTAGAGCAGCAGGAACAGCGGGATCGACAGCAGGCATATCACCGCGAGCAGGCTGAGCCCGAAAACCATCACAAAAACTTCGTAGAGTCGCCACAGCGGGTTGCCGGATCGTCGCGATTGCATAGACAGAGTTGGTACCATTGACCAGAAGACAGCGATTATTGACCATGCCTCTTTCCCGACAGACCCCGGCGCGCGAATTGAACCGCTTGTTCTGGCGTCTGTGGTGGCTCAAGGCTTCAGGCATCACGGTTTTCATCTGGGTATTTTTCATCGCCTATTTTTTCCTGCTGCGTTATCCGCATGCGCAGGTGACCACCATGCCGCTGAGCTGGCTGGACACGGCCATCCCCATGCAGTGGTGGGCCTGGATTCCCTATCTTTCGCTCTGGTTCTATACGGGCCTGCCGCCAGCCATCACGCCAGGCCTGCGTCCGCTGATCTACTACGGTGTGGCCGTGGCCGCAGTCTGTGGGCTGGGCCTGCTCTGTTTCTACCTCTGGCCGACGGCCATCCCGCCCTTTGAGCGACCGCCGGGCGCCAGTCTGGCCCTCCTGGAGGGCGTGGACATGGCGGGCAATGCCTGCCCCTCGCTGCACGTGGCCATTGCGGTGTATTCGGCGATCTGGTTGCACGCGCAACTGCGGGGCGTGGAGGCCGGCCGGGGCTGGCATCGGCTCAACTGGGGCTGGTGCCTGCTCATCGTCTATTCGACCATGGCGACCAAGCAGCATGTGCTGCTCGACGTGCTGGGCGGGGTGCTGCTGGGGGCGGTCGGCGCCTGGCTGGCCCTGGCCGGCTATCGGCGCTGCTTCGGCAGTTTCGGGGCCTAGATCATCCCGCCGTTGACCGAGATCACCTGACCGGTGATGTAGGACGCCTGTTCCGACGCCAGGAAACCGACCAGTTCGGCCACCTCCTCAGGGCGGCCAGCGCGTTTCATGGGCACCAGCTGCCTGATCGATTCGGCGTCGAAAGCGTCCTTGCTCATGTCGGACGTGATGATGCCGGGCGCGACCGCATTGACCGTGATGCCGCGGCTGGCCAGCTCCTGCGCCAGCGACTTGCTGGCCGCGTGCAGGCCGCTCTTGGCCGCGGCGTAATTGGTCTGCCCGCGGTTGCCGGTGATGCCGGCAATGGAGGTGATCGTGATGATGCGCCCCCAGCGCGTGCGGATCATGGGCATCGTCAAGGGCTGGGTGACGTGGAAGAAGCTGTTGAGCGAGACGTCGATCACGCGGTGCCATTGCGCGCTGCTCATGCCGGGGAAGACCGCGTCGTCATGGATGCCGGCGTTGTTGACCAGCACCTGGATGGGCTGTTGCGCCACGAGGGGCTCGAGTGCCGCACGCGCTGCTGCCTCGTCGGCCACATCGAAGCTGACCGTGCTGGCCGATCCGCCCGCGGCCACGATGTCGGCGCGCAGCTGTTCGGCGGCGGCCGCATTGCGGTTGGCGTGGATGATGACGTGCAGGCCGTCGGCCGCCAGCTTGCGGCAGATGGCCGCGCCGATGGCGCCGCTGCCGCCGGTGACGAGTGCGTGTTTCATGCGGGGTCCAGTGCGGGTGAAAAGGGCTCAGGCCAGGCTGGCATCGAGCATGACGCTGGCGCGACCGCTCAGCACGGTGGCGCCCGCCGCTTCGAGGCGGAAGCTGTAGAGCAGGGTGTTGCCGTCACCCGAGAGTCGCTGGGCCGTCACCAGCAGTTCGGGCGGTAGCGTGTCGAGCCGGGGGGCATGCCACTGCACGTCGCGCACGCTGGCCAGGAAACCGGCGGCCGGTGCACTGTCGCTGCCGGCCAGCAGGGCGCCGTGCACGGCCATGGCCTGGGCCGCGTACTCGATGCCGTTGGCCATGCCCAGGCTGCCGTCGGCGCGCAGCGGATGGTCGGCCCGGGTGTGGCTGCTGGCGCGACAGACGATGTGCCCGGCATCCCACTGCAGCACCGCATCGAGCAGGCACATGTGGCCCTGGTGCGGGATGCGCGCCGCGATCCAGGCGTGGTCAGGCAGCGTACCGGATGTCGACATCAAGGGCCATCCCGTCGAGGTAGTCCAGGCTCACCCGGCCGCTGCGGCCTTGCGCCAGGTGCTGCAGCAAGGGCAGGCAACGTGCCGCGGGGACGCTGCACCGCATGGCTTCCAGCGCGGGATCCGGCAGGCGGCTGGGTTCCTGGCGGCCCAGGCTCAGGCGCAGCGTGGCCGCGTGGGCGGCCACTGGAGCGGGGCTGAGCACCAGGCCCACGCCAAAGGGGTAGGGGATGCCGCGCACGCTGCCCAGCGGCTCCGGATAGGGGCTGTCGTAGGCCAGCAGCAGGCAGGGTTCGCCCGCGCTCACGGCCTGGGCGGCGGCTTCCAGCAGGCCGGCGGCAAAGGAGCCGTCGTAGGCGCACAGGCTGGTGGACGTGGCCCGGCAGGCCGTGGCGATGCCCCAGTAACCCGAGGGCGCGTTGTGCACCGAGTTGTGAAAACGCGTGGGCGAGACCGCCCGGTCGGCCGAAGCCAGGGTTTCCAGGATGGCATGGCAGTTGTCGCAGTCGCCGCCGGTCGAGGTGAAGACCGAGCGCAGGTGGGCCGGGTCGGCCCCGGCCTGGCGGATGGCGTCGAAACCCGCGGCGAAGGCCAACTTGATCGACACGCCGGCACGCCGGCGCTCGGCTGGCGGCAGGGCCTCTGCGGGCGGCAGGCTGATGGGCGCCATGCCGAAGGGCAGGCGCCCGGCCAGCACCTCGGCGGCCTGCTGCCAGCCGGACAGGCCGGGGCCGTAGACCCCGACACCTTGCACGTGCACTTGCAGCTGACTCATTTGAATACCTTCGTCCTGGCGGACTGCGGTGCGAGCGTCTGCTGGCGGCCGTGCGACGCTCATGCCTCGACCCTCGACAGCACCATGCTGCAGTTGCTGCCGCCAAAACCGAAGGAATTGCTCAGCACATGCCGCAGTGGCTGCTCCAGATTGCTGAGCAGGTAGCGGGACTGCAGCTTCGGATCCAGCGTTTCGGTGCCGCAACCGCCGGGCGCCAGGCCGTGCTGCAGGGCCAGCGCGCAGATCACCGCTTCGATGCCACCGGCCGCGCCTAGCGTGTGGCCGGTGTGGCCCTGGGTGGAGCTGCTGGGGGTGGCCGTGCCGAACAGGGCGCTCACGGCCTTGTCCTCGGCCGCGTCGTTGCTCGGGGTCGCGGTGCCGTGCAGGTTGAAGTAGTCGATCTGCGCCGCCTGCAGGCCGGCCATGGCCAGGGCCTGCTGCATGGCCGCGCGCGCCCCCAGGCCTTCGGGGTGGGGGGAGGACATGTGGTGCGCATCGCTGGATTCACCGATGCCGCTCATGACGATGGCGCCGGGCGCCGCGCGGTCGGTTCGCTCGACCAGGGCGCAGGCAGCGGCCTCGCCGATGGAGATGCCGTCGCGCCCGGCGTCAAAGGGGCGGCAGGGCCGGGCCGAGACCAGTTGCAGGGAGTTGAAGCCGTAGAGGGTGGTCAGGCACAGCGAGTCGACCCCGCCGACGATGGCCGCATCAATCAGGCCGCAGTCCATCAGACGCTGTGCGTTGCCGAAGACCTTGGCGCTGGAGGAGCAGGCGGTCGAGACGACAAAGGCCGGTCCCGTGAGGCCGAAATAGGAACGCACGAAATCGGCCACCGAGTAGCTGTTGTGCGTGTGCTGGTAGTCCAGCGGCTGGGTGAAGGCGCCGGTGGCTGCATCGCGCTGGCGATAGGCCAGCTCGGAGCTGAGGATGCCCGAGGTGCTGGTGCCCAGGAACACGCCGATGCGCTCCGCGCCGTGGCGGCGCATGGCCTCGCGCACGGCCATGACGAAATCGTCCTGTTCCAGGCCCCACTGGGCCAGCCGGTTGTTGCGGCAGTCGAAAGCGGCCAGGTCGGCGCGCAGCTGCACCTGGTCCAGCCCCTCGACATGGCCCAGGCAGGTGTTCAGGTCCACCGTTTCCCAGCGCATGGACCGTACGCCGCTGCGCTGCTGGCGCAGGGCCTCCAGCGTCGGTGCGAGTCC
>CAUPQO010000115.1:0-9556 GCA_963513295.1 uncultured Hylemonella sp.
CGCCACCAGGATTGCTCCCGTGCTGCCGTTCGACTTGCATGTGTAAGGCATGCCGCCAGCGTTCAATCTGAGCCAGGATCAAACTCTATAGTTCGATCTTGAATTTTTCGCTCTTTCGAGCAACTCATAAAAACGGAATTGAAGTGAACTTCACTTCTATTCTCATGAGCGTTTTAAGTGACTTGCACTTAGTTCCGAAGAACTTGGCAATCGCCTTCAAACGCCCACGCTTATCGGCTGTATATTTTTAATGAACCACCGCAAAACTTCCCGTCTTGCGCCTGCTTAGCTGCGATCAGCTGAGCCTTGAATTCTAGCACTATTTTTTCCATCCCGTCAATCTTTTGTCGGGATTTTTGAGTGGCCTGCCAGTTTCTTGGCGAAGCCCTCGGCTTAGTGCTCCAACTCAAATTCGCTCTTTTCAGAAGCGAAGCCCGCAACTATAGCACAGATTTTTCAGGTGGCCTGGGCTTTCGTTCTTGCCCGCATCCGGGGCCGGGAACAGGCAGCCCTGGCGGGGATAATCCCCAACACTTATGGCACTGCTCACCTTACTCAACGCCCAACTCGCCTACGGCCACGTCGCCTTGCTTGATCACGCGGACTTCGCTCTCGAGTCCAACGAGCGCGTCGGACTGATAGGCCGCAACGGCACCGGAAAATCCTCATTGCTCAAGATACTCGCCGGCTTCGAAAAGCCGGATGACGGCACCCTGCAATTGCAACAGAACCTGCGGCTAGCCTATGTCGCCCAAGAACCGGTGCTCGCAGCGGAGAACTCCGTCTTCGAAGCGGTACGTACCGGGCTGAGTGCCGTCATCGACCTCATCGATCGCTACACGCAAGGCGATGGCAACCTGGGTCAATTGCAGGACGCCATCGAGTCACAGGATGGCTGGAACTGGGAGCAGCGCGTGAATGAAACCTTGCACCGCCTGCACCTGGACCCGGACGCCCAGATCAAGACGCTCTCGGGTGGCACGCGCAAACGGGTGGCCCTGGCCCAGGCGCTGGTCACGCAACCCGACGTGCTGCTACTCGATGAGCCAACCAACCACCTCGACCTGGACTCGATCATGTGGCTGGAGACACTGCTGCTGGAGTTCAAGGGCAGCATTGTCACAATCACCCACGACCGCGCCTTCCTCGATCGGGTGGCCACGCGCATCGTCGAACTGGACCGTGGTCGCCTGAACTCCTATCCCGGCAACTTCACGACCTATCTCACGCTCAAGGAGGAGCAGCTCGCGCAGGAGGCCGTGATCAGCGCCAAGGCCGACAAACTCCTGGCCCAGGAAGAAGTCTGGGTGCGCAAGGGTGTCGAAGCCCGGCGTACACGCAGTCAGAGCCGCATCACCCGCCTGCAGCAATTGCGCGCGCAGCGCTCAGCCCGACGAGAAGCCGTGGGCAGCGTCAGGATGGATATCGCATCCGGCGCTCCGAGCGGCAAGCTGGTGGCCGAGCTGACCGACGTCAGCAAGTCCTTTGGAGATCGGACGGTTGTCCGGGACTTCAGTGCCACCATCCTGCGCGGCGACAAGATCGGCCTGATCGGTGCAAACGGCGCTGGCAAGACGACCTTGCTGAAGCTGATCCTGGGCGAACTGATGCCCGACAGCGGCAAGGTGCGCCAGGGCGCCAACCTGCAGGTGGCTTACTTCGACCAGATGCGCAACGCGCTCGATCTGGATGCCACGCTGGAGGACTTCATCAGCCCCGGCAGCGAATGGATCGAGATCGGCAACAAACGACAGCACGTGAAGAGCTATCTCGGCGACTTTCTGTTCTCTCCGGCACGGGCCAACTCACCCGTGCGCTCCCTCTCCGGCGGCGAGCGCAACCGGCTGCTGCTGGCGCGCTTGTTCGCACGGCCGGCCAATGTCCTGGTCCTGGACGAGCCAACGAACGACCTGGACATCGACACACTGGACTTGCTGGAGGAACTGCTACAGGACTATCCCGGCACGGTTTTTCTCGTCAGCCACGACCGCACCTTCCTGGACAATGTGGTCACCAGCACCATCGCGCACGAAGGAGATGGGGTCTGGCGCGAGTACGAGGGCGGCGTTGAAGACTGGCTGACCCAGTCGCGGCGCAGCCAGGCCATCAAATCAGCAGCCGAACCAGCCGCAGGCAAGACGCCCGCCGCCGAGACGCCAGCATCCCCGACAACATCGCCCGTCCAGACGCCCCGCCCCACCGGGAGCAGCAAGCTCAGCTACAAGGAGCGCCGGGAGCTGGAGGCTCTTCCCGACCTCATCGACGCACTGGAGCTGGAGCAAGGCAGCTTGCGCAAGGAACTCGCCGATGGCAGTCTCTACATCAAGGATGCACAACGCGCCACCGCACTGAACCAGCGCGACACAGCGATCGAAGCGGAACTGATAGCTGCCCTGAGCCGATGGGAAGCGCTTTCGGCGCGGGCCTGAACTGCGGCTTCAGACGCGGTAACGATCGCCGCCGCTGCTGCTGAGGCGGGCCAGCAAAGCCGGCGCAATGGCCGTCAGGGGCAGCACCTCGTCGGCGGCACCATGCAAGATGGCCTCGCGTGGCATGCCGAACACCACGCAACTGGCTTCATCCTGTACGTAGTTGTAGCTGCCCGCGTCCTTCATTTCACGCATGGCCTTGGCGCCGTCATTGCCCATGCCCGTCAGCATGATGCCGAAAGCGTTGGGCCCCACGACCTGGGCGCAGGAATGGAACAGTACCTCGACCGAGGGCATGTGCCGGTTGACCGGCTGTCCATCCTCCACCACCGCCACATAGTTGGCGCCGCTGCGATCGACACGAAACTGCTTGCCGCCCGGCGCAATATAGGCGTGTCCTGGCAGGATACGCTCGCCGTGGGCGGCCTCCTTGACTGTGATCTGGCACAGCCCGTTCAAACGCTGCGCAAAGCTGGTGGTAAAACCCGGCGGCATATGCTGGGTGATGACGATGCCGGGAGAATCCGCCGGCATGCGCGTCAACACCTCCTTGACGGCTTCGGTGCCTCCGGTCGAGGAACCGATACAGATCATCTTCTCGGTGGACAGCCTGCCCAGCAGCTTGATCGGCGGTGCGGCCGCACCGGCCGGGCTGTGGCCAGCCGGCGCTCCGGAAGCCGGGGGCGGCGCACGCCGGATATGCGCTGCAGCGGCGATGCGGATCTTCTCGACGATTTGATCGGACAGATCCTTGATGCCATCGGCCAAACCTATGCGCGGCTTGGCAACAAAATCGACCGCGCCAAGCTCCAGCGCACGCATCGTAACCTCGGCGCCACGTTCAGTCAGCGTAGAGATCATGAGCACGGGCATGGGCCGCAGACGCATCAGGCGGCCAAGAAATTCGATGCCATCCATGCGCGGCATCTCGACATACAGCGTGATCACATCCGGATTGAGTTCGCGGATCATTTCGCGCGCGATCAGCGGATCGTTGGCTGTGCCGACGCACTCCATATCGCGTTGGCGGTTGATGATCTCGGCCAGCAGACTGCGCACCAGCGCCGAGTCGTCGACCACTACCACTCGGATCTTCTTCAAGCTCACCGCTCCTAAAACAGGTCCACCGAGCCGCCGGCTGTGGACTTGGCCACATTGGCCGCATTGCCCTTGCGCTCTTCCACGGCCAGGGCTTCGGGATGGGCGTGGGCCAGGCGCTTGACCAGCGCCTTGCCCGTGACCGGGAAAAAGCACACCTTGCGCGGATGGATGTCCATCACGTCCTGCGATACCACGGGGATGCGTTCGGTCGCCAGGTAATCCAGCACAAACTTGGTGTTGCGCTCCCCCACGTTCATGGTGGTGAAGCCGGCCATGACGGCCCCGCCCCCGAAAACCTTGGCCTGCATGGTTTCCCGACGGGCCCCCATCTTGATCATTTCATTCAGCAAAAGCTCCATGGCATAAGAGCCATACCGCCCGGACCCGTCTTCGCCCTCGGGCAGCATGAAGTGGTTCATGCCGCCAACGCGGGCCTTGCCGTCCCAGATACAGGCCGCGATGCAGGAGCCCAGTACCGTCATGATGAGCACATCATCCGTGGACACGAAGTACTCGCCAGGCAGCACCTTGACGGCGTCGTACTGGAAGTGGTGGTCTGCATAAAAGAAAGAGGCTTCCCCGGGCTTGCGCGCCTGGGACCTGAGTTCGTCGACCCGGGAGATCCGCCCCCCCGCCAAGACCTTGGGGGCCCCGGATGTCAGCGGGCGCAGCGGCGCGGCACGCACCGAGAGTTCAGACGGGTTCATGCCGCTCCTGCCAGGAACACGCGAGACGACGGGAGATACGTCGTTCAGCGGCGCTCATAGACCGTCTTTCCGCGCAGGACGAAAAGGTCGCGCGACTCATTGAAATTCTCCGAGTGGCCCACAAACAGCAAGCTGCCCGGCTTCATGACCCGGTGGATGCGTTCCAGCACACTGCGCTGGGTCGGAGCATCAAAATAAATCATGACGTTACGGCAGAACACGATGTCGAAAGGCTCTCGAAAGGGCCAGTCATCGCGTATCAGGTTGACGCTCAGGAATTCCACCATGCGCTGCAGCTCGGGCTTGACGCGCAGGAATCCCTCGTTGTTGCCTTTGCCACGCAGGAAAAAGCGCTGCAGGCGGGCCATGTCGACGCCCTTGATGGAGTCCTGGCGGTAGACAGCTCGCGCGGCGGTGGCCAGCACCTTGGAGTCGATGTCGCTGGCCCAGAGCTTGAAGTTGGCCTGGGGGCCCAGGGCATCCAGCGCCGTCATGATGATGGAATAGGGCTCCTCGCCGGTCGAAGCCGCATTGCACCAGACACGCCAGGGCGTGTTCGAAGGGCGGGATTTCAGATGCTCGGCCAGGATCTCGAAATGATGCTGCTCACGAAAGAATGAGGTCAGATTGGTCGTCAAGGCGTTGACGAATTCCTGCCACTCCGGCCCGTCGTGGGACTCCAGCCAGCTCAGGTAGTCCCGAAAATTCTGATGCCCGGTGTCGCGCAAACGGCGCGACAGCCGGCTGTACACCATGGCATGCTTGCCGTCGTGCAGGCTGATGCCGGCGCGCTGGTAGATCAGGGCCTGGACGCGGGTAAAGTCGGCCTGTGTCCAGCTGAACTCCCTGGCCTGCACATCGCCTCCGGCGATCTCCGCCGTGCTCTCCCGGTCTGCGCCCGCTCTTGAACTCCTGGCTGCTTTTTCCATGGTCAGCAAGGTCCAGGCGCTTGGGTGGAGGACAGGCGGAATACCGTCAAAGGATCAGGCCTCGGCAGACATCAGGCCCATGTCGTCGCTGGACATGAGTTTCTCGATGTCGAGCAGGATCAGCATGCGGTCACCCACCGAACCCAGGCCGACCACGGCCGAGCTTTCGATCGAGCTGTCGATGTCGGGCGCGGCCTTCAGGTTCTCAGGTGCCAGCTCCATCACGTCACTGACCGAGTCAACGACGATGCCGACGATGCGGTTGCGCAGATTCAGGATGATGACCACCGTGAAACTGTTGTACTCGGCCTTCGCGCAGTTGAACTTCAGGCGCATGTCGATGATGGGCACGATGGTGCCGCGCAAATTGACCACGCCCTTGATGAACTCGGGGGCATTGGCTATGCGTGTCGGCTTTTCGTAACCCCGGATCTCCTGCACCTTCAGGATGTCGATGCCGTACTCTTCCTGATCCAGCCGAAATGTCAGGTATTCACGCGGTCCCGACGCCACCTTGTCGCTCTGATCTGTCTCACTCATACCCATCTTCTCCTTGGAGTGCATCAATGCCGTGAACGCCGCACCAGGGTGCTGGTATCCAGAATGAGCGCCACCTTGCCATCACCCAGGATGGTGGCGCCCGATACGTTCGGAACCTTGCGGTAATTGGTTTCCAGGTTCTTCACCACGACCTGCTGCTGGCCCAGCAGCTCATCGACCAGCAAAGCTACCCGGCTACCCTCGGCTTCCACCACCACCATGATGTCGCTGGACTTGCCAGCATCGTAGCGCGGTACCTGGAACACCTTCTCCAGTTCGATCACGGGCATGTACTCTTCACGCACCTTGACCAGGCGCGAGCCCTGGGCCACGGTGTTGACGGCATCGTCCTTGACCTGGAAGGATTCGACGACGGAGGACAGCGGCAGGATGTAGACCTCATCACCCACGCCGACCGACATGCCATCCATGATGGCCAGGGTCAGCGGCAGGCGCACCGACACACGCATGCCATACCCTTCGGACGAGTCGATCTCGACCGTGCCGTTGAGCGCAGCGATGTTCTTCTTGACCACGTCCATGCCGACACCGCGGCCGGACACGTCGGTCACCACCTCGGCGGTCGAGAAGCCCGGCGCAAAGATCAGCTGCCAGACGTCGCCATCGGTCATCTGGTCGGAAACGTCTAGGCCACGCTCGCGCGCCTTCTTCAGAATCTTCTCGCGCGACAGGCCTCGGCCATCGTCGCGCACCTCGATCACGATGGAGCCGCCCTGGTGGGCCGCCGACAGGGTGATGGTGCCGGTCTCCGGCTTGCCGGCCGCGATGCGGTCGGCCGGCAACTCGATGCCGTGGTCACAGCTGTTGCGCACCAGGTGGGTCAGCGGATCGGTGATCTTCTCGACCAGCCCCTTGTCCAGCTCGGTCGCTTCACCCTGGGTCACGAACTCGACCTTCTTGCCCAGCTTGCTGGCCAGGTCGCGCAGCATGCGCGGGAAACGGCTGAACACGATGGACATCGGGATCATGCGGATCGACATCACAGATTCCTGCAGATCGCGGGTATTGCGGTCCAGGTCGGCCAGCCCCGCCATCAACTGCTGGTTGGCCGCCGGATCCAGCGCCTGGCTGTTCTGGGCCAGCATGGCCTGGGTGATGACCAGCTCGCCTACCAGATTGATCAGCTGGTCCACCTTGTTGATGGCCACGCGGATGGTGGCCGCCTCCGGCTGGGCCGCGACCTGGCTGGGCGCCGGCTTGGCCGCGCCCGCCTTGGCAACGGCAGGCCTGGCCTCGGTCGTCTCGACCGGTGCGGACGCCACACCATTCGGCACCCCCGGAGCCCCTTCGAAAAATCCGAAACCTGGCGCTGGCGCCACGGGGGCACCGGGCGGCGGATCCGCACGGTCCGTCCAGGACGTCCCGGCGGGCGCCGCTGGCTCCATCTCACGAATGATCACCTGTTCGCGTGACACATGGAAGGCGAACAGATCCAGCAGATCATCATTGCTGGACGACGTCGAGGCATGGAACACCCGCGTATCCGCACGGTCGCTGGCCACCTCGGTCACCGAACCCAGGCCGACGATATCGCGGAACAGGTCCTTGATGCCGTCCACTTGGTCGAGGCGGTCCAGCGGGCCCATTCGGATCTCCAGCTGGCGCGAGCCCGTCTGGGCTGCAGCCGGTGCAGGTGCCAGGACGGGCGCCATGGGCGCAGGGGCCGGAGCGGCCACCACCGGGGCGGGAGCGGGTGCAGCCACCGGCGCCAGCGTGCCGCCTGCCGCCAGCTCGCTGATGCGGCGCACCAGATCGGCGTTGGAAGGCGGCTCGCCGGTCTCACCGGTCTGGTGACGCGCCAGCAGCACACGCGAGGCGTCGGCGGACTCGAGCAGCACATCCACCATCATGGGGTTGGGCTGCAATTCATGCCGGCGCAAGCGGTCCAGCAGGGACTCCATCTGGTGCGTCAGCTCGGCCACATCCGCGAAGCCGAAGGTGGCCGCGCCCCCCTTGACGGAGTGCGCACAACGGAAGATGCCGTTGAGCTCCTCGTCGTCAGCGGTCTCCAGATTCAGATTGAGCAGCATCTGCTCCATGAGGTCCAGGTTTTCTCCCGCCTCCTCGAAAAAGATCTGGTAGAACTGACTCAGATCGAATGAGTCACCTCCGCCGGTTTCCTGGTGTCCCTCGGCCATGCCTATCTCCTGTTGTGATCCCGCTCTCGCACTGGCGGATCGGATTACTTGATGACTTTCTTGATGACCTCGAGCAGCCGCGCCGGGTCGAAGGGCTTGACCAGCCAGCCGGTGGCGCCAGCAGCGCGACCAGCCTGCTTCATCAGGTCACTCGATTCCGTGGTGAGCATCAGGATCGGCGTGGTCTTGAAATTGGGATGCTCACGCAACTTGCGCGTCAGCCCCAGGCCATCCAGCCGGGGCATGTTCTGGTCGGTCAGCACCAGGTCGAAGGTCTGGGCCTGGGCCTTTTCATAGGCATCCTGCCCGTCGACGGCCTCCACCACCTGGTAACCCGCACCCGACAGGGTGAAGGAAACCATCTTGCGCATCGAGGGTGAATCGTCAACAGCGAGTATCAGTGGCATGTCTGAGCTCCGGGGAAATGGGGACTGTGGTTATTCATGTTCAAGGGTTCAAAACAGTTCGATCGAGCCGGCATCCATCTCGTCCTGGGTCACCGGATTGGGGCGCTCCGGCACCTCCTCGACAAAAGGCACGGCCTCGCCATCTTCCTGTCCCATGGACTCGGAAGCCAGGCGATAGGCGCAGCCCTGCAGCACCTTGGAAGTATGGACTATGAGTTGCGAGGCCATGTCCTGGAATTGCAGTTCGGTCACGGCCGAGCGCAGCACATGACGCACCTCGTCGAGCGCGGCCAGGTCGGCCGTTGCCGGATCATCCAGGCCGCTGATGGCCTTGGTGAAACGCTGCATCAGGTTTTCCATGGTGTGCGCCAGCAAGCCGTCAAGCCGGGCCAGGTCGTGCACCACCACCAGGAGCGAATCCTGTACTTCAGCCACCAGCATCACCGGCAATTGCACGGCGGGCTTTTCCGCGGGCAGGGTGTTAGGGGCTTGTATGGTCATTCTGTTCGGACATCAGGATGCTGGATAGATGATTCACCGCTCCAGCAAGTCCAGCATTAGAATTTTCCTGGATATAGAGTAGCAGGATTCCACAGAAATGGGAGGGAATTCATCAATATTTCAGGGCGTTCAGGCCATCTCCCGGACACACCCGCCGGGGTTTTTCATCATATCGTCCATCGCATGCCGCCAGAAGTCCACCCCGCGCCCCTGCGTATCCTGCATCTCGAGGATTCGGAACTAGATCACGACATCGTGCGGCAAACGCTGCGCCGTGCCGGTTTGCCCTGCGTGCTGGAGCGGGTCGAGCGCCTGGACGACTTTGCGCGCATGCTGCAGGGCAGCCATTTCGACGCCGTGCTGGCCGACTACCGCCTGCCCGGCTTCACCGCCCTGGACGCCTGGCAGGCCTTGCAGGCAGCCCCGCAGCACCCGCCCTTCATCCTGCTGTCCGGCGCCATTGGTGAGACGGCCGCGGTCGACGCTATCAAGCTCGGCATGAGCGACTACCTGCTCAAGGACGACCTGGGCAAGCTGGCCCACGTGATCCAGCGGGCCATCGAAGTCCAGCAGGCCAAACGCGAGCGGGAACGCGCGATGGAGGAACTGGCCGCCTCGGAGCAGCGCCTGGCACGCTTTGCCGAACACCTGCAGAGCTCCATCGAGCAGGAACGCGCGGCGATTGCACGCGAGATCCATGACGACATCGGCGGCTCGCTGGCCGCCATCCAGTTCGACCTGTCCTGGATCGGCCGACACCATGCCGACGCCGACACCCAGGCC
>CAUPQO010000116.1:0-9498 GCA_963513295.1 uncultured Hylemonella sp.
CCCCGGCGCTGTGAACAGCGTGGCTGCTTGGCCCGCCGAAGAAGGTGGAAAGAATCTTTGACATGGACAAAACTTGGTTTAAACAGTTAATATCGCGTTGTTTTGAAAGATTATCTCCGTTTGTCCTAGACAAAAAGATTCATAGTGAAAGACCATGTAGATAAGTCGGAAATGACGAGCGCGGCGACCGGCAGCGTGCCCAGCCACGCCTTGCCGATCGCGGCAGTGGAGCGAGACACCGGTCTGTCCAAGGACACGCTGCGTGTCTGGGAGCGCCGTTATGGCTTCCCGCAGCCGGTGCGCGACGCCTTCGACGAGCGCCTCTACCCGTCCGAACAGGTCGAACGCCTGCGCCTGATCGCGCGCCTGCTGGGCGCCGGCCAGCGCCCCGGGCGCGTGGTGCCCCTGCCACTGGCCGACTTGCAGCAATTGCTGCTGGACCTGGCCCCGGAGGCGACGAGTGCGCCCCTCACCCCCGAGCTGCAGGCCATCCTGACGCTGGTGCGCCGCCACGAGGTGATGACCTTGCGCCGCACCCTGAACCAGGCCGTGCTGCGCCTGGGCCTGGGCCGCTTCCTCACCGAGCTGCTGGCGCCGCTGAACGTGCAGGTGGGTGAAGCCTGGGTGCGCGGCGAGATCCAGGTGTTCGAGGAACACATGTACACCGAGAGCGTGATCGCCGTGCTGCGTAGCGCCCTGGGCAGCATGGCCTCCATGCCGCGGCCGGGCCGCCCGCGGGTGCTGCTGGCGACCTTTCCGCAGGAATCCCACGTGCTGGGCCTGCTGATGGCCGAGATCGCGCTGGTACTGGAAGGCTGTGAATGCGTCTCGCTGGGCGCCCAGACACCGGTGGCCGAGATCGTACGCGCGGCACAGGCCAACCGCGCCCAGATCGTGGGTCTGAGCTTCAGCCCCGCCTTCAATGCACAGCTGCTGCAGCGCGGCCTGCAGGATCTGCGCAGCCGATTGCCGGCCGGGATCGAGATCTGGGCCGGTGGCAGTCACCCGGTGTTGCAACGCCGAGCCCCCGAGGGCGTGACCCCGGTGCCCAGGCTGGAAGAGATCGGTTTTCTGCTGACCCGGTGGAGCGCGGGTCAGCCGCCGTCGGCCGCCGGTGCGGCCGGGTAAGGGACTCAAACCGCCTTGTCGCGTTTTTTCAGGTCGGCCAGCATGAGGCTGGACTCGCCCAGGCGGCCCGCCAGGATGCGGGCGATGTTGCGGTAGATGGCCGAAGCGCTCTCGGGGTTGGCATCGATGAGCTCGCGGTAGAAGCGCATGGCGACCAGCGAACCGGTGGCGCGCACCGTGGCCGAACGCACGTCGTTGCCGACCAGGGCCATCTCGCCAAAGCACTCACCCGGGCCCAGGCGCGCCAGTTCGACCGGTTTGCCGTCGCGCATCTTTTCGACCACCACGTCGCCGGCAATCAGAACGTAAAAGGAATTGCCCATGTCGCCTTCGCGAAACACCGCTTCGCCGGCCTGCACCGTGAAATGCTCGCCCGTGGCCAGCGTGTCCAGCAGGCAGGGCTGGCTCATACCGGCGAAGATCGGCACCTTCTGCGCAATCTTCTGGATGATGGCCGGGTCGAGCTTGAGCGCCGGGGTCGCGCGCTGCGGCAAGACCTCGGCACGCACCCGCTCGGCGATGTTCTGGACGATGGCTGGATCGATGCCCATGTTCTTGTGTCCCCTGTGGGGCACCACCAGTTGGCGGTGCAAGGTGCATCTTACACAGCGTGGCCTGTGCTGGTACATCCTCGCCGGGCATTTTGCGCACGATTGCACGGATCGGCCGGCCTCCGCATAATGACCGCGATGAAACCCGCCCCCGAGGCACCGCCAGCCGTGCTGGACGTGGAAGCCTCCGGCTTCGGCCGCCACAGCTATCCCATCGAGATCGGCTACGCGCTGCCCGACGGCCATGTGTTCTGCACGCTGATCCGCCCCGAGCCGCAGTGGACCCACTGGGACCCGCAGGCCGAACGCCTGCACCAGATCCCGCGCCCCGCCCTGCTCAGCCGCGGCCGCCCAGTGACCGAGGTGGCCGAACTGCTGAACCAGCAGTTGCAGGGGCGTACCGTCTACTCCGACGGCTGGAACCACGACTACACCTGGCTGGCCCTGCTGTTCGAGGTGGCCGGCCAGCAGCCGCGCTTCAAGCTGGAAAACCTGCGCGCCCTGCTGCAGGAGGAGCAGGCCGAGCGCTGGCACACCATCAAGCAGCAGATCGCCGGCGAACGCGGCGCGCAGCGCCACCGCGCCAGCGCCGATGCCCGGCTGCTGCAGCTGACCCTGCAACGCGTGCGCCAGGGCGCCGCCCTGCCAAGCTGAAGGCCGTGCGGCCCGTATACTTGATACAAATCAAGACGCCCCCATGACAGCGTAAAGGCAAGGCGCGGGATGGCGATAATAAGCACACTGCATACCTTACAGAATTCCGATCGCATGGCCGTCCTCACCATTGTCTTTGCCGACCTGACCGGAAGTACCGGCCTGTTCGAGGCGCTGGGCAATGCCAAGGCCGCCGAAGTGGTCACCCGCACCACCCACTGGATCGGCAAGCTCTTCCAGTCCCGCGGCGGTCGTGTCATCAAGTACCTGGGCGACGGCGTGCTGGCCTCCTTTGGCGACAACCAGGCGGCCGTGCTGGCCATGGTCGAGATGCAGCGCATGCAGCGCGAGCGCAGCGGCAGCCTGCCGGGCATGAGCAAGATGCAGATCAAGGTGGGCCTGGCCCGCGGCGAGGTGGTGGAGCAGGACGGCGACTGCTTCGGCGACGCCGTCAACATGGCCTCGCGCCTGAGCGACCTCTCCGGCGCCGAGCAGATCTTCGCCTCCGAAAGCGTGATCGACGCGCTCTACGGCGACGGCGAGGTCAACTACCGCAACCTCGGGCCCATGGACATCCGGGGCAAGAGCGAGCCGGCCCTCGTCTACCGCATCGACTGGCAGCGCGAGACCACCTCCGAGATCATGACCATGCAGGCGGGCCTGGAGACGGTCGGCGCGCCCAGCAGCCGCCTGCCCAGCACCATCGAGCTGACCTGGCGTGAGCACAACATCCTGTTCGAGGCCATGGACATGCCGGTCTTCCTGGGCCGCGGCAACGACGCCCAGTTCGCCGTGCTGGACCCGCGCGTCTCGCGCCTGCACGCCCGGCTGGACCGCCGCGGTGAACTCTTCGTGCTCTCCGACATCAGCAGCTACGGCACCTGGGTGCGTTTTGCCGGCTCCTCCGCCGTGATCTCGCTGCGCCGCCAGGAATGCGTGCTGCTGGACAAGGGCGAAATGGCGCTGGGGGCCTCCTTTGACGACCCGACCGCCCCCATCGTCAGTTTCTGGTTCACCAACAAGAACAACTGAGCAGGGCCTGCTCATGAGCCGCCGGGCCCTCCCCAAGCTGATCGACGACCTGCGCGCCTACCAGGCTGAACTGGAGGAGCAGAACAGCGCACTCGAATACAGCCGCATCGCCGCCGAAGGCGCCTCCGAACGGTTCGAATCCCTGTTCTCCAACGTCCCCCTGGGGCTGATGGTGGTCGACGAGTTCGGCATGGTGGAGCAGAGCAATGCCATGGCGCTCAAGCTGTTCCGCCCGCGCGAATCCGATCCCCCGCTGAACTTCCTGCTGCCCCTGGTCACCCCCGACCACGTCGAACGCGTGCAGCACGCCCTGGACGAGGCCAAGATCCGGGGCCACAGCGACACCAACGAGGTGGTCTTCTCCAGCGGCCTGGAAGCTCGTTTCACCGGCGACCTGCACATCGCGCGCATCCAGTACTCGCAGGACCGCGACCTCACCCATTTCATCTGCGCCGTGATCGACCAGGGGCCGCTGCTGACCGAGCGGCGCGCCCTGCAGGAACGCCGCCGCGCCCTGCAGGAAAGCGCGCTGGCCCTGCAGCAGCGCAACGAGGAACTGCGCCTGAGCGAAAACCGCCTGGCCGCCATCATCAACTCCTCGCTGGACGCCATCATCTGCGTCGATGGCGACCAGCGCATCACCGTCTTCAACCCGGCCGCCGCCGCGCTCTTCCATTGCCCGCCCGAACAGGCGCTCAAGACCTCGCTGGGCCGCTTCCTGCCCGGGGCCATTGCCGCCATCGCCGCCACCCGCGTCTCGACCCAGGCCACCCTGGGCGAAGTCACCGGCCACACCGCCGACGGCCTGCCGCTGGCGCTGGAGGTCAGCGTCTCGCGCGAACGCCAGCCCGAGGGCGACGGTGACATCACCACCGTCTTCGCGCGCGACCTGACCGCGCGCCGCCAGATGGAGGCGCAGCGCAACATCCTGGAAGCGCAGTTGCGCGAGGCGCACAAGATGCAGGCCATCGGCACCATGGCCGGCGGCATCGCGCACGACTTCAACAACATCCTGGGCGCCATCCTGGGCAACGTCACGCTGGCACGCCAGGATGCCGGGGGCGACTCGCCGGTGCAGGTCTGCCTGACCGAGATCGAGAAGGCCGGCCGCCGCGGGCGCGACCTGGTGCGCCAGATCCTCACCTTTAGCCGCAACGAAGCGCCCAAACGCCACGCCATCCTGCTGGCCGAGGTGGTGCAGGAATCGGTGCGCCTCATGAAGGTCACGCTGCCGCCCACGGTGGACCTGCAGGTGCGCCTGCACGACGCCCCGCCCGTGCTGGCCGACGCCACCCAGGTCGAGCAGGCCCTCATCAACCTGTGCACCAACGCCATCCACGCCATCGGCGGCGTGCGCGGCATGGTCAGCATTGCGCTGTCCAGCTGCAGCCCCGACATGCTGGAGTGCCAGCGCCTGGGCCTGGCCGAGGGCCGCTACGTGACCCTGTCCGTGCGCGACAGCGGCAGCGGCATGGAGCCCGAAACGCTGCAGCGCATCTTCGAGCCCTTCTTCACCACCACACCGGTCGGCCAGGGCACGGGCCTGGGCCTGGCCGTGGTGCACGGCGTCATGCGCACCCACCTGGGCACGGTGGACGTGAGCAGCGCGCCGGGCCAGGGCAGCGAATTCACCCTGTATTTCCCGGTGGCCGACGAGGACGTGCCCTCGGTCCCGGTCGAGCCGGCGCGCCTGCAGACCGTCATGGGCTTCGGCCGCCACGTGATGTACGTGGACGACGACCAGGCCCTGGCCTTCCTGGTCGAGCGCGTGCTGGGCCGGCGCGGTTTCAAGGTCAGCGTCTACACCGACCCGCAGGCCGCGCTGGCCGCCCTGCGCGCGCACCCCGACGACTACGACCTGCTGGTCACCGACTACAACATGCCGGGTTACAGCGGCGTGGAACTGCTCAACGATGCGCGCCGCATCCGCCCCAGGCTGCCCATGGCCCTGGCCTCGGGTTACATCACGCCCGAGATCGAAACCAATGCGCTGGAGGCCGGCGCCAGCGCGCTGATCCACAAACCCAACGACGTGTCCGAGCTGTGCGACACCGTGCAGCGACTCATCCAGGGTGACAACAAACGCTGAGAACTTGTGAATAAATCTACTGCGCAACCCGATCGCTACGATGTCTTCACAAGTTCCGAACCCGTTGTGATGCCGAATATCTCCTGTCTGCACGCCGACGACGCGCTGCTGGTGCTGGACAAACCCGCCGGCCTGCTCTCGGTGCCCGGACGCGGCGCCGACAAGCAGGACTGCGCCAGCACCCGCGCGCAGGCCTTGTGGCCCGACGCCCTGATCGTGCACCGGCTGGACATGGCCACCTCGGGCCTGCTGCTGATGGCGCGCGGCGCGGCCATGCAGCGCACGCTGAGCATGGCCTTCGAATCGCGCGAGGTACACAAGCGTTACGTGGCACGGGTCGCCGGCCACCTGCCGCCGCCGGCCGCCGACTGGGGCCAGATCGACCTGCCCCTGGACAGCGACTGGCCGAACCGGCCGCGGCAAAAGGTGGATGCCGACGGCAAAGCCAGCCTCACGCGCTGGCGCGTGCTGGCGCACGAGGCCGATGCCCAGGGCCGGCCCTTGACCCGGCTGGAACTGGAGCCGGTCACCGGCCGCACCCACCAGCTGCGTGTGCACCTGCAGGCCATAGGCCACCCCATCCTGGGCGACGCGCTGTATGCCGATGCCGACACCCAGGCGCGTTACCCGCGCCTGCAACTGCACGCCTGCGAGCTGGCACTCACCCACCCCCTCACGGGCGCGCCCCTGCAATGGCACAGCCCGCCTCCCTTCTGATTGCCCTGGAGCACGTTCATGGCCGACACCCATCTCTACATCCTCACCGGCGCCTCGCGCGGCATGGGCTTAGGCCTGGCGCAGCAGCTGCTGGCACCCGGCCACACCCTGCTGTGCATCTCGCGCCGGGAAAACGCTGCGCTGGCCGCGCAAGCGGCACAAGCCGGCTGCAAGCTGGAACAGTGGCCGCTGGACCTCTCCCACAGCCGCGAGGCCGCCGCCATGCTGCACCAGTGGCTGAGCCGCCCGGGCGTGCACCACACCAGCGCCACCCTGATCAATAACGCCGGCATGATCCCGCACATTGCGCCGCTGTCGAACATCGAGCCCGACGACCTGGCCCAGGCCCTGCGCGTGGACCTGGAAGCACCGATGGCGCTGAGCGCCGCTTTCCTTGCCGCCACCGAAGGCTGGGGCGTGCCGCGCCGCATCCTCAACATCTCCTCCGGCCTGGGCCGCCGGCCCATGGCCTCGCAGGCCGTCTACTGCGCCGCCAAGGCAGGGATGGACCACTACACCCGCTGCCTGGCACTCGAAGAAGCGCTCAAACCGAATGGCGCGAAAGTCTGCGCCCTGGCCCCCGGCGTGATCGACACCGACATGCAGGTGCAGCTGCGCGGCGCCGATGCCGCGGCCTTCCCCGATCGCGCACGTTTTGAGCAGCTCAAGAGCGGCGGCCAGCTCGACAGCCCTGAAGCGGCCGCGCGCAAGGTGCTGGCTTTCCTGCAGCGCCCCGACTTCGGCAGCGAGCCGGTGGCGGATATCCGCGGCTAAGCTGCGCCCTCAGTGCAAGGTCAGCACGGGAATGTTCGTGTGTGCCAGCACGCGCTGCGTCTGGCTGCCGACAAACAGGCGCTCGATCAGGCCCATGCCGTGTGTGCCCATGACGATGAGGTCGGCCCCGCAGTTTTGCGCCGCATCCAGGATGGCGCGGTACACCACCGCCTGGTCACGCAGCAGCAGGCGCTCGCAAGGCACACCGGCGGCCCGCGCCACCGCCTCGGCCTGCGCCAGCCAGTCCTCGGCCGCCTGCAGGCCGGGCACCGCCTGCAGATCGTCATGGGGCCGGTAGCCGCTGGCCATGATGCCGGCCGGGAAGTGTTCGAGCGCGGTCATCACCGTGACCCGGGAGCCCAGGCGCCGGGCCAGTTCGACGCCGCGCTGGACCGCGCGCATGGCGGGCTCGGAACCATCGGTGGGAAGCAGGATGTGCTGGAACATGGAAACCTCCTGGAGGTGAGCGTGACAGCCTCACTTTAGGCCGGCTATTGCGCGGCGACTTGATCCGTATCAAGATTCAGACCTTCCCGCCGCCCGTTATGGCGGCACACTCGGCACCGTGGACGCGACAACCATGACACCCCGCCAACAACGCAGCCTGGCGACCAAGCTGACCCTGGTCGCCACCCCCTTCCTGCTGCTGGCCCTGCTGGCCACGGCGGCCACGCTGTGGGTGTCCTGGCAGCTCGACGGCGGCGCCGCCGCGGTCAACGAGGCCGGGCGCATGCGCATGCAGGCCTATCGCATGGCGCTGAGCCTGGGCACCGGCCAGACCGGCGAGCTGCCCCAGCTGGTGCAGGAATTCGAGGGCAGCCTCGCCGTGCTGCGCCACGGCGACCCCGAGCGCCCGCTCTTCGTGCCCTGGGACGAGACCGTGCAGGCGCGTTTTGCCGTGCTCGAAGGAGACTGGACAGGCTTTCGCCAGCTGCTGGCCGGCCCGGCCAGCCCCGCCTTGCCGCAGCAGCTGCGCGAGCTGACCATCGCCTTCGTCGGCCACATCGACGCCTTCGTGCACGGCATCGAAACCCATATCTCGCGCTGGACCGCCATCCTGCACCTGCTGCAGACCACGCTGATGGCCCTGGTCATCCTGGGTGCCGTCGTGATGCTTTACGTGGGCCAGCTGTTGGTGCTGGAGCCCGTGGGCCAGCTCAAGCGCGCCATCGAGAAGATCCAGGGCGGCGACTTCGACGCGCGCGTCGACCGCGTCAGCAGCGACGAATTCGGCACCCTGGCCGAGGGCTTCAACGACATGGCCGCGCACCTGCAGTCCATGTACCGCCACCTGGAAGCCAAGGTCGCCGAGAAAACCGCCGAGCTCGAAGAAAAGCGCGAACGACTGGCCAGCCTCTACGAAGTGACGGCCCTGGTGGCGCGAGCCACCACGCTGGACGAACTGGCCCAGGGTTTCGTGCGCGCCATCCAGCGCATCGCGCACGCCGACGGCGTGGCCCTGCGCTGGTCCGACCAGAGCAACCAGCGTTACCTCATGCTGGCCGCCCAGGGCCTGCCCGCCGAGATGGTGGAGGCCGAACACTGCATCCACAAGGGCGACTGCGACTGCGGCGCCGGCATGGCGGCCGATGCCAGCCTGCGCGTCATCCCCATCCACGCCATGGGCGACACCCGCGACCGCCTGTGCGGGCAGGCCGGCTTCGAGTCGCTGGTCAACATCCCGGTGCGCCTGCACGAGCGCCTCATGGGCGAGGTGGACCTGTTTTTCCACGCCCGCACCGAACCCTCGGAGGCCGAGCGATCCCTGCTCGAAGCCCTGGCCAGCCACCTGGCCGGCGCCATGGAGAACCTGCGCCTGAACGCGCTGGACATGGAGGCTGCGGTGTCGCAGGAACGCCACCTGCTGGCGCGCGAGCTGCACGACTCCATCGCGCAGTCGCTCGCCTTCCTCAAGATCCAGGTGCAGCTCATGCGCGACGCCCTGGCCGCGGGGGACCAGCAGGACATGGCCAAGGTGCTGGAAGAGATCGACGCCGGCGTGCGCGAAAGTTATGGCGACGTGCGCGAACTGCTGATGCACTTCCGCACCCGCACCAACACCGAAGACATCGAGACGGCGCTCACCACCACCCTGCATAAGTTCGAGCTGCAAAGCGGCCTGAAGGCCCACCTGCAGATGCAGGGCCAGGGCCTGCCGCTGGCGCCCGACCTGCAGATCCAGGTGCTACACATCGTGCAGGAGGCGCTCTCCAACGTGCGCAAGCACGCCCGCGCCTCGCAGGTCTGGCTCGATGTGTTGCAGCAGCCCGAGTGGCGCTTCGAGGTGCGCGACGACGGCAGCGGCTTCGACACCCGCGACAACAGCATCGACGACAGCCACGTGGGCCTGCGCATCATGCGCGAACGCGCCGAGCGCATCGGTGCGCGCGTCGAGGTCATCTCCACCCCGGGCGCCGGCACCTCCATGGTGCTGACCCTGCCGGCCCAGCTGGTGGCCGCCCGCGCGCCGGCCCCCACCCACCCCCTAACCCGCCCCCGTGAACATGTTGCCGGAGCGCATCCAAACCAAAAACAAAAAAAAAAAAAAAAAAA
>CAUPQO010000117.1:0-9497 GCA_963513295.1 uncultured Hylemonella sp.
ATGGCGGTGCTCAGCGCCATGGCGGTCTCGTTGCGCATGATGATGCAGGTGGCGAGCATGCCGCAGGCCAGCCCCATCAACAGCCAGGGCAGGCGGTGTCGCAGGAGGAGGATCGGCGGCTCGTCGATGGCCTCGCGCGCGCGCAGGGTCTCGCGCGTGATGCCGGCGAAGCGGTGCAGATCCTCCACGTGCTCACGCCGCAGGATGTGCAGGAGCGCGACGGAGGGCACGATGCCCAGCAGCCGGCCCTTCGCATCCACAACCGGTATCGCACTGAGCGTGTGATGCAGGGCGAGCGACGCCACCCGTTCCTGATCGGTGTCGGCGTGGACCCTGGGAAAGCGGGTGTGCGCCACACGGCCCATGTGCGATTCCCGGGGCTGGGCCAGGAGTTCGGCCAGCGGAACCATGCCGATCAGTTGTTCGTCGGTACCGAGCACGCAAATGTTGTCGACGTAATCGTAATGATGCGCGAGCAGATCGGCGATGACTTCGCCCACGGTCTGCTCCGCACGGGCACGGGGCACGCCGGCGATCACGTAGTGGCCGGCCGTTTCATCATGCCGCGCGGCGTGCTGGTCGTTGCCATCGTGCCCGCCAGCGCCATGGAGCGCCGCCTGACCTGTACCCGACTCGCTGGAATGGCTGGCGTCTGTCATGGGGTTCTCCTAGTCTGACACTGGGGCCTGCAGGCAATATAACGAACTCCCCGGGCAGCATCAGCGCCGAGCGCCGGCTCACGGCGCTCGCCCGGCCTTGATGGCACAAACTTGATCTGCATCAAATCCAGGTCCGGCCTGGTTTGACAGCCCCGGAGGGCGTGCTTATAAGGGAAGCTTGCACACTGCAGGTCTGTCACGCATGCCCCTGATCGAAGCGAGTTCCATCTCCAAAATCTACCGCTCCGGCGATGTCGAGTTCTACGCACTGCGCGATATCACGCTGGCGATCGACCAGCGCGAATTCGTGGCCTTCGTCGGACCCTCCGGCAGCGGCAAGTCCACCCTGCTCAACCTGATCGGCTGTCTCGACCATCCCAGCAGCGGGCGCTTGACCGTCATGGGCACGGACGTGGCGGCGCTGGATCGCAACTCGGCTGCCCACTTCCGGGGCGAGCACCTGGGTTTCGTGTTCCAGGAGTTCAACCTGGTGCCCGTGCTGTCGGCCTACGAGAACGTCGAGTACCCGCTGTTGATGGTGCGCGGCTGGGCGCCCGCCAAGCGGCACGCGCAGGTCATGAAGCTGCTGGACGCCGTGGGCATGGCGGCACAGGCCCACAAGCGGCCCGACCAGCTCTCCGGCGGCCAGAAGCAGCGCGTCGCGGTGGCGCGGGCGCTGGTGTCGGAACCCAAGCTGGTGCTGGCCGACGAACCCACGGCCAACCTCGACCATGAAACCGCCCACAAGGTGATCGCCCTCATGAAACAGATGCGCGACGACTACGGCACCACCTTCGTCTTCTCCACCCACGACCCCAAGATCATGCAGGCCGCCGAACGCACCCTGATGCTGGAAGACGGCCGCCTGGTGAAGGAGGTGCACGCATGATCGCCGTTCTACGCCTCTCGGCGCGCAACCTGATGCGCTACCACCGCCGCACCCTGCTGACCGCGGGCCTGATCACGCTGGGCGTGATGGCCATGCTGCTCTTCGTCTCGGCGGCCGGCTCCTTCAAGCAGGTCATGATCGGCCAGATCACCGACAGCCTGCTGGGCCACGTGCAGGTGCACCGCCGGGGTTATGTGGCCTCGGTGGACAACCTGCCGCTCAACCTCAACCTCTCGCCCCAGCTGATCGCCAAGGTCAAGGCCGAGCTCGACAGCGAGCCCGCCATCGCCGCCTATTCGGTGCGCCTGAAGCTGGGCGCCATGTTCAGCAACTTCAACGAAACCACCAGCATCCGCCTCAACGGCATCGACCCGGTGGCCGAGGACGCCGCGGCCCCCGGCCTGCGCACCCGCATCATCGAAGGCGGCCGCGAGGGCCCCCTGCTGGCACCGGGCGAACTGCTGATCCCCGAACTGCTGGCGCGCGGCATGAAAGTCAAGGTGGGCGACTCGGTGGTGCTGGTAGCGACCAACCGCGAGGGTTCGGTCAACGGCAAGAACTTCAAGGTGCGCGGCGTGCTCGAACCCGTGACCGGCCCGGGCGGGCGCGACGCCTACCTGCACACGGACGACGCGCGCGAACTGCTGCGCATGGACGAGGCAGAGGCGATGGAAATCGTGGTCCGTCTGAAAGACCTGGGCAAACTCGACAAGGTCACGGCCTCGCTGGGCGAGCGGCTGACGCAGCTGACCAATCCGCAGGGCCGGCCGGTACTGGAGCTGCACGACTGGAAAGCGCTTTCGCCCTTTGCCAACATCGCCAACATGATCGACCTCATGACCCTGTTCATCCGCGTCATGCTGGTGGCCATCGTGCTGACCAGCGTCATGAACGTGATGCTGATGGCCGTGTACGAGCGCATCCGCGAGATCGGCACCCTGGCCGCCATCGGCACGCCGCCGCGCCGCATCCTCGGCCTCTACGTGGGCGAGGGCCTGCTGCTGGGCCTGCTGGGCGCAGTGGTCGGCGTGGCGCTGAGCGCGGCCGTGGTGGCCTTGCTCAACGTCTACCCCCTGCAGTTCCCCTTCGGCCGGCAGGTGATCACCCTGCACCCCACGCTCTCGGTCACCGAGATGCTCTCCGTCGCCCTGCTGGTGGTGGGCATGGCCGTCATCGCCAGCCTGCAGCCGGCCTGGCGCGCCTCGCGCATGGACCCGATCCAGGCGCTGCGCCACGTTTGAAAGTCGCTCCATGAAACTGAAACATTTCCTCCTCCTGGCCTGCGCCTGCCTGCCCGTCGCCGTGCTGGCGCTGGACGGACGGGCCCTGCTCGAAAAAGTCGACCGCAACCTCGAACCCGAGGCCTACGAGATGACGCGCAAGCTCATCAACGAGGAACCCGACGGCAAGCGCAAGGAGTTCATCCTCTACTCGGTCAAGAAGGGCCGCGACAAGGTGGCTGCCCTCTTCCTGTCCCCTGCCAGCGACAAGGGCCGCAGCACCCTGCGCCAGGGCGACAATATGTGGCTCTACATCCCCAACGTGGGCAAGCCGGTGCGCATCACCAGCCTGCAGTCGGTGACCGGCGGCGTGTTCAACAACGCCGACATCCTGCGCGTGGACTATTCCGAGGAATACGACGTCACCAGCGCCAGCGAAGAGGGCGCCAACTACCTGCTCGACCTCAAGGCCAAGACCGGCGCCGTGGCCTACGACCGCCTGAAGCTCACGGTGGACAAGAAGACCGTGCTGCCCACCCGCATCGAGGCCTATGCCGCCAGCGGCATGCTGGTGAAGACCCTGCACTTCAAGGACATCAAGGACTTCGGCGGCGGCATCCGCCGCCCCGCCACGGTGGAAACCGACAGCCCGCTGTACAAGGGCTACAAGTCCGTCATGCTCTACGCGGCCGTGAAGAAGCGCAACGTGGCCGACGAAGTCTTCACGCTGAACTTCATGTCGCGCCTGGACGAGCTGCGCAAGTGATCCGCGGCGCCGTCACGGCCTGCCTGCTGGCCGCCGCCGTGGCCGGCGCCCAGGCCGCCGACTACAGCTTCGACCTGTCGGAAATCGAACGCTCTCCCTGGGAGCTGAACGGCTTCGTTGAGGCCAAGGCCGAGCACTTCTCCCTGCGGCCCGACAGCGCGATGTATCCACTGAGCTTTCCCGGCGCGGGCAGCCGCAGCACGCTGGACCGCCAGAGCGCCGGCTACGAGCTCGCCGGCAAATACCAGCGCGACACCCTCACGTTGTACGGGCGCCTGGCCGGCACAGCCGCCCACGACGCGCTGGAAACCCGCCACACCACCACCTGGTACGAAGCCGGTTTGCGCCTGAGCCCGACCACGGGCCTGTCCCTCGATGCCGGCAAGCAGCTGCAGCGCTGGGGCAAGGGTTATGCCTGGAACCCGGTGGGTTTCTTCGAACGCCCCAAGGACCCGAGCGACCCGACCCTCTCGCGCGAAGGCTATGTGATGGCCACCGCCGACTGGGTCCACAGCCTGCCCGGCACGCTGGCCACCGTCGGTTTCATGCCCGTGCTGCTGCCCGTCAACAGCGCCCTGAACCGGGACTACGGCAGCCCGGACGAACTCAATGCCGGCGCCAAGCTCTACCTGCTGTGGGCCGACACCGATATCGACCTGATGTGGGCTGCCAAAGGCAGCCGTCCCGAACGCGTGGGCCTGGACTTCTCGCGCAACCTGGGCAGCCAGCTGGAAGTGCACGGCGAATGGGCACGCACCATCAGCGCCACCCAGCGCGTGGTCAACGCCGATGGCAGCGTGGGCACGCGCATCGGCAACGCCGACAGCTGGTTGCTGGGCGCCCGTTACCTGACCGAGAACGAGGTCACCTGGATCCTGGAGCTCTACCGCAACGGCCTGGGTTATGCGCAGGATGAACTCAGCGCCTTCTACCAGCTGGTCAGCGACGCCTATGCCACCGGGGGCACGCTCGCCGACCAGAACCTGGCCCGCTCCCTGGCGCAATCGGGTTATGCGCGCCCGACGGCGGGCAGCCACTATGTGTATTTGCGCGTCAGCGCCAAGGACCCCTTCGACTGGCTCTACGTGACACCGGCGCTGTCCATCATCGCCAACGCCAACGACCACAGCTGGCAGGCCGCCCCCGAGATCAGCTACACCGGCTGGCAGAACGTCGAACTGCGCGCGCGTGCCATCCTGCTGCACGGTGCGGCCGGCACCGAGTTCGGCGAGAAGGCCATAGGGCGGCGCCTGGAGCTGCTCGCGCGGCTCTATTTCTGAAGCCTGCGGCGGCCGGGCACAGCCCTTGCCGCGCGTGACCTGCGCCACCGCGCTGCCGATGGACAAAACCACATGGGCATCCGCGGGGGTGCGCGCCGCCGGCGGTGCCAGCGCTGCATGGGCTGCGGTACGGCGTTGTAAAAAAAGCGGCGGGCGCCTGTCATGCCGCCCGCCGCTCCATGCGCCGCGTGTCAGCGCGGTACCGCCTGATTATCGGGCCAGCCCGGCGCCCGGCGTCTGGATGTTCTCGCGCACGCGCTCCTGATTCTGGAATGTCGGACCCTGCGGGGTCGCCGCGCCGCCCATGCCGGACTGCTGCTCCCGATGCTGGTACTGGTTCCGTTGCTGGATCTGCTTTTGCTCCTCCTTGCCCTGGCCATTGCCATACGGCTGCAACTGGCCCTGGGCCGAACCGCCGCCCATGCCGCCACCGCCGCCGGGGCCACGTGCGTGGGCGGCGCCAACCACAGACAGCACAGCGGCGGTCATCAGTATCAGTTTCTTCATGGTGTATTTCCTTCGTTAAAAAACCAGCTATTTGACTCAGCGTCCCCGACCCCGGCCCGCTCCAACACCCGGGCCGGCGCCCGCTCCAACGCCCGCGCCATGACCCCCAACCGCCCCGGCTTGTCGGGCTTCGTAGCCTATGCCGTAGCGCATATCAGGGGCGTGGCCAAACGGCTGCGGATCATTCCCGCTCGGGACGGCACCCTGCGGCAGCCGGAACGTTTCGCGCGGCTCCATGCGGACCTGGCCCGGCACGGTGCGCGGCAGGGACAGGTTCAGCGGGCGCGGCGAGACTTCCGGCACCCGGTCCGGCGCCGGCATCGACTGCGCCCGTCCGCCCACAGGCAGGGTGAGGAACAGCACGGTGGCCAGCAAGGAAGCAGGTGTCGTCAGTCGCATGGCATGGGGAAGTGGTGATCGGGTAGGGAAATGATCGGCGCGCGCGATGTCCGCCCGGTGTGCGTCCTGTATCGCTGTGTTTCAGTCGGTTTCAGGCAGGCCGGCAGCGCGCTGGCGCCGGCATCTGGTGCTAACCTTGCCGCATGTCCGCACAAGCCCTGCCCCATGTCCTGGTCGTTGACGACGACCCGGCCCTGCGCGAGCTGCTGGGCGAGTATCTGGCCGCCAACGGCTTTCGCGTCCAGGCCGTGGCCGACGGCGCGGCCATGCGCACCGCCCTGGCGGGCGAGATGCCGGACCTGCTGGTGCTTGACCTGATGCTGCCGGGCGAGGACGGCCTGGCCCTGGCGCGCGACCTGCGCGCGCGCTCCGACATGCCGATCCTGATGCTGTCGGCGCGCGGCGAGGAAATCGACCGCGTGGTGGGCCTCGAGGTCGGCGCCGCCGACTCCATGGCCAAGCCGTTCAGCCCGCGCGAACTGCTGGCCCGCCTGCGCGCCCTGCTGCGCCGCGCCCGTCCCGCCGCCGTCTCGGGCGTGGCCGCGGTGACCCGGGAGGCGGCCGCACCGCCTGATATGCCGGCCTTCGGCCCGTTTGCGCTGGATGTCCCGGCGCATCGACTGCTGCGCGATGGCGTCGATGTGCGGCTGACCGCAGCCGAGTTCGCCCTGCTGCGGCTCTTGGTCGAGCGTCCGAACCGGGTCCTGAGCCGCGACAGCATCATCGATCTGCTCAAGGGCTACACCCGCGACCCCTTCGACCGCAGCGTGGACATCCGCATCACGCGCCTGCGCCGCAAGATCGAGGACGACCCGGCCGAGCCCGCCTACATCCGCACCGTCCGCGGCGAAGGCTACCTCTTCAACCCGCGCGGAGCGTCGGTTTGAGCGGTACCCGGCCCCGTGCGCGCAAGCTGGCCCACGAGAACGCCCGCCTGCTGGTGGTGATGTTCGTCGTGTTCGAGTTGCTGGCCGTCGGCGCCGTGCTTTCTTACCTCATGGTGCCGATGGCGCGCCTGGCCGCCAGCGATCTGGCCGGCCTGATGACGCTCTCCGCCGAGACCTGGAGCGAGCTGCCGCCGGCCACACGCCCGGCCTTCGAGCGGGAGCTGTACGCCGCGCACCGGCTGGCCCTGCGCGCGGAGCCGCCGCAAGCCGCGCGCGACGAATGGCGCGGCCCCTACCTGCAGCTGCTGGAATCCGCCCTGACACAACGCACGGGCGAACCCCGGCAACTCAGCCGCGAGCAGGTCGCCGGCGAGGTCTGGTACTGGGTCGCCCTGCCCTCCGGCGGCGGATTGATCTCGGTCGGTTTTCCCATCCGACGCGTTGATGTCCACCCCATCCTGACCCTGCTGATCTCCTCCGCCCTCGGCCTGGTGATTGCCCTGCTGGCCGCCACCTGGCTGGCGCGGCGCATCGCCGCCCCGCTGGACCGCCTGGCCCGGGCCGTCGGACGGCTCGGCCACGGACAGACGCCTGAGGTGCTGGACACGTCCGGCCCACAGGAGCTGGCGCTGCTGGCGAGCCGATTCAACCAGCTGTCAGGACAGGTGCGCGAACTGCTGGCCGAGCGCACCACCCTGCTGGCCGGCTTGTCGCACGACCTGCGCACGCCGCTGGCGCGCATGCGGCTGGCGCTGGCCCTGCTGGAGCAGCAACCCTCGGCCAGGACACTGGCGCAACTGGATCGCGATGTCGAGGAGATGGACCGCCTGGTCGGTGATGTGCTGGACCTGGCCCGCGGCCTGGACGGCGAAGCACCGGCCACCCTCGAGCTGCCGGCCTTCCTGCACGAACTGGCGGCCGGCAGCAGCCAGCCCGCCCGTGTGGCGGTGTCCTGCCCGCCGCTGACGCTGCAGGCGGCGCCGCGCAGCCTGCGCCGGGCCCTGGGCAACCTGCTGGAAAACGCCCTGCATTACAGCGGCACCCTCGCCGTGGAACTGCAGGCGCAGGCAACCCCGCATGGCGTGCGCATCGATGTGCTGGATCGGGGCCCCGGCATCCCGCCGGATCAGCTCGACGCGGTCTTCCAGCCCTTCTATCGCATCGACAGTGCACGCAGCCCTGGGACCGGTGGCGCCGGGCTGGGCCTCGCCATCGTCCGCCAGTTGGCCCAGGCCAACGGCTGGCAGATCACCCTGCAGGCCCGCGACGGCGGCGGCCTGGTGGCCAGCCTCACGCTGAAGCGCTGAGTGGCCGCCGCGGCCCCGGAATCACTCTGCAACACGCGGCCACACACTGAAATGCGGATGAAACACGGTCGATACCCCGCGCTCCTACGATGACCCCTATCAGTTGCTGGCGAACGTGCCCATGGACGGACGCCAGCGGCTGAGACATCCGTTGGGATCTTCATCACTTTTTTAAAGGACTGAACCATGAAGAACGTCATCAAGACCGCCGTGCTCGTTTCCCTGTTTGCCTCGTTCTCGGCCTTTGCCCATCACCCGGCCGAAGACATCGTCGATGAAGACATCTATGAAATGATCGATGAGAACGTGGCCGACACGCCCCACGCCGATCTGGATCTGAGCAGCATGGGTAACTGATGGCAGCAGCGGAAGCGGCCGGGGCCTGTCCCCGCCCTTCCCTGGCGTGATCACACCGGGCTCCTGGCGGCAGCACACGCCGTCAGGAGCCTGTTTTTTGGGCGGACGCCTGGCGGCAGCCGGCTGCCACTGCGGCTGTCGCCGACGCAACGGTCTCGGCCTGCAGTTCCATCACCTAGCGCTGCTCACGCCGCTGCTCACGCAGCATGTAGAGGTACAGCCCTTCCACCTTCTCGCGTGCCCAGGGGGTCTTGCGCAAAAACGTGAGGCTCGACTTGATGCTGGGGTCCACACTGAAACAGCGCACCGCGATGCGCTCGGCCAAGCCGGGCCAGCCGTAGTGCGCCACCAGCGCCGTGAGGATGGCCTCCAGCGTGAGGCCGTGCAGCGGGTTGCGCGGCTGGGCGGGCGGAGGCAGCGTGGACACCACGGGCAGCCCGTCCTGCGTCAGGCCACGGCAGCGCCGGCCTGCGCGCGCCGTTTGCTGGCCAGCGCGGCCTTGATGACGTCGCGCTCGGCCACGCCATACATGTCGGCGAAATCGCGCGCGCTCTTGCCGCTGGCCTCGAAGGCCTGGTACAGCGCTTCCTCGCGGGCGATCTTCTCCGAGCTCACGTTCAGGGCCTCGTCCAGCAGCGCCATGATGGTGTCGTCCTGCGAGGGCACCCGCGCCAGATAGTCCTGGCGGCTCAGGCCCGAAGCCTCGAAGGCGGCGGACAGCTGGGCGCGCAGCTTGGGTGCCAGGTCCTCCTGCGTGCGGGCCTGGCGGCGGCGGTGCAGTTCCACCAGGGTCTGGAAGACATGCTCGGGCGCCACCTCTTCCACGGCCACGCCGTCCAGATCGTGCCGGGCCTTGCCCGCCGCCACACACTGCAGGTAGCGGGTGGAGCGCGCATGCACGGCCAGTGCGGCCTTCAGGCTGTCGCGCTGGAACACTTCCGGGTGCCGCGCCAGCAGGTCCTGGAAGATGCCGCGCTTGAGCGGCAGGAAGTCGGCGCCGAAGAGACGGGGGTAGAGGCCGAAGAGCTGCTCCAGCACGGGTAGGGCCGACTGCTTGCGCGCGGCCAGGCTGGTCTTGCCTTCGGGTTTGGCAGCAGGGGCATCGGGAGCGGAGATCACGGGAGCAGTCGGCGTTTCGGCCGGCACTTCGGTAGACAGGGAGGGGCTGTTCGTCATGGGTATCGATTTTCCAGGAAGCCCCGATTGTCCGTCACCCGGGCGGGCCC
>CAUPQO010000118.1:0-9485 GCA_963513295.1 uncultured Hylemonella sp.
AGGGCAGCAGGCTGACGATGCGCTGCGGCGGCCGCTCCAGGGTGACGCGTTCGCCGCGGTCGTCGGTGAGCTCGATGGCGGCGTGCGCCATCTGCCCCGCCAGCAGCAGGGCCAGGAGGAGCCAGAGGCGCAGACCTTCACGCATGGCGCGCTCCCCAGGCCATGACAAGCCGGTGCAGCTGCTCCACGCCGTCGCTGAGCGCGGCCGGGCCGGGCTGCAGGATGTCGGCGGACTTGATCTCGAACAGTTGCCGGTTCTTCACGGCCGGCACCTCCTGCCAGCCGGGGCGCACGGCAACCCTCTCGGGGCGGAATTTCTTGCCACACCAGGAACCGATGATGATGTCGGGGGCGCGGCGCACGATCTCCAGCGGGTCGGCCACGATGCGATCCTTGCCCAGGGCCTGCACGGCCAGCTCGGGAAAGATGTCGTCGCCGCCGGCGATGGCGATGAGCTCGGACACCCAGCGAATGGCGCTGATGTGGGGCTCGTCCCATTCCTCGAAAAAGACGCGCGGCCGGCGCGGCAGCGCGGCCGCCGCCGTGCGGATGGCGTCAAGCCGCGCCTGCAGGGCCGCGATGCGCTGCAGCCCCTGCCCGGCCTGCCCCACCATGGCGGCGACCTGGTACATCATGGAAAAGATCTCGGCCACGCTGCGCTGGTTGAACACCGTGACCGGCACGCCGTGGCGGATCAGCGCGGCGGCGATGTCGGCCTGCAGGTCGGAGAAGCCGAACACGCAGTCCGGCTGCAGCGCGAGGATCCTGTCGATCTTCGCGCTCAGGAAGGCGCTGACGCGCGGCTTCTCCTGGCGCGCGCGCGGCGGGCGCACCGTGTAGCCCGAGATGCCCACGATGCGCCGCTCCTCGCCCAGCAGGTAGAGCCACTCCGTCGTCTCCTCGGTCAGGCAGACGATGCGTTGGGGGCCGAGGTCCGGCGGAGCGGCGGCAGGGTTCACACGCGAGCTTCAGTGTTGCTGGTAGGCCAGCGTAACCCAGACCCCGGACGGCGGGGTGTTGTAGCCATAGGCCAGCTGGTAGGCGCGGTCAAAGAGGTTCTCGGCCTTGACGCGAACCGTCCAGTCGCGACTCAGGGGCCGCGACGCATAAAGGGCGACGGTGGAGTAGCCGGCCAGCGTGCGGCCGGGCGCCCCGCTGTCGTAGCGGTCACCGAAGGCGTTGAACCGCATGCCGGCCGTGGTGGCCCCGATCAGACGTGAGACCTCCAGCGAGCCGTAGTCACGCGCGCGTCGCGCCAGCCGGGTACCGTCACTTTCGTTCCAGGGGTCCTGGCTGACCAGGGCATAACGGATCTGGTTGCCCAGCCATGAGGCGCGGCCACTGAGCTCCACGCCGCTGTTGCGCACCTTGCCGATGTTGACCGGTGTCCAGGGCGAGACGCTCTGCCAGTAGATCGCGTCGTCGGTGCGGGTCTGGAAGGCCACCAGACGCAGGCTGTCGGTGCCCCGCGCCCAGGCCACGCCGGCCTCGCTGCTGCGGTGCGTCTCGGGCTTGAGGTCGATGTTGTTGGAGAGCTCCCCCGCGCTGGGCGCGCGAAAGCCCGTGGACACGCTGCCGGTCAGCCGCCAGGCATCGGACAGCCGCCAGCCCAGACCCAGCAGGCCCGAGGTGGCCTCCCAGCGACGCGCGTAGATGGTGTCGAGCTTGTTCACCTCCACGCTGTCCATGCGCAGATTGCCCTGCAGCGATAGCGCGCCGAAAGTCTGGTTGACGCCGGCGAAGGCGCCGAACATGCGGCGCTGGGCGCGGTAGCCGGAGCTCGTGGCGTCCGAGGTATAGGACTCGTCGCCGGACTCGACGCCGAAGTTGAACACCCGGTCCGCCCCCTGGGCATAGCTGTTGAACCAGCGCAGCGCGTTCTGCTGCCCGGTGCTGCGCCCTGCCGTGTAGGCCCCCTGATTGGGCTGGCCATTCAGCTCGTCCAGCAGGGTCAGGGTGGTGCGGCTCAGGTCGATCCGGCTGCGCCAGTCGGGGCTGAGCCGGCCTTCGGCATAGACATTGAGCAAGGCGGTCTCGCGCTGCAGCTGCTGGACGTCGGTGGCCACGGCCGGGCTGCTGCCATCGTCAAAATCCACCTTGGTGCGAACCACGTTGGCATACACGCCCAGCGTCAGGTCGCGCGAAACCTGTTGGGTCAGCTTGCCGGAAAAATGCTGGCGGTCGATCGCATCGCGATCCGGGTTGACGCGCGTGTTCTGCGCCGGGTTCATGGCCGAAAAGCCATCGGTGTGCTCGGCGCCTGCGTCCAGGCGCAGGCCCAGGTCGCCGGCCCGGGCGGCGTAGCCGGCGGTCAGGCCACGGCTGCCGCGGCTGCCGGCCGTGACCGTGCCGTAGGCCCCGGGCTGGTCGCCGACCTCACGGGTGAAGATCTGGATGACGCCGCCCACGGCGGCCTCGCCGTAGAGGGCGCTGGCGTTGCCGCGCAGCAGCTCGATGCGCTCGATCTGCGACAGCGGCAGGTCGATGGCCGACAGGTTGCCCCAGCCGTCGACCAGGGTGCGCACACCGTCGATCATGATCACGAGGTTGGTGCTGGCCGCGCCGCGCAGGAAGAAGGAGGTCACGTTGCCGGGGCCGCCGTTGCGGCCGAACTCGAAACCGGCCTCGCCCTGCAGCAGGTCGGCCAGCGAGGCGGCCTGCGCGCGGTCGATATCCTCGCGCGTGATGACGGAGACCGAGGGCAGGACCTCGGCCAGGGGCTGTTCGACCCGGGCGGCGGTCACGACGGTGACACCGAGCTGGGCCACGGTTTGCGCCGGTGAGGGCAGGTGCAGGACGGCAAGGCAGAACAGGACGGCAAGGCGCGTCGGCTGGAGACGGATTTTCATGATGATGGTACGGACACAAGCCCTCCCCGGCTTCCCCGCCAGGGCATGGACGTCACGGTTGCGCGCAGGCGCACAACCACCTCATTGGCCGGTATCCGGGCTGATGGAAACAACCTTCATCGCCTTCCCGGCTGCTTGTTCAGGGCATCCAGTGGCTAAGTGATGAAAGCGGTGTCTGGCGACACGTCCACTTACCGTTGCGGGGGCAGCGCAGGTTAGGTTTGCCGGGTTGGCTCACCCTCCTGCTTCCCGTTGAACTGCGGCATGTGAACCACACCGCGAGCACCAACGATCGTGATTTTACTTTCGAAATCTTGCGTAAACCCTACAATTGCAAGACAAATTTGAAAGCCCCATGACAAACCCGTCCCAAATCGAACAACTGGTCGAGCGTGTCGAGCGCCTGCTGGTGCGCCATGCGGAACTGCAGCGCACCAACGAACTGCTCACCGACCAGCTCGATGCGCTGACGGCGGAACGCGACCAGCTCAAGTCGCGCCTGGGGGCGGCACGGTCACGCGTGGATGCGCTGCTGGAGCGCCTGTCCGAGCCGGCCGAGTCCGACAGCCACAAGGACGCCGCATGAGCACGAAACAACTCGAAGTGCAGATCATGGGGCAGAGTTATCTGCTGGGTTGCCCCGAAGGCGGCGAGACCAGCCTGCTCGAAGCCGTGGAGCGCGTGGACACCGCCATGTGCAAGATCCGTGATGCCGGCAAGGTCAAGGCACGCGACCGCATCGCCGTGCTGGCCGCGCTGAACCTGGCCTTCGACCTGAGCGACCGCGGCACGCCGGCGGTGGCAGCAGCCCCGCGTGCGGCCAGCGCCATCGTTCCCCGCGCCGACGACAACGCCGTGCTGGGCACGCTGATCGAACGCCTCGATGTCGCGCTGGGCCAGGATGGCCAGCTGATCTGAGCGCCCGCGCCTGGCGCATCGCGTCGCGCCGCACAAAAGTCGCCAGCATCTTCCTGGCATCCCACTACAATGGCCTGGTCTGCAATGCCATCGGGCTTTAAATTCCTTGAACCAATGCTCATTGAGCCCGGGCTTGGAAATTGCCTGGCTAGCGTGATCGTCTCGCGTCAGATGAACCCAAAGCCAACGCTGACCTCGCCCACCTGAACCCCGGTTCAGGATGCGGCCCGGTGGCACTTGCAGACACCTACACTTCGCGCGCCCTTTCTCGAAATTCCCCGATGTTCCTTGAACCCCAGTTGATCGTCGAACTGGCCCTGATGGGCGTGTGTGCCGGATTCCTGGCAGGCCTGCTGGGCATCGGCGGGGGCATGATCATGGTGCCCTTCATGACCATCATCCTGGAGTCCAAGGACTTCCCGGCCGAGTATGTGGTCAAGATGGCGGTGGCCACCTCGCTGGCCACGATCTGCTTCACCTCGCTCTCTTCGGTGCGCGCGCACCATAAGCACGGCGCCGTGCTCTGGCCGGTGGCGCGCCTGCTGGCGCCGGGCATCGTGCTCGGCGGTCTGATCGGCGCGCAGATCGCCGCGGCCCTGCCCACCCGTGTGCTGGGCATGGTGTTCTCGCTCTTCATCGCCTACTCGGCCACGCAGATGTTCATCGACCGCAAGCCCAAACCCTCGCGCACCCTGCCCGGTGGCTGGGGCATGTTCGGCATGGGCAATGTGATCGGCCTGCTGTCCTCGGTGGTGGGCGCCGGCGGCGCCTTCGTCTCGGTGCCCTTCATGACCTGGTGCAACGTCAAGATCCACCAGGCCGTGGCCACCTCGGCGGCGCTGGGCTTCCCGATCGCGCTGGCCGGCACGCTGGGCTACATCTGGGCCGGGCGCGACCTGCACGACATGCCGCCGGGCGCCTTCGGTTACCTCTACCTGCCCGGCCTGCTGGTGATCGCCACGGCCAGCATCCTGACGGCCCCGCTGGGCGCACGCACCGCACACCGCATGGACATCCGCCCGCTCAAGCGCGCCTTCGCCGTGGTGCTCTACCTGCTGGCGGCCTACTTCCTGATGCGTTAGGGAGTTAGGGACCATTTGCATAACTCCCGCCATGCGCGGCGCGAGTTATGCAAAGGGTCCCTGAGCCTGATGGATCAGGCCCGATAATCCGAGGGATAAATAAGCCCGTACTGAACCATCGAGGGGACTCCACCACATGCGCATCACCATCATCGGCCAGCAGGATTTCGGCAAGGCCGTGCTCGAAGCCTTCCTGGCGCGCGGCGACGAGGTCGCCGGCGTGTTCTGCAAGCCGGAGAAGCCGGGCGAGAAGCCCGATGCCCTGCGCGCCGCTGCCGAAGCGGCCGGCCTCAAAGTCTTCCAGTTCCCCAGCCTCAAGAGCCCCGAGGCCGAACAGGCCCTGCGCGAGCTGAACGTGGACCTCGGCATCATGGCCTACGTGCTGCAGTTCGCGCCACAGTCCTTCGTGAGCATCCCCAAGCACGGCACCATCCAGTACCACCCCTCGCTGCTGCCGAAGTACCGCGGCCCCTCCTCCATCAACTGGCCGATCGCACGCGGCGACAGCGAGACCGGCCTGAGCATCTTCCGCCCCACCGACGGCCTGGACGAGGGCCCGGTGATCCTGCAGAAGCGCTGCCCCATCGGCCCCGACGACACGCTGGGCGACGTCTACTTCAAGCACCTCTTCCCCCTGGGCGTGGCCGCCATGCTGGAGGCCGCCGACCTGGTGCTGGCCGGCAAGCACCAGGAAGTGGTGCAGGACGAAGCCCGGGCCAGTTATGAAGGCTGGTTCAAGGCGGAGGAGTCGAAGATCAACTGGGCCAACCACGTGGACCAGGTCTACAACCTGATCCGCGCCTGCAACCCGGCGCCCGGCGCCTGGTGCGAGCTGGCCGGCACCCGGGTCTCGATCTTCGACTGCCGCAAGCACCCGGTGCGCACTTTTGGTGCCGTGCGCGGCAAACCCGGCGAGGTGGTGCAGATCACCGAGACCGCCATCTTCATCAATGCCCAGGGCGGTGTGATCGAAGTGCTGCGCCTCAAGCCCGAAGGTGGCAAGAAGGTCGATGCCGGTGAGTTCGCCCGCAGCCAGGGCCTGCAGGCGATAGCCGGGAAAAAGAGCGGCGGCTGAAGCCGGCCTGCGCGGCCGTCCCCATGGATCACAAGGGCAGCCGATGGCTGCCCTTGTGTTTTGTGCCCACGGGCGTACCATGGGCCCGGACACAAAAGCATAAGCACTCCTTGATGCATGCGCGAATGAAAGTGAGTGTTCAAAAGACGGTCTGCGCAGTAGCATCCGCGCTTGCGTTCTGCGTGCGAAGACGAAGAATTTCCCTCGGAAAAACGCGTCCGAACCAGCCCGAAAGCCGGTCGCAGGCATACGCAATACCCCCACTCGTAGAAACCCTAGGGCTCGCGAAAAATTCTCAAAAGTTGACCGCAATCAAGAGCAATTTCGCGAGAAAATTTCACAGTAGCCCAAGTCGATCGCAGCAAAGTGATCGAGAGGCTATCGCAGAGTGGTCTTAATCGACAATCGTTCCATCAACAGGAGACAAGAGATGAAGAGCTTTCAAGCCAAACTGAAAACCAAGGTGGTGGCCGCGGCCACCGCCGTCATCGCAGCTGCCGGGCTGAGCGCCTCGCTGCCGGCGCTGGCCTGGGAGCCGACCAAGCCGGTCGAGTTCGTCGTCCCCGCCGGTACCGGTGGCGGCGCTGACCAGATGGCCCGCCTGATGCAGGGCATCATCGTCAAGCACAAGCTGATGAACCAGTCCCTGATCGTCGTGAACAAGTCGGGCGGCGCTGGCGCCGAGGGCTTCCTCTCGGTCAAGGAAGCCAAGGGCGATCCGCACAAGATCATCATCACCCTGTCCAACCTGTTCACCACGCCCCTGGCCACCGGTGTTCCCTTCAACTGGAAGGAAATGACGCCCGTCTCCATGATGGCGCTGGACCAGTTCGTGCTGTGGACCAATGCCGAGAAGCCGTACAAGAGCGCCAAGGAATACATCGAGGCTGTCAAGGCCGCCGGCCCGAACAAGATGAAGATGGGCGGCACCGGCTCCAAGCAGGAAGACCAGATCCTGACCGTGGGTCTGGAAAAGGCCACCGGCACCAAGTTCATCTACGTGCCCTTCAAGGGCGGTGGTGAAGTCGCCGTGCAGCTGGTCGGCGGTCACGTCGACTCCAGCGTGAACAACCCGGCCGAGGCCGTGGCCCAGTGGCGCGCCGGCAAGCTGCGCGCCCTGTGCGTGTTCGACGACACCCGCCTGCCCTACAAGGCCAAGGTGACCGACACCCAGTCCTGGAACGACATCCCGACCTGCAAGGAAGCTGGCGTGCCGGCCGACTACGTCATGCTGCGCGGCATCTTCGCCGCCCCCGGCATCAGCGCCGACCAGGTCAAGTACTACGTCGACCTGATGAACAAGATCCGTGCCACTCCGGACTGGAAGGAGTACATGGAAAAGGGCGCCTTCAACCAGACCTTCATGACCGGTGCTGACTTCAACAAGTGGCTCGCCGCCGCCGAAGACAACCACCGCAACCTCATGAAGGAAGCCGGTTTCCTGGCCAAGTAAGAAAAAGAACAGCGGGTCCGGCATTCGCGCCCGGACCCGCATTTCCCCGACCCTGAGCAACTGCATAGTGGGACGGTAGCCAGTCGAAACTGGCGCTGACCCGAGTTTTTTGCCGCCTGAAATTACCTTATCAGCACTTAATTCGTCATGGAATCGAACATGGAATCACACGAAGGCGAACGCACCGGCGTAGCCACCAATATCATCGATGCGATCGTCGCGGTTTTGGTCATCATCATGGGCGGCGTCGTGATTTACGGTAGCCGCAAGCTGGGTTCCGAGTGGACCAGCGATGGCCCCGGTTCCGGTTACTTCCCCTTTTACATCGGCCTGATCCTCTGCATCTCCGGCATCGGCGTGCTCTATCAGGCCCTGGCCGGCAAGGTCAAGAACACCGAGGTGTTCGTCGACGGCGAGTCCTTCCGGCGCGTGCTGTCGGTGCTGATCCCGGCGGCTGTCTACGTCGGCTTCATCCAGCTGATCGGCATCTACGTGGCCTCGGCGCTTTACATCGCCCTCTTCATGATCATCCTGGGCAAATACAGCTGGCTCAAGAGCGCCATCATCGCCCTGGCGGTCAACGCCATCTTTTTCATGATGTTCGAAGTCTGGTTCAAGGTGCCCCTGCACAAGGGTGCCCTGGATCCGCTCGCCTTCCTGGGCTACTGAGCACACACGCAGAATAACGGAGATCAGAAAAAATGGAAGAAATCAACGCACTGTTCCAGGGCTTCGCCACAGTGATGACGCCCATGAACTTTTTGCTCATGGTGATCGGCATCGTGCTCGGCGTGCTCATCGGCGTGCTGCCGGGTCTGGGCGGCGCCAACGGCGTGGCCATCCTGCTGCCGCTGACCTTCAGCATGAACCCGACCTCGGCCATCATCATGCTGTCCTGCATCTACTGGGGCGCGCTCTTCGGCGGCGCCATCACGTCGATCCTGTTCAACATCCCGGGTGAACCCTGGTCGGTGGCCACCACCTTCGACGGTTATCCCATGGCCCAGAAAGGCCATGCCGGCGAAGCGCTGACCGGCGCCTTCACCTCCTCCTTCATCGGCGCCTTCGTGGCGGTGGTGATGATCACCTTCATGGCACCGCTGGTCGCCAAGTTCGCCCTGAAGTTCGGCCCGCCCGAGTTCTTCTCGGTCTACCTGCTGACCTTCTGCAGCTTCGTGGGCATGGGCAAGGGTTCGCCCTTCAAGATCCTGGCCTCCATGACCATCGGCTTCGCCCTGGCCTCGGTCGGCATGGACACGGTGACCGGCCAGCTGCGCCTGACCTTCGGCTTCTCCGAGCTGATGCGCGGTTTCGACTTCCTGATCGCGGTGATCGGCCTGTTCGGCATCGGTGAAATCCTGCTGTCCATGGAAGAAGGCCTGGCCTTCTCCGGCAAGAGCGCCAAGATCGATCCCAAGATCGTCTGGCAGACCTGGAAGAAGCTGCCCGCCTACTGGGCCACGTCCCTGCGCAGTTCGGTGATCGGCATCTGGATGGGCATCACCCCCGGCGGTGCCACCCCGGCCTCCTTCATGAGCTACGGCATTGCCAAGAAGATGTCCAAGAACGGCGCCAAGTTCGGCACCGGCGAGCTCGAAGGCATCGTGGCACCGGAAACCGCGGCCCACGCCGCCGGTACCGCCGCCCTGCTGCCCATGCTGGCCCTGGGCATCCCGGGTTCGCCCACCGCCGCCGTGCTGCTGGGTGGCCTGCTGATCTGGGGCCTGCAGCCCGGTCCGCTGCTCTTCGTCGAGCAGAAGGACTTCGTCTGGGGCCTGATCGCTTCCATGTACCTGGGCAACCTGGTCGGCCTGCTGGTCGTGCTGACCACCGTGCCGCTGTTCGCCTCGATCCTGCGCATCCCCTTCTCGATCATCGCCCCGGTGATCATCGTGATCTGCGCCATCGGTGCCTACACCGTGCACAACGCCATGCTCGACATCTGGTTCATGCTGCTGTTCGGTGTGGTGGGCTACGTGTTCAAGAAGCTCGACTACCCGATCGCGCCACTGGTGCTGGCCCTGGTGCTGGGCGACAAGGCCGAGGACTCCTTCCGCCAGGCCATGCTGGTCTCGCAGGGTGAGATGTCGATCATGTTCTCCAACCCG
>CAUPQO010000119.1:0-9456 GCA_963513295.1 uncultured Hylemonella sp.
CAAGGCCTGGACCTACCCGCAGGCCCTGAACGTGGCGGCCATCCACACGCCGGCCATGCGCAACCAGCTGGTGCTGGCCGTGCCCACAGCCCGGCCGGCCACGCGCCTGAGCCGCTATGCCGCGCAAGCACTGCGCGAACTGGTGTCGGCACACTTCCAGGCGCCGGATCTGTAAGAAATCCGCGCGGCATACGACTGATCTTTCCTATGCTGTCCCTTGCCCGACGCCTGACCTTGCTGTGCGCCCTGCTGCCGATGGGCTTGCAGGCCAGCACACTGACCCTGACACCGGCCAGCCCGACCTGTGGCCTCACGGCCATAGCACAAAGCCCTCTGCCCCCGGCCGCGCAGCACCGGCTGGCGCAAAGCCAGCCGGCCTCCGGGACACGCGACATCGCCTGGGCCTGGCTGGGCTCACCCACCGCGCGCTATCCGCATGCGGCCCTGGGCTCGACGCTGCATGCTGCCAGCCTGCAGGTGCTGCCAGCCACGGCCCACGCGCAATTGTTGACCTACACGCTGCCCTTACAGCGGGTATTCGAGGACCGCGTGCCGCGGCTGGCCGACCTGGACGGCGACGGGCGTGACGAGATCATCCTGGTGGAGGCCGACGCCCTGCGCGGCGCGGCGCTGGTGGTGTTCGGACTGCGCAACGGCACGCTGGTGGAACTGGCGCGCGGCCCGCAGGCGGGATCGACCTTCCGCTGGCTCAACCCGGTCGGCGTGGCCGATTTCGACGGTGACGGCCGCCTCGACCTGGCCAGCGTGACCACCCCCCACATCGGCGGCGTGCTCACGCTGCACCACTACCGCCCGCCACGCCTGGAACCCTACGCACGCGTCACCGATGTCTCCAACCACCGCATGGGCGAACTGGAGCAGCAGCTGGCCGTGATCGTGACGCAGCCGGGCCAGCGACCGGCCATCCTGATCCCCGACATGCAGCTGCAGACGCTGCAGGCGCTGCGCTGGGATGCCCCGGGGCAATGGACCGAACTCGCCCGCCCCCTGGCGCTGCCCGCGCGCGCCGAACGCTTCACGCCGCTGGACGGCGGGGGCTGCCTGCGGCTGGCCGACGGCAGCTGGTGGCGCGTGACGCTGGTGCCCTGACACCCGAATTTCAACCCAGGAGAAACTTCATGCTGATACCCCGACAAGCTGTGCCCGCCCTGCGGGTCGCCACACTGGACCACGGTGCCTATGACCTGGCCAGTGACGCACCCGCGCGGTTTTCCCTGCTGGTGTTCTACCGCGGCCTGCACTGCCCGATCTGCGCCAAGTACCTGCTGGAGCTCGGCCGGCTGCAGCCCGAATTCGAGCAGCGCGGCGTGAAAGTAATTGCCATCTCCAGTGACGATGCCGAGCGCGCACGCGAAATGGCCACCAAGGTAGGTTCACCCGCACTGCGCTTCGGCCATGGCCTGACGCTGACGAACGCACGGGAATGGGGCTTGTACATCTCCACCAGCCGGGGCAAGACCTCGATCGGCATAGAGGAGCCCGCGCTGTTCGCCGAACCCGGCGTGTTCATCGTGCGGCCCGACGGCACGCTGTACTACGGTGCAGTGCAGACCATGCCGTTTGCACGGCCGCATTTCGATGAACTGCTGGCGGCCATCGACTTCGCCATCAGCAAGGACTACCCTGCCCGCGGCGAGTACACCGGGGCGGTCTGACCCCGCTGGGACGGCCCGGTGCGCGCAACCCATCCCGCCTTCAGCCCTTCGCCTGCCCCTGCAGCCAGGTTTGCAGGCCTTCGCCGTGCAAGGGGCGGCTACCTAGATAGCCTTGCATGACATCGCACCCCAGGACAATGAGTGCCTGCTTTTCGGCCTCGGTCTCGACCCCCTCGGCCGTGACACTCAGTCCCATGCCGTGGCCCAGCTCCACCATGGTGCGGACCAGCCGCTGGTTGACCGGCTGATGATCCAGCCCGCTGATAAAGCTACGGTCGATCTTCAGTTCAGTCACCGGCAGTCGCCGCAGGTACGACAGTGACGAATAGCCGGTGCCGAAATCGTCGACCGAGAGATGCACCCCCAGGGCCCGCAGCGCGTGCAGCATGGCGACGCTGTGTTCCGGATCCTGCATGAGACCGGTCTCCACGATTTCCATGCGAAGTCGCTCTGGCGCCACATCATGCTGCGCAATCAGGCGGCGTACCTGCCCCACCAGGGTGTCGTCCTGCAGGTCGTGGGTGCTGATGTTGATGGCGATGCTGAGTTGCGGATGCGTCCGGGACCAGTCGGCAAGGGTGCGCACCGCCTGCTCCAGCATCCAGTGCGTGATCTGCTTGATCGCACCGGTCTGTTCGGCAAAGGGGACGAACTCGCCCGGCTGGATGAAGCCACGCGTCGGATGCTGCCAGCGCACCAGGGCCTCGACGCCGACGGCGCGGCCGTCACCCAGGGCCAGCTTGGGCTGCAACCACATCTGGAGGTGATGGCTGGCCGTGGCCGAGCGCAGTTCTGACAGCAGGTTCAGATGCGACAGGCGTGCGGCCTCCTGCGCCTCGCTGTACCAGGCAAAGGTTTGGGCAGTACGCTTGGCGCTCTGCAGTGCGATTTCGGCATTTCGCAGCAGCGTCAGGGAAGCACCCGGTGCCAGCGGGTCGGACACCTCAGCCAGACCGAAGACCAGGCTCAGGTCCACACTCTGCCCACTGCAGTCCACCGGGGTTCGCATCGCCGCCTCCAGCTGGCGGCACACGTCTTCGGTGTCGCCGCGCGAGGTCAGCGACATGGCCAGTGCGAAGCGGCCTGCCGAGAGATGGGACAGCATCGCAGGCGCCATGGCGCCTGGCGCCTGCGGATACGCCCGATCCAGGACGGACTTCGCCCGCAATGCAACCTCGCGGATGAGCTGGTCCCCCGTGGCATGCCCCAGAGTTTCGTTGATGGTCTTCAGCCGTGCCAGGTCGAACAGCACGTGGCAATTGAACCGCGCCAGGCGTGCGCTGGCAGGCGGCCGCAACAGGTAGGTCCGGTTGGGCAGGCCTGTCAGTGCATCGACGTAGGCCAGTCGCTCGATATCCTGCTCACGGGCGGCGATCGCCGTGGTCATGGTGGTGAGCGCCTGCTGGACGCGCACCACTTCCTCGCTGCCCAGCACTTCGGTCGGGCGGCTGTAGTCACCTTGTGCAATCCGCAGGGCCGAAGCCTCCAGCGCGGTCAGCGGCGTCACCACGCTGCGTGTGGTTTGCCATGCCAGCAGCACGGCAAACAGCATGGCAATCGCCCCCAGGCCGACCAAGCCGAGAAAGATCCGGTCGGACTGGTCCCGCGCCTGCCCCAGCCGCCATTCGATGTGTTCGCGTTCGCGCCTCATCAGCTCATTGGAGTGCGACAGCAAGTCCTGCAGCGCAGGACGCACCTGTTCGGCATAGACGCGGCGGGCGAGCCGCAGGTCGTCGGCCTCGACCTCATCGGCCATGGCGATGAAGGCATCTGCATACCGTGCCCGTGCCGCAACCAGGCGGCTGAGAGTCTCTTCCTGCGTCGGATCCTCGAAGCGGGTTCGCAAGGACAGCACCAGTCCGTCTATCCGGCGGTTGCGTTCGTCCACCTCGGCATACTCCGCCACGCGCTGGTCGCGCGGGGCGTTCATCAGGCGCAGCAAGGCGTTGCCGGCCCCCTCGGTATACACGGTGAGCGTCTGCACCTGCATGAGCCTCGGCAGATCCTGTGTGCCGAAGTTCTGCGTCAGGTCGCCCATGGCGCGGATCTGCGTCATGGCCAGGCCCAGCGAGACCAGCATGAGCAGAAGCAAGGCCCCGAAGCCCAGGGCCAGTCGCCAGCTGACACGCGTCAACCCGTGCAGCAGGCGCTGCCATAGAACGGTCCGCTGAGTGCGCCCAGGCCTGGGCGCGTCGGCTTCGTCAGCTTGCATGCGACAAAGTGTGCAGTACGCAGGGAAATTCGGCAAGCGCGAGCACCGGCCAGGCGCGACGCAGGGCCGGGCAGCGGCTACCCGGCCTTGCTTCCCAGGGCGCGCAGACGGTCCTGCCACTTGCGCACACCGGCCTCGCCCAGCCGATCCACCATGCCGATCAGCGTATCGCGCACCGGGGAGATACCGACAAAACCCAGGATGTTGCGCTTGAGCAGGCCCACGCCGCGGGCCCGGAACACCCAGCGGTAGACCAGGGCCGGCATGCCCATGGTGACGACGATGCGCGCGCTGCGGCCCTTGAGGCCCTTGAAGATGAAAGGGTTGCTCGCGCGCTCGGCCGCGTCGCCCTTGAAGGCAAACCCCGGGCGCGCCACCTGCTCCAGAAAGCCTTTCACCAGGGCCGGCATGTCACCCAGCCAGAGCGGAAACACGATGAGCAGGTGCTGGGCCCAGGCGATCTCGTCCTGCGCGGCCTGCAGCCCGGCGGGCAGCGCCGTGTGTTCCCACTCCTGCTGGCTGCGCAGCAGGGGAAAGTCCAGCGTCGCGATCTCGACGATGTGCACCTCGTGGCCGGCGCTGCGTGCGCCCTCGGCATAGGCCGCGGCCAGCGCGTGGCAGAGATGCGGGGCCGAGGCGTCGGGGTGACCCTGGAGGATGAGGATGCGGCGGCTGTCCATGGTGTGGCTCCTGCGGTGCGGTCCCGTGATGTTGACACGACAACCTGCAAGCATCCATGATCTGGCGCAAATGCTCTTTTTTTGATAGCAACCAGAACTTGCCCTGTGCCGCAGCGGGCCTATTCGGTCCTGCCTAGAATGGAGGCACCCACCCTCCCCAGCCATGAAACCCAACGACACCCCCCTCTTCTACACCGGCCGCACCGAGGCCTTCGACCAGCCATTCGACGCCTGGGTCGACCGCCCGCTGCTGCGCTCCATGGAAGAAAGCGGTGTGGACTGGCCCAGCTCCTGCCGCAACGGCAACTGCCGCACCTGCATTGGCCAATTGGTCAGCGGCACGGTGCGTTACGACATCGAGTGGCCCGGCCTGAGCCAGGAAGAGAAGGAAGAGGGTTACGTACTGCCCTGCGTGGCCCACCCCTGCTCGGACGTGGTGCTCAAAGAGGGCTACTGAAACCGGCCTGAGGTTCAGGCCAGCACGTTGAGCCGCGTGCCCAGGCTGCCCGAGGTGGCCAGGGGCTGCGGGCCGGTGGCCGGCTGCAGCAGGATCTGCATGCTGCTCTGCTGCATGTCCATGGCCTGGCGCAAGACGTAGACCTGCACGCTCTGCGCCAGCCGCGCCGACTGCAGCTGGCCGGCGATGGCGATGATCTGCTTGCTGATGCCGTCCATGGTCGATATCGGGTGGTTCCACACCCTTTATCGGCAGGCTGGTCGGGAACTTGAGGTTCAGGCCTGCAGGGTGCCGCGCAGCAGCTCGGGCAGGCGCTCGGCCCCCATGCGGAAACCGCAGGCCTGGGCATGGCCGCCACCGCCCATGCTCTCGGCCAGGGGGATGCAGTCGAAGCTGCGCTGTGAACGCAGGCCGGCCTTGATGACGCCACCCTTGCTGGCGCTCCACATCAGCGCGTAGGTGCCGCTCTTCTTGCTCAGCAATTCACCCACCAGGCTGTGGAACATGCCCGGGGCGTTGACCATGAGTCCGGCCTGGCCGTTGAAGACGACGGGCTCGGCGCCCGCGGCGATGTCCTCGCACAGCTTGCGGAACTTCTCGTCCATGGCCTGGCCACGCAGCATGAAGCTCGCCAGCTCCTCCTCGGACCAGGAGGCGATCTGCGCCCAGCGCTCGAAGTCCATGGCCTCCATGTCCAGCGCAGCCAGGAAACCGGCGCTCTCGGGAAACTTCCAGGCCCAGATGTCGCGGTCTTCGATGTAGCGCACCAGGGCGGGCAGCGCACGGTCGGACTGGAAGAACTCCCAGGCCAGGCGGGCGCCGGACTTGCTCATGTCGAAATGCACCACACCACAACGACAGGCAAAACCCGTGAGCTTCTCGGCCGCGCTCTTGTGGTGGTCCAGCATCACGAGCTTGGCCGCGCGCTGCTCGATGGCCTGCATGAGCTCGGGCGCAAAGGAGAAGTCCAGGATGTAGACCGCGCGGCCATCGAGCGCCGGCAGGTCGTCCACGGTCTTCACATCGCCATGGTCGCAGGGCTGGAACTCGGCCCGCCCCTCGTAGTAAAGCCAGGCGGCCAATGCCGCGCCAAAGCCGTCGGCGCAGCGTGCGTGGTAGAGGATGAGCGGCGAGGGGTCGTGGCGGTCGGGATGGACCAGCAGTTGCTGGGGCAGCAGGGTTTTCATCGGGCGGGTTTCCTGGAACGGGGGACGGCCTGGGATGGTGCCGTCTTCTTGGGGACCGGTTTGGTGCGGATGTGGCCGGCGCTCTTGAGCTCGTCCTTGCGCAACTGGCGTTCGGCGTCGAGCTGTTTGCCTTCGGCCAGCCAGCGTGCATATTCCTGCGGCGTCTCCAGAGAGATGCGGCCCAGCGCGCCGGAACGGAAGTCGTGGATCAGCAGCTCGGCGGCTTTCTGCATGTTCACCTTGCCACCGGCGGCCAGCGCGCCGCGGCTGCGGCCGATGGCTTCGAGCAGGGCCTCGCTCTCCAGCGCCTCGCCCTCCTTGAGGGCATAACGTGCGGCCAGTTCTGCGGGGTAATGCGGCTTGAGGTAGTCCAGCAACTCCAGCGCCACCTCCTGGTCGTCGAAGGCATTACGTCCCACGGCACCGCTGGCGGCGAGGTTGTAGCCGCTTTGCGCGACGATGATGCGCGGCCACAGCATGCCGGGCGTGTCGAACAGGTAAAAGCCGTCTTCCAGCACGATGCGCTGCTCGTTGCGCGTGACGCCGGCCTCGTCGGCCGCCTTGGCCGCGCTCTTGCCCACCAGGCGGTTGATCAAGGTGGACTTGCCGACATTGGGGATGCCGCAGATCATCACGCGCAGCGGACGCGCCATGCTCTCGCCGCGGGTGGGCGCCAGTTCGCGGCAGGGGGCGATCAGGCGCCGGGCGGCGTTGCCATCGGTGGTATCCAGCGCAATGGCGCGTGTGCCCTCGCGGCCGTTGTAATGTGCCAGCCAGAGCGCGGTGCACGTCGGGTCGGCCAGGTCCTGCTTGTTCAGCACCTTGAGGCTGGGGCGCTTGGCGGTCAGCGAGGCCAGCATGGGGTTGGCGCTGGAGCCCGGCAGGCGTGCGTCCACCATCTCGATGACCACATCAATGTGCTTGATGCGCTCCTCGATGGTCTTCTTGGTCAGGTGCATGTGACCTGGGAACCACTGGACGGCCATGGCGGGGGATTTCTTTCTTTGCGGGAATCAGTTCAGGTGGAGATTGTCGCCGAGACGGCTTGGCATCTTAGATAGGCGACTGCGTTCGTAGCAGGCCGGGTCTCGCCCCGGCTTGCCACGCGAATAAACCAAAACCCGGGAAAAGAAAAGCCCGCAACAAGCGGGCTCAGCGTGAAGAACCGGCAAGACCGTTCAGAACACGTCCACCGACCCCGTCCTCGCCACTTCCCCAAACAGACCCCGCCGCACCAGGTCCAGATGGCTGCAGACCTTGTTGCGCCCGTTCTTCTGCGCGAAGTCGATGGCCTGCTCGGTGCGCTCCAGCGCGCGGCTGGGCGAGTCGTCGGCCAGCACGCGGGTGAAGCCGGAGCTGATGGTGATGCGGCCGACCTGGGGGAAGCTGAACTTCTCGACATTGGCGCGCATGCGCTCGAAGGCCCCCAGGGCCAGGGCCTCCTCGGGGCAGTGGAACAGCACGGCAAACTGCTCACCGCCGAAGCGGTAGAGCCGGTCGTGGGTGCGGAAGGTGCTGTTCATGATGCGCGCCACCAGCAGGGTGACCTCTTCCATGATCAGGTGACCGTGCTTGTCGTTGAGCAGGTGGAAATTGTCGATGGCGATGGTGCCCAGCCAGTAGTTGGGCGGCACGCGATGGCGGCGTTCCTTGCCGGGGGATGGCTCGTTCCTGGCGTCTTCCAGGACGCCGTCCATCTCCTCGAGCACGGCGCTGTAGAAGGTGTCGTCCAGGGACTTGCGGTTGAGCAGGCCGGTCAGCGCATCACGGTCGCTGTAGGCCAGCAGCGTGTACATGTTGCGGTAGATGTGGTGCAGCTGCTCGATGGTCTGCCGGTCCACGGGCTCCAGCACGCCGGCGGTGTGGACTTCGATCACGCCCTGCTCCGCATCGGCGCGGGAATCGGCAAACAGCGGCAGGTAGTAGATGCGCGGACCATCGGGTCCGGCCCAGGCGACTTCGATGACCTGGCGCCCGTTCAGGCTGCGCAGCCGGTCATAGGACTCCTCCAGCTTGGGCAGGCTCTGGAAATCGATGCGTAGCGGATCCACCACCTTGCCGCCGCCGCGCGCATCCAGCGAGACCAGGTCCAGCCAGCGTTTCTCGTTGTCTTCGGCGCTGACACGGGAGATCACCACGCGCTGGATCGGCACCAGGTCGATCAGGGCCTTGGCCAGCGTGAGCTCCAGCAGATCGCGATCACGGTGGTCGGTCAGCTTGATCAGGTGTTCTGTCAGGGTCGCCATAGTGCTGACCATATTAGCCGGGAAAGGGCGAAACGTCACCCCCTGCTTGTCCCGGGGGGCGAATCGCCCGGAATCAGCTCCGGGCGGCCTGGCGCCAGGCTTCCAGTGCGCCCGCGCTGTCGTCGCGCTGCTCGGCCATGCGCGCCAGGGCAGCCCAGGCACGCCGGCGCAAGGTCTCGTCGGCCAACTGGGTCAGCGACTGGCGCAAGAGCTGCTGGGCCTTGCCCCACAGGCTCAGGTGCATGCAGGCGATGCCGGCCAGGTACTGCAGCAGGGCTTCACGCGGGTTGCCCATCTGGGCCGACTCGATGCGCGCCAGCCAGGCGACGTCGGGCTGGCCCGGGGTCTGGTTGAAACCCCGTTCGAGCAGGAGCACCAGGCGCAGGCGCAGTTCCTGCGGCAGCGTGGAGGACGGGCGCACTAGTTGCTCCCACACCGGCAGCAGCCACTGCTGCACCAGCGCAAAATCGCCGCCCAGCGCCAGCATGCGTTCCCCGGCCTGCAGGGCCACTTCGGGCATACGACGCTCGGTCTCGTCGAGCTGGGTCCAGGCCTTGTGCAGCTGGGCCGGATCGTGGCTGTTGCGCAACCATTCGGTGGCCAGCCCGCGCACGATGCTGCGGCTGGCCGTTTCCGAAAAGGCGCGGTGCTTGCCCAGCAGGCGCGCGGTCTCCAGCGCCGCCCGGGACTGCCCGGCCAGGCGTGTGACCCGCAGGCGCAGGCGCAGCGCCAGGGTGCGGCGCGCCACGCCCTGGGGCAGCTCGTCGAGCCGCTGCAGGGCGGCCTGCACGTCGCGGTCGTCGAAGGCCCAGCGCGCCACGCGCAACTGCACCCCTTCGCGGATTTCCAGTTCGTCGCGCCGCCTGGACTGGGTCAAGACCAACGCCTGGCGGGCATGTTCATCGCGCGCACTGCGGTCCTGCAGGGCATGGCTGCATTCCGCCGCGAGCAGGTGCGCCATGGCGGCCAGACGGCCCCCATAGGGCAGGCCCTGCTCG
>CAUPQO010000120.1:0-9356 GCA_963513295.1 uncultured Hylemonella sp.
AAAGCGGCTAAAAAAGCCCCCGCGAAGAAGAAGGTAGCAGCAAAGAAGGCTCCGGCCCGTAAAGCTGCAGCGAAGAAGGCCCCGGCCAAGAAGGCCGCTGCCAAGAAGGCTCCGGCGAAGAAGGCCGCGGCCAAGAAGCCGGCAGTGAAGAAGGCTGCTGCGAAGAAGCCGGCTGCCAAGAAGGCCGCCGCCAAGAAGCCGGCCGCCAAAAAGGCTGCTGCCAAGAAGCCGGCTGCCAAGAAGGCCGCCAAGAAAGTAGCGAAGAAGGCCGCCGCCAAAAAGCCGGCTGCCAAAAAGCCCGCTGCGAAAAAGGCCGCCAAAAAGCCGGCGAAGAAAGCTGCGAAAAAGCCTGCTGCCAAACCTGCAGCAGCACCGGCCCCCGCGGCTCCTGCGGCTCAGACCACTCTGAACCCGCAGGCCGCATGGCCCTTCCCCACGGCCAGCCGTCCTTAAGACTGCCTGAGCCTCAAGCCCGTTGCCTGCAAAGGCAGCGGGCTTTTTCTTTGGTCTGCTGAATGAAGCCCACCCTACCCCCACAGCCTTTCCATCCATCTGCAGAAGGATGGCGCCGTCATCGTGGACGTGCACGTCATGCCCAATGCAGCCCGCACGCAGACCCAGGGCCTGCACGACGGTGCATTGCGTGTGCGCCTGCAGGCCCCACCCGTGGACGGCAAGGCCAATCTGGCGCTGCAGGCCTGGTTGGCCGAGACGCTGGGTGTCCCGAAATCAGCGGTGGAGTTGCTGCGCGGAGCCAGCGCTCGGCGCAAGCAGTTGCGCGTGGCCGCTGCTTATGCCGGACAGGCCCGCTGGCCAGGGCTGGCGCCCCCGCCCGAGGTCTGAACGGCCCTCAGGCGCCGAAAGCCTGGGGGGAAACGGTGTAGTTCTGCGGGCCGCGGTGCGCGATCTTGTGCGAACCCATGCGGTTGCCGAGTTCGGCCGCCTTGGCCAGCGACCAGCCGCGCTCGAGACCGTAGAGCAGGCCGCCACGGTAGGCGTCGCCACAGCCGGTCGGGTCCACCACGGCTGCTGCCTGAACCGGCGGCACCAGGGTCTTGTTCCCGTCCACCCAGACTTCGCTGCCCTCGTGGCCCAGGGTGATGACCAGGCCGCGCACCTTGCGCGAGATCTCGGCCGGGCTCCAGCCGGTGCGCTCGCACAGCATTTTTCCCTCGTAGTCGTTCACCGTGACCCAGGTGGAGAGTTCGACGAAACGCGCCAGATCCGGGCCATCGAACATGGGCAGGCCCTGGCCCGGGTCGAAAACGAAGGGGATGTCAGCCACCTTGAACTGTTCGGCGTGCTGCAGCATGGCGTCGCGCCCGTCAGGCGAGATGATGCCCAGCTTCACATCGGGGTGGCGCTCGATGCGCGTGACATGGGCCTGCATCATGGCGCCGGGGTGGAAGGCGGTGATCTGGTTGTTGTCGCGGTCCGTCATGATCAGGGCCTGCGCCGTGTAGGTCTCGGCGATCTCGCGCACGTGCTGCGTATCGATGCCCAATTCACGCAGGCGCTGCACGTAACCGGCACCGTCGTTGCCCACCGTGGCCATGGGCAGGGGTGCCCCGCCCAGGGCCTTGAGCGCGTAGGCGATGTTGCCGGCACAGCCACCATAATCGCGGCGCAGCGTGGGCACCAGGAAAGACACGTTGAGGATGTGCAACTGGTCGGGCAGGATCTGCTCGGCAAAGCGCCCCTCGAAGTTCATGATGGTGTCGAAGGCCAGCGAGCCGCAGATGAGAGTTGCCATGGGTGCTTCAGTTCTTGAGAAGGTCAGGGATAAAAAGCGAGCAGGCGGTAGCCCGCCACACGCTCGCCGTTGCCATTGGTCTTGATGGTCAGGATCAGCGTGGCCTGGGCCTCGGAGGCCGCGGGGATCACACCGGACTTCACACCCAGTTCGGCCGGCTGTAGCACGCGTCGCATGAGCGCATGGTCCAGCGTATCGGTCAGCGCCAGTTCGACGGCCGGCATGGCCAGGTCGACGGGGGCATTGTTCTTGAGAGTCAGGCTGAGCCGGTACAGGTCGCCCTTGATCTTGCTGAAGGCCGAGCTGTCGATCACCACCGACTCGATCTGCCGCAGCGGTTTGATCTCACACCCCAGCAGCAGGCAGACCTCTTCGATCAGCGGTTTGAGGCCAGGCTCGACCACCGCCAGGCGGTCGCGTTCATGCACCAGCAACTGCAGTGCCAGCCCCAGCACCAGCAGCAGGCACATCACCAGCAAGGTGGCACGCACCAGCGGACGATGCCAGCGCGAGGCCTGGGATCGGGTGCGCATGAAGGACAGCTCCGGGGCCGGCGGCGGGGCCGGCGCTTTCAGCGGCTCGGCTTCGCCCGAAAACCGGGGCTCGGCCCGCTCGCCCGTCAAACCATAGGCCGATCCATCCGGCAGCAGGCCCGCACTGGCCACGGCCGGCTCCAGCAGCGTACCCCCCTGCGGCTCCTTCAATTCGATGTCCACGTCGGCAGCAAGATCAGGTACCGACTTCCGTGCCGCCGGGTTCACGGTCGCGCCGGCATCGGAGGCCATGGCCTGGGCGAGTGCGCCTTCGAAGGGAATGGTGTCCGGTCCTGCTGCGCCAGCAGGCGGGCTGTCCTCCTGTGCCACGGCTTCCTGCATATGGGCGGCGGCGTCAAAGATTTCCTCGCACTTGCCGCAGCGCACCCAACCCTCGGAGATGCGCAGCTGGTCGGGAACGACCTTGAACATCGTCCGGCAGGCAGGGCAGCGTGTGATCAGGCTCATGTCCGTGCGATTGTAGAGCCCGACCGGGCCCTTCAGAACGCGGCGGTCATCAGCACCCAGCCGTCCTCGCTGTCGCTCACGACCAGTTGGCCGTAGGGCGCATAAGCCTCTTGCAGCTCCTGCGACTGCCGCTCCAGGATGCCGGCCAGCACCAGGGCACCGCCGGGGGCCACCCGTGAGCACAGCAGCGGCGCCAGCACCTTGAGCGGCGTGGCCAGGATGTTGGCCAGCACGGTCTGGTACTGGCCCTGGACCAGTTCAGGCAGGCCGGCGTGGAGCGTCACGCCATTGGCTTCGGCATTCAGGCGTGTGGCAGCCACGGCCGCCTCGTCGATGTCGACGGCGTCGATGTCACGGGCACCGAACTTGGCCGCACCGATGGCCAGGATGCCCGAGCCGCAGCCGTAGTCCAGCACGCGACCCAGGCCCTGGGCGCCGTGGCGCGCGATCCAGCGCAGGCACATGCGCGTGGTCGGATGGGTGCCGGTGCCGAAGGCCAGGCCCGGGTCGAGCCGGATGATGGTCCTGGCTTGCGCGGGCGGCTCGTGCCAGGTCGGCACGATCCAGAACTCGGGGGTGATGTCCACCGGCGCGAACTGCGCCTGCGTGAGTCGCACCCAGTCCTGCTCGGGCACCTCGGCCACACCCAGCAGGCGGCAATCGGTGAAGAAATCCTGGGCCTGCAGCAAGGCAGCCGCCTCGTCAGCTGCCGCGCGCGTGGGGAACAGGGCCAGCACGCGCGAGCGTTGCCAGCCCTCGGCCGGTGGCGGCATGCCGGGCTCGCCGAACAGGGCCTGCTCGGCCTCGGTCTGGGCATCGGCGTCCTCGACGCTGACGCTCAGGGCATCGAGCGCATCGAGCGCATCGCCGAGGACCTCAACCCGGTCCTGCGGGCACAGCAAACGAAGTTCGTACATAAAGTAGCGGCGCAGGTTTTAAATTCGCAGGCTCCCGTGGAACCGGCTTGGCCGGGCCACTGGGAGCGTCCCCCCGCAACCGCGGGGGGAAGGCGCACAGCGCCTCAGGGGGTCATCTCTTGTGATGCCGCATCCACTCTTCGAGGTAGTGGATGTTGGTGCCGCCCGTCATGAACTTGGCATCGGCCATCAGTTCACGATGCAGCGGGATGTTGGTGCTGATGCCCTCGACCAGGGTCTCGGCCAGGGCCGTGCTCATGCGGGCCATGGCCTGCTCGCGCGTATCCCCGTGCGTGATGATCTTGCCCACCATGGAGTCGTAATTCGGCGGCACGAAGTAGTTCGTATAGACATGCGAATCGACGCGCACACCCGGGCCGCCCGGTGCGTGCCACATGGTGATGCGGCCCGGCGAGGGCGTGAACTTGTAGGGGTCTTCAGCATTGATGCGGCACTCGATCGCATGACCGCGGATCACGATGTCCTTCTGGGTGAAGGGCAGCCTCTCGCCGGCCGCCACCATGATCTGCGTCTTCACAATGTCCACGCCCGTGATCATCTCGGTCACCGGGTGCTCGACCTGCACGCGCGTGTTCATCTCGATGAAGTAGAACTCGCCATTCTCGTAAAGGAACTCGAAGGTGCCCGCACCACGGTAGCCGATCTTCTTGCAGGCGGCGACGCAGCGTTCGCCCACCTTCTCGATCAGCTTGCGCGGAATGCCGGGGGCCGGTGCTTCCTCGATGATCTTCTGGTGACGCCGCTGCATGGAGCAGTCGCGCTCCCCCAGGTAGACGGCGTTCTTGTGCTTGTCGGCCAGGATCTGGATCTCCACATGGCGCGGGTTCTCCAGGAACTTCTCCATGTAGACGGCCGGGTTGTTGAAGGCGGCACCCGCCTCGCTCTTGGTCATCTGCACCGCGTTGACCAGCGCCGCCTCGGTATGCACCACGCGCATGCCGCGCCCGCCACCGCCGCCGGCGGCCTTGATGATGACCGGGTAGCCCACGGACTTGGCGATGCGCTTGATCTGGGCCGGATCGTCGGGCAGCTCACCTTCCGAACCCGGCACGCAGGGCACCCCCGCCTTGATCATGGCCTGCTTGGCCGAGACCTTGTCGCCCATGATGCGGATCGACTCGGGCGTCGGGCCGATGAACTGGAAGCCGCTTTGCTCCACGCGTTCGGCGAAATTGGCGTTCTCGCTGAGGAAACCGTAACCGGGGTGGATGGCCTCGGCATCGGTGACCTCGGCGGCCGAGATGATGGCCGGCATGCTGAGGTAACTCTGGCCGGACGGCGCCGGGCCGATGCAGACGGCTTCCTCGGCCAGCTTGACGTACTTGGCTTCGCGGTCGGCCTCGGAATAGACCATCACCGCCTTGATACCCAGCTCGCGGCAGGCGCGCTGGATGCGGAGAGCGATCTCTCCGCGGTTGGCCACCAGGATCTTCTTGAACATGGGGTGGCAGCCTTATTCGATGATGAACAGGGGCTGTCCGTATTCCACGGCCTGGCCGTTCTCGCACAGGATCTGCGTGATGGTGCCGGCCTTGTCGGCTTCAATCTCGTTGAGGATCTTCATGGCCTCGATGATGCAGATCGTCTCACCCTGCTTGACAGCCTGGCCCACTTCCACGAAGGCCTTGGCGCCGGGCGAGGCCGAGCGGTAGAAGGTGCCGACCATGGGCGACTTGACGGCATGGCCACTGTCCACCGGGGCCGCAACAGCCGGGGCCGCAGCCACCGGGGCAGCCGGTGCCGGCGCAGCAGCGGGGGCGGGCATGGCCTGGGCGACCGGCATCTGATAGGCCTGGACCATGGCAGGACCGCCCTTGACGATGCGTACCTTGCCTTCGGCCTCGGTGATTTCCAGTTCCGACACGTTCGAATCAGACACCAGATCGATCAGGGTCTTGAGTTTTCGCAAATCCATGGGATCTCCAACGTCGTTATTCCATATTGCTCCAATTTAGAACAATTGGCAGCAATTTCCAGCCATCTACGGCGAACTCTATGCTCCCGTTCGCAGGCCGGGCGCCATCATAAGCGATCCTAGAATCTTATTTGAGCTCGCGCCAAAGCGCCAGATCGCGCTCGCTGAGCTTGCCGATTTTACGATTCAGAATGGATCCATCGGCTCCGACCAGCACCGTGAAGGGCAAACCGCCGGCCTGATTGCCCAGACTCTTGCTCAAGGCCAGCCCCTCCATGCCCGCCAGCACAACCGGGAAAGCCAGCGGTTGGCGGGCCAGGAAAGCCTGTACCGGCGCCAGCTTGTCGACCGCGATTCCGACAACTTGCCAGCCTTTTGAGCTGTTTTCATGGAAAAAGCTGTTCAATAAAGGCAGCTCCTCGACGCAAGGCGGGCACCAGGTGGCCCAGAAATTGATCATCAGGGGACGCCCGCGCAGGCTGCTCAGCGCCAGCCGTGTCCCGGCCGGCGTGTCGAATTCCAGTGTCCAAAGTTGCTGGGCCACCGCCTCATCCAGGGGAGCGGGCGTGTAGCGCCACCAGGCCAGGCCCGCTCCCGCCAGGCCTGCCACGGCGGCGGCCACGGCATAAAGCGCACGTCGGCGTTTCGGGGAACTGTTTTCTTCTGGTGTCAAAAGATGCCTCAATGGTTTTCAAGTTGATCCAATATCCGGCGAACTGCCGCCAAATCACCACGTGGCGTGCGGTTCTTGTTGTCCCGCAGCAGGGCGCCGCGCAGGTCGTCCAGGTCGTGGACCATCAAATGTACCCCGATCGTTTCACCCAGCTCCCGGCAGGGGGCATGGAAGCTCAGGGCCTCCACCGGTTCGCGGTGCAAGCCCGTCACGGTCCGGGGTTCGTAGGCCACCCCCTGGTCGATCAGCTCGATCTCGGCCGACTTCTCGTCTTCGCAGAACAGCTGGATATAGATATCGGACAGGCGTGTGGCCGTGCCATGCCAGACCGCCCCGCTCAGATGCGGCCGGAAGCGCTCCAGCCGCTCCATCCAGAACAGGGCTAGGCGGCGTAAGGCCTGCAGCTCGGCCGGCTGGGTATCGGCGCAAAAGACGGCGATGTACTCGCGCACCGCATCCTCGACCTCCTCATTGCCCGGCAAGGGGGTGCGCGGCGGCAGGCCGAGCTGGCGCACGGCGCGGCGTTTGGCCGGGCCGTATTCCAGGCCTTCTTCCACCACCATCTGGGCCGCCGTGGCGGCAATTTCCTGCGTGTTCACGGGCGTCATTGTGCGCCTGACACGTCCGGTGCGCCCACCCCCACCGCCTAGAATCGCGCGATGCATATCCATATCCTCGGCATCTGCGGCACCTTCATGGGGGGACTGGCCGCCCTCGCCCGCGAAGCGGGCCACAAGGTCACCGGCTGCGACGCCGGCGTCTACCCGCCCCTGAGCGACCAACTGCGGGCGCTGGGCATCGAGTTGATCGAGGGTTTTGACGCCGCACAGATGGCATTGCAGCCCGACATGTACGTGATCGGCAACGTGGTCAGCCGCGCCCGCACGGCCGACGGCAGCCCGAAGTTCCCGCTGATGGAAGCCATCCTCGAAGCCGGCGCCCCCTACACCAGCGGCCCGCAGTGGCTGGCCGAGCACGTGCTGCAGGGCCGCCATGTGCTGGCCGTGGCCGGCACCCACGGCAAGACCACCACCACCTCCATGCTGGCCTGGATCCTGGAAGCAGCGGGCCGCCAACCCGGCTTCCTGGTCGGGGGGGTGCCCATGAACTTCGGCATCTCCGCCCGGCTGGGCGGTCCGGCCGCTGCCGGCCAGCGCCCGCTCTTCGTGATCGAAGCCGACGAGTACGACACCGCTTTCTTCGACAAGCGCAGCAAGTTCGTGCACTATCGCCCGCGCACGGCCATCCTGAACAACCTGGAGTTCGACCACGCCGACATCTTCGACGACCTGGCCGCCATCGAGCGCCAGTTCCACCATCTGGTGCGCACGGTCCCGGCTTCGGGCCGCGTCGTGGTCAACGGCCTGGAGGAAAGCCTGACGCGTGTGCTGCACGCCGGTTGCTGGAGCGAGGTGCGCAGCTTCGGCGCGGCGGTCAGCGATTTCAGCGCGCGCGGCGAGCCGCATGATTTCGAGGTGCTGCAGCAGGGCCGGCCCCTGGCCCGCGTGCAGTGGGCGCTGACCGGCGTGCACAACCAGCTCAACGCCCTGGCCGCCATTGCCGCGGCCGAACACGTGGGCGTGGCACCCGAGCTGGCAGCACGCGCCTTGGCCGACTTCCAGAACGTCAAGCGCCGCATGGAAGTGCGTGGCACGGTGAATGGCATCACCCTCTACGACGACTTCGCCCACCACCCCACGGCCATCCGCACCACCGTGGACGGCCTGCGCCGCAAGGTCGGGCCGCAGGCGCGCATCCTGGCGGTGTTCGAGCCGCGCAGCAACACCATGAAGCTGGGGACCATGAAGGCCCAGCTGCCCTGGAGCCTGGAGGACGCCACCCTGGCCTTCTGCCACGGCGGCGGCTTGGGCTGGGACGCGCGCGAAGCGCTGGCCCCCATGGGCGCGCGCGCCCAGGTGGCCGACAGCATCAATGAACTGGTGCAGCAGGTGGTCGCCGCGGCCCGGCCGGACGACCACATCCTGTGCATGAGCAATGGCGGCTTCGGTGGCGTGCACCAGAAGCTGCTGGACTCGCTACAAAAAACGTAGCGCCCCAGGCCTTCACGGCGTTTAGCGCGCGCGTCGCGCCTTCACGGCGTCGGACAGCACCTGCAGGACCTGGACGGAGTCGTCCCAGCCCAGGCAGGCGTCGGTGATGCTCTTGCCGTATTCCAGCTGGTTCGCATCGTCCTTGCCCGGCGTGAACTTCTGCGCCCCGGCATTCAGGTGGCTTTCCACCATCACGCCAAAGATGCTGCGGGAACCGCCTGCGATCTGCTGGCCGATGTCGCGCGCCACCTCCAGCTGCTTTTCGTGCTGCTTGCTGCTGTTGGCGTGGCTGCAGTCCACCATCAGGGTGGCCGGCAGCTTGGCCGCCTCCAGCTCCTTGCAGGATGCGGCCACGCTGGCCGCGTCATAGTTCGGTGCCTTGCCGCCGCGCAGGATCACGTGGCAGTCCTTGTTGCCATTGGTCTGCACGATGGCGACCTTGCCGTTCTTGTGCACCGACAGGAAGTGGTGGCCGCGTGCCGCCGCCTGGATGGCGTCGGTGGCGATACGGATATTGCCGTCGGTCCCGTTCTTGAAGCCGATCGGTGCCGACAGGCCCGAGGCCAGTTCGCGGTGCACCTGGCTTTCCGTGGTGCGCGCGCCGATGGCGCCCCAGGAGATCAGGTCACCGATGTACTGCGGCGAGATCACGTCCAGGAACTCGCTGCCCGCCGGCAGGCCCAGGCGGTTGATCTCGATCAGCAGCTGGCGCGCAATGCGCAGGCCCTCGTCGATGCGGTAGCTCTCATCGAGGTAGGGGTCGTTGATCAGGCCCTTCCAGCCCACGGTGGTGCGCGGTTTCTCGAAGTAGACGCGCATCACGATTTCCAGCGTGTCCTTGTACTTCTCGCGCTGCGCCTTCAGGCGGCGCGCGTATTCCACGGCGGCGGCCGGGTCGTGGATGGAGCACGGTCCGATGATGACCAGCAGGCGGTCGTCCTTGCCGGCCATGATGTTGTGGATGGTGTGGCGCGTGTGGGAGATCAGGCTCTCCACGGGCGTGCCGCTGATGGGGAAGAAGCGGA
>CAUPQO010000121.1:0-9341 GCA_963513295.1 uncultured Hylemonella sp.
ATGGCGCACAGCCTGGGACTGCTCACCATCGCCGAGGGGGTGGAGACACCGGAGCTGCTGCGGCAGTTGCAGAGCTTCGGCTGCGACGAGGCCCAGGGCTACCATTTCGCCCGCCCGATGCCGGCGGCGGAGTTCGAGCGCTACGTCTTGAGCCTGCAGGCACCACCGCCCTAGCAAGCAGGCTCAGGCGGCCAGGCGCTGCGGCGCGTGCGCCCGTGCCATCACCTCGCGCGGATCGAGTGGCTTGAGCTTGTGGTCGCTCCAGACCTGGCGCCAGCGCCGCGCGCCCGGCAGGCCGTGGCGCAGGCCCAGCATGTGGCGCGCAATCGCGTACCAGGGGCAACCATCCTCGGCCGCGGCGCGTTGCATGTAGTCCACCATCTGCTGCTCCACCGCCTCGCGTGTCAGCGTCGAGGGTTCGGCGCCAAAGTACCGCGCGTCCCAGGAAGCCAGCCACCAGGGGTTGTGGTAGGCCTCACGGCCGATCATCGCGCCGTCGAGCAGGCGCAATTCCCGCGACACCTGCTCGTCGGTGGTCAGCCCGCCGTTGATGACGATGTTCAGCTGCGGAAAATCGTGCTTGAGCCGGTGCACCAGTTCGTAACGCAGCGGCGGGATCTCGCGGTTTTCCTTCGGCGACAGGCCCTGGAGCCAGGCATTGCGCGCATGCACAATGAAGGTGGCACAGCCGGCCTCGGCCACCGTACCGACGAAGTCGCGCACAAACTCGTAGCTCTCGGTCCGGTCGATGCCGATGCGGTGTTTCACCGTGACCGGCACGGATACCGCATCCACCATGGCCTTGACGCCCTCGGCCACCAGCTTCGGTTCAGCCATCAGGCAGGCACCGAAGGCGCCGCGCTGCACGCGCTCGCTGGGGCAGCCGCAATTCAGGTTGATCTCGTCGTAACCCCACTGCTCGCCCAGCTTCGCGCAGCGGGCCAGTTCGACCGGTTCGCTGCCTCCCAGTTGCAGGGCCACGGGGTGCTCCTCGGCATTGAAGCGCAAATGGCGCGTCACATCGCCATGCAGCAGCGCACCGGTAGTGATCATCTCGGTGTACAGACGCGCGTGACGGCTCAGCAGGCGATGGAAATAACGGCAGTGGCGGTCGGTCCAGTCGATCATGGGCGCGACCGACAGGCGCCAGGGCCCGGGGGCGGCAGACTGGGGGGTGGACATGCGCCAATTATCTCAGGCGACACGACGCCCACCGTTAAAATGGCTGGTTAACCTTTTCAGCCCACCCCGTTTCCCCGCCTGTCACACGCCCTGTCATGAGCACCACCGACACCCAGACCGAATTCGAACGCGAGATCGCCGGCTTCATCGTCACCGCCCTGAACCTGGACGTCAGCCCCGAACAGATCGCGCCCCTGGACCCGCTCTATGGCGATGGCCTGGGCCTGGACTCGATCGATGTGCTGGAGATCGCCCTGGCCGTGTCCAAGCAATACGGCTTCCAGATGCGTTCGGACGACCCGGACAACGCCCAGATCTTCAGCTCCCTGCGCAGCCTGGCCGCGCACATCGCCTCCCACCGCGTCTGAAGACCGGCGACACGCCCTTTGCCATGAAGACCGGGCTGTGGCTCAAGCTGGCACTGGCCGCCCTGCTGGTGCTGGCTTATCCGCTGGGCATGCACTGGCTGCTCACGGCCTCGACCTGGTCGCATAAGGCCCTGGCCTGGTTCAGCCTGTTGCAGAACGTGGGCATGCAGCTGCTGCTGGCCCTGTTCTTCGGCCTGACCCTGCGCCCGGGACATGAGCCCCTGATCGCGCGTTTTGCGCGCCGCATCCACGGCGTCGACTACAGCCCGCGCATCGCACGCTACGCGCGCCAGGCCACCTGGGCCTGGACCCTGTTCTTCGTGGCCATGGTCCTGGTCCCCATCCTGCTCTTCGCCTGGACCCCGGTCGAGACCTTCTCCTTCTTCGTCAACGTGCTCTCGCTGCCCCTGCTGGGTCTGATGTTCGTCGCCGAGTACGCGGCACGCCGCTGGTGCCTGCGCGGCATCCCGCACGTGCCGCTCTCGCGCAGCTTCACCCTCTACCGCGAGGAGCGCAGCGCAGCCGACGCCCGCCCCGCTTCCAAGCCCTGAACCCTCCCATGCCGGCCCTGATCTCACACCGCACACCCCAGGCCCTGATGGCCTGGACCAAGGGCCGTGGCATCACGGCGCTGGACTACCTGGCAGCCGTACGCCATATGGCAACTCGCCTGCCCTGCGGCGCGCCAGTGATCAACCTGTGCAGCCGGCGCCACCACTTCGCCGTCATCCTGGGTGCCGCCCTGCTGCGCGGGGTACCGCTGCTGCTGCCCTCCACCCGCACACCCGAGATGCTGCAGCGCCTGGGCCAGCGTTACCCCGGCCTGCACGCCGTGGTGGACACCCCCGGCGACAGCGGTGGCCTGCCACAGATCGTCTACGAGCGCGGCCCCATCCCGGCCGCCGACGCGCCCTTCGAGGTGCCTGACATCGCCGGGGAACAGATCGCCGCCTACGTCTTCACCTCGGGCTCCACCGGCGAGCCCGTGGCGCACGCCAAACACTGGGAACCGCTGGTGCAAAACGCCCAGGGTGCCGGCCGCCGGGTACGCCAGTGGCTGGGCACGGACCAGCCATTCACGGTCACCGGCACCGTGCCGCCCCAGCACATGTACGGTTTCGAGTCCACGGTGCTGCTGCCCCTGCTCAATGCGGGCCTGATCGACGCCAGCCACCCTTTCTACCCGGCCGACATCGCCGCCGCTCTGCAGGACACACCCACCCCGCGGGTGCTGGTCAGCACGCCCTTTCACCTGCGCACCCTGGTCGAAGCGAAGCTCGAAGTGCCGCCGCTGGGCCTGCTGCTGTGTGCCACCGCGCCGCTGGCACCGCAACTGGCACGCCAGGCCGAGGAAGCGCTGCGGGCACCGCTGCTGGAGATCTACGGCAGCACCGAAACCGGCCAGATCGCCGCGCGCCGATGCGCCGCCGGTGATCTGTGGCAGACCTTCGACGGTATCGAAGTGCAGGCCGAGCCGGTCGTCGATGGCGAGCCGCGTTTCAGCGCCCATGGCGGGCACGTGGAAGGCGTGGTGCCGCTGGGCGACGTGCTGGAGCTGCAGTCCCCCACCCGCTTTGCCCTGCTGGGCCGCCATGCCGACTTGGTCAACATCGCCGGCAAGCGCACCTCGCTGGCCTACCTGAACCATCAGCTGAACAGCATCCCGGGCGTGGTGGACGCCGCCCTCTACTGGCCGCAGGACGCGACCCTGGACGCGCAGGGCCGCATCCAGCGCCCGGTGGCCTTCGTGGTGGCGCCCACCCTGGACGAAGCCGCACTGCAGCACGCCATGCGCGAGCGCATCGACCCGGCCTTCCTGCCGCGCCCCATCCATTTCCTGCCGGCCCTGCCGCGCAACGCCACCGGCAAACTGCCGCAGCAGGTGCTGGCCGGCCTGGCCAAGCAGGCGGCACAGGCCCGCAGCGTCGCACGGGCCACCGCCACCGAATCCAGTCACTCCACCCGCTGGAAACTGCCCCCCTTCGTCCAGGCCACGCTGGGCCTGCATGCCCTGGCCGGGGTGGGCCTGTTCACGCCAGCCTGGCCCTGGAGCCTGGGTGCCCTGGCCGCCAACCATGCGCTGATCGCGGCCACCGGCCTGTGGCCGCGCAGCAACTGGCTGGGGGCCAACCTGACCCAACTGTCGCGCCAGCGCCCGGAAGTCGCGATCACCATCGACGATGGCCCCGACCCGCAGGTCACGCCCGCGGTGCTCGACCTGCTGGACGAGCTGCAGGTCCAGGCTACCTTCTTCTGCATCGGCGAACACGTGCAGCGGCACCCGGCCCTGGCGCGCGAGATCGTGCGTCGTGGCCATGCCCTGGGCAACCACAGCCAGCACCACCGGCACCACTTTTCCGTCATGGGGCCGGCCCAGCTGCGCCGCGAGATCAGCAGCGCGCAAGCCACTCTGCAAGACATCACCGGCTACAGCCCGCGCTTTTTTCGCGCCCCGGCCGGCCTGCGCAACATCTTCCTCGACCCGGTACTGCACGAGCTGGGCCTGCAACTGGCGAGCTGGACACGGCGCGGCTTCGACACCCGCACCAGTGATGCGGCCCTGGTGCTGCGCCGCCTCACCCGCCAGCTGGGTCCGGGTGACATCCTGCTGCTGCACGACCACCACGCCGCCCTCAGCCCCGCCGGCCGTCCCGTGCTGCTCGAGGTGCTGCCCCCGCTGCTGGCCGCCATCCGCGCACGCGGGCTGCAGCCGGTACGGTTGGATGCCGCGTCGCCCTGACGCGCCCCTTAAAATGCGCCACCCTGCTGCCTGAGCCCTGCCGTTTGATGTCTTCCGCTCCCCTGCCGCGCGTCCTGCTTGATCAAGCCACGGCGCCCTACCGCCCCCTGGGGCAGTTCGCCTGGCGTTTCGCCCGCGGCAAACTCGGCGGTGACCCGGCCTTTGCCGGCCTGCTGCAGCGCGGCCTGATTCCTGCCAACGCGCGCCTGCTGGACATCGGCTGCGGCCAGGGCCTGCTGGCAGCCTTGCTCGGCAGCCTGGATGGTCAATCCACAGCGGAACGGAACTGGCCGACAGATTGGGCCGCAGCGCCAGCACAGTGCCAGGTGCACGGCATCGAACTGATGCCGCGCGACGTGGAGCGCGCCCGCATGGCGCTGGCGCACCTGGGCGAACGCGCCCGCTTCACGCTGGGCAATATGTGCACGGCGGATTTCGGCCAGGCCGATGTGGCGGTCATCCTCGACGTGCTGCACTACGTCGACTACCCCGCCCAGGAGGACGTGCTGCGCCGTGTGCGAGCCGCCCTGGCGCCCGGCGGCACCCTGCTGCTGCGGGTGGGTGATGCCTCGGCCGGCCTGCCTTTCCGGATCAGCAACTGGGTCGACGCCGTGGTCACCTTCGTGCGCGGCCACCGGCTCACCCGCCTGTATTGCCGACCGCTGGGCGACTGGCAGGCGCTGCTGGGCCAACTGGGTTTCAGCGTGGAGCCCATCCCCATGCACCAGGGCACGCCCTTCGCCAACATCCTGCTGGTGGCCCGGCTGGCGCCGCCCGCGGGCCGTTCGGAAAGTCACTGAATGGCCACCCTGCCCCTGCCGGTGGCCATCGACCACCCCGCCTACGCCGGCCACTTCCCCGGCCATCCCATCCTGCCGGGTGTGGTCCTGCTCGATCAGGCACAGCGCGCCGTGGAGCAGGCTTGCGGCATCGTCGTCACCGGCATCGCCATGGCCAAATTCCTCAGCCCCGCCTTGCCCGGCGATGCGCTGGCGCTGGACTACGAGCCCGGCGCATCCGCGGTGCGCTTCGAGATCCGCTGCGGTGAACGTCGCATCGCCAGCGGCCGCTTCACGCTGAGCGCGGCCAGCCCGGTATGACGTCCACGCCCCCCCGCAGCCCCGAACCTGAGGCAGATACGCCGGCCTGGCTGCGGCGCAAGGAGCGCGGCAGCCTCGCCATGCTGCGCTTCATGACCTGGCTGTCACTGACGCTGGGGCGCCGCCTGACCCGGCCCATCGTCTACGGCATCGCGCTCTATTTCCTGCTGGCCGTGCCAGCCGCGCGCGCGGCCTCGCGCGGCTACCTGCAGCGTGTGCTGGGCCGCCCCGCCGGCTGGCGCGACATGTACCGCCACATCCTGGCCTTTGCCAGCACCATCCATGACCGTGTCTACCTGCTCAACGACCGGCACGAGCTCTTCGATATCCGCGTTTTTGGCGAAGAACTGCTGCCGGCAGCCGACGATGCCTCGGGCGGCCTGCTGATCTTCGGCGCGCACCTGGGCAGCTTCGAGGTACTGCGCGCGCTGGCGCGCAAGAACGCCAGGCACAAGGTCTGCGCCGCGATGTACCCGCAGAACGCCCGGCTGCTCAACAGCATGCTGGCCCGGGTCAATGCCCAGGTCGTGCTGGACATCATCCCCCTGGGCCGGCTCGATGCCATCTTCACGCTCAATGAGCGGGTCCAGGCCGGCGCCTGGGTGGCCCTGCTGGCCGACCGCGCCGTGGGGCCGGACACGCATCTGCAAGTGCCCCTGTTCGGCGAGCCGGCCCCCTTCCCGCTGGGGCCGTTCCGGCTGGCCGCCATCGTGCGCCGCCCGGTGTATTTCATGACCGGCCTGTACCGCGGTGGCAACCGGTATGACATCCACTTCGAGCGTCTGGCCGATTTCAGCCAGACCTCACCAGCCGACCGGGAGGCCGCGCTGCGCCGCGCCATCGGGCGTTATACCCAGCTGATCGAGTCGCACTGCCGCGAGGCACCGTATAACTGGTTCAATTTTTATGATTTCTGGAAAGAGACTGCCCGTGCGCCCCGCTGAGATCCGCTTGCGTCGTGGCCTGCTGGTGCTGCTGGGCACTGTGCTGCTGGCCGGCACCTCCGTCAGCCAGGCGGCGGAATGGCAGCTGGGCGAGTTGATGCAGCTGCTGGCGCAGACAAAAAGCGGCCAGGCCCGTTTTGTCGAGCGCAAGTACATCGCAATGCTGGACAAGCCGGTGGAATCCTCGGGCGAGCTGTCCTTCACGGCACCGGACCGCATGGAGATGCGCACGCTCAAGCCGAAAAAGCAGGCCATGCTGCTGGATGGCAACCGCCTCACCCTGGAACAGGACGGCCGCCAGAAGACCGTGAGCCTGCAGACCTACCCCGAGGTGGCGGCTTTCGTCGAGGGCATACGCGGCACCCTGGTGGGCGACCGCCAGGCCCTCGAGAAGGTCTACAAGGTGCACCTGATCGGCAGCCCGGCCCGCTGGCAGCTCATGCTGGTGCCGCGCGAGCCCGCAATGATCCGCATCATCAGCCGCATCCGCATCGGCGGCAGCCAGGGCGAGGTGACGCAGGTGGCCTATGACCACGCCGATGGCGACCGCTCCGAGATGCAGATCACTCCGGTGTCCCGGCCATGAGCTTCTGGCGCCGCCACCTGCCCACCCTGCTCTGGCTGGCCACCCTGCTGGCCTGCGCGGTCGTGATCGCCCGCACGAGCTTCGTGGCCGATCTCTCGGCCTTCATGCCGCGCGCGCCCAGCGAACGCCAGCAGATGCTGATGGACCAGTTCAAGGACGGCATCATTGCGCGCCTGATCGTGGTCGGCATCGAAGGCGGCGACGCCACCGAGCGGGCCCGCCTGTCGAAGGCCCTGTCGGCGGCCCTGCGCCAGCAGCCGGATTTCATCGGCGTGCAGAACGGCAGCGCCAGCGACCTGGCGCAGGACCGCGCCTACGTCTTCGACAACCGCTACCTGCTCAGCCCCGCCGTGGACGCGACACGCTACACGGAAGACGGCCTGCGGCGCGCCATCGGGGCCACGGTGGACGACCTCTCGGGCAGCGCCGGCATGCTGCTCAAGCAGCTGCTGCCGCGCGACCCGACCGGCGAGACCCGGGAACTGCTGGCCCAGTTCGAAGGCAGCGAACAGCCGCCCAGCACCGAGGGGGTCTGGTCCACCCGCGACGGCGCGCGCGCCCTGCTGCTGCTGCAGACCCGGGCCGAAGGCTCGGACATCGATGCGCAGGCCCGCACACTGGAGACTGTGCGCCGTGCCTTTGCCGCCATCCCGGATCGCCAGGCCGACACCCGGCTGCTGATGACGGGCACCAGCGTGTTCTCGGTATCCTCCCGCGCCCTGATCGAAAGCGAAGTCCATCGCCTCGCCTTCGCCAGCCTGGTGCTGGTCGTCGGTCTGCTGTTGCTGGTCTACCGCTCCATCCTGCTGCTGGGCCTGAGCCTGCTGCCCATGCTGACCGGCACACTGGCGGGCATCACGGCGGTGAGCCTGGGTTTCGGGCAGGTGCACGGCATCACGCTGGGCTTTGGCACCACGATGATCGGCGAGGCGGTCGACTACGCCATCTATCTTTTTGTCCAGCGCCCGGGCACACCCCAGCAGGCGCGCCTGTTCTGGCGCACGCTCTGGCTGGGCCTGCTAACCTCGATCGCGGGTTTCCTGGCGCTGCTGGGCTCGGGTTTCCCGGGCCTGGCGCAACTCGGGCTGTATTCCACCGTGGGCCTGGTGGCTGCCGTGCTGGTCACGCGCTTTGTGCTGCCCCGGCTCATGCCACAGCACCTGCCGGCGCCGGACCTGCCGCGCACCGGCGAGCTGCTGCTGAGCCTGATGCGGCAGGCACCGCGGCTGCGCTGGCTGCTGCTGGCGCTGATGCTGGGCATGCTGCTGGTGGTGAGCCTGCATACGGAGCGCATCTGGAACCGCAGCATCTCCGCGCTCAATCCGGTCACCCAGGCCGACCAGCAGCTGCACGAGGAGCTGCGTCGCGACCTGGGCGCCTCGGACCTGCGTTACCTGGCCGTACTGACAGCGGCGAACCCCGAACAGGCCCTGCAGCAGGCCGAGCGCGCCGGCAGCGTGCTGCAGGCCCTGAGCCGGGACGGCGTGCTCGCTGGCTACAGCTCGCCGGCCCAGGTGCTGCCCAGCCTGGCCCGCCAGCAGGCCCGCCAGGCCGCGCTGCCGGAACCCGCGCCCTTGCGCCAGCGCCTGGACGCCGCACTGAAGGACCTCCCCCTGCGGCCCGAACGCCTGCAAGGTTTCCTGGCCGATGTGGAAAGCAGCCGCACCCGGCCCCTGCTCACGCGCAGCGATCTGGACGGCACGGCCTCGGCCCTGCTGTACGACTCGCTGCTGATCCCGCGCGGACGCGACGTCCTGCTGCTGATGCCGCTGCGTGCACGTATCGTCGATGCGGTGGAGCAGGACATCGCCATTGAGCGCGTCGATGCGGCCTTGAAGGCCGGCGGCGTGGCCAACATCACCGTGATCGACCTGCTGGCCGAGACCAACGCCCTGTTCGACAGCTACCTGCAGGAAGCCCTGGTGTTTTCCGGCCTGGGCTGCCTGGCCATCCTGGCCCTGCTGCTGCTGACGCTGCGCTCCGTCAAGCGCGCGCTGCGCGTGGCCCTGCCGCTGGTCTGCGCCGTGGTCTGCGTGACCGGCACCCTGCTGCTGGGCGGCACCTCGCTGACCATCCTGCACCTGGTCGGCCTGCTGCTGGTGGTGGCGATCGGTTCGAACTACGCCCTGTTCTTCGACAGCGCGAACACCGGCCACAGCGCGCAGGAACAACGCCAGACCACCCTCTCCCTGGTGACGGCCAACCTCACCATCGTGACCAGCTTCGGCATGCTGGCCCTGTCCAGCGTCCCGGTGCTGGCCATCCTGGGCACGACCGTGGGCCTGGGCACGGTGCTGGCCCTGGTGTTCTCGGCGGTGCTGGCCCGGCCGCAGCCCGGCCTGGCACAAGCCCGCCCGGTAAAATTGCCTGCCTGATCCCGGCTCTCTCCGTTCTTCCCCCGTCCCCATGCCGTCGCCGCTC
>CAUPQO010000122.1:0-9335 GCA_963513295.1 uncultured Hylemonella sp.
CGGTCTGGCCGTTGATGATGCGCTTGTCGGCGGCCTTGATGCGATGCGTGGAGGCGGGGCTCACGCTGGCGGCGGCAGGAGCAGCGGCGACAGGTGTCGCATGGTGCTGCGCCATGCGCAGCTGGGGAGTTTGCAAGGGAAGCTCAGTCGGGCGACTGCTCGTAGCAGCGCCGGCATAAGACATTGACGATGTGGGCTTGACTTCTTCGTCCCAGGACAACATAGGAGGTTCCAATCAGCGAATTATGGGAGCGACGACGTGAAATGGAAAGTATTCATTCACATCGCCGCCCGATTCTGTTGCTCAATAACATCGCAGGCATGAAGGCGCTGCGACATGTCGGCTGCGATCACTGGCAGGCTTCGCAACCCGGATCATCGATCGCGCAGAACTTGATGTCGGTGGCGGCCGTGGCCATCTGCGTTTGCGCTGCAGCTGCTGCTGCGTCGAGGGCACTCATGCCGCCGCTCGTTGCGCCGCCGGAGGAGACCGCGTTGAGGCGACCGGCCGTCACGGTGGACTTCTCGGCGTGCGTGGCCGACATCGTGCGCAGGTAGTAGGTGGTCTTGAGACCGCGCAGCCAGGCCAGCTTGTAGGTGTCGTCGAGCTTCTTGCCCGAGGCGCCGGCCATGTAGATGTTGAGCGACTGGGCCTGGTCGATCCACTTCTGGCGGCGTGCCGCGGCTTCCACCAGCCAGAGCGTCTCGACCTCGAAGGCCGTGGCGTACAGGGACTTGATCTCCTGCGGCACGCGGTCGATCGGGGCCAGCGAGCCGTCGAAGTGCTTGAGGTCCATGACCATCACGTCGTCCCATAGGCCCAGGCGCTTGAGGTCGCGCACCAGGTAGCTGTTGATCACGGTGAACTCGCCCGACAGGTTGGACTTGACCGACAGGTTGCCGAAGCAGGGTTCGATCGAGGCGTCCACGCCGATGATGTTGGAGATGGTCGCGGTCGGGGCGATGGCCACGCAATTGGAGTTGCGCATGCCGTCGGCCGCGATCTTCTTGCGCAGCGCATCCCAGTCCAGGGTGGCGGAGCGGTCCACTTCCACGTAGCCACCGCGGGCCTTGGCTAGCAGGTCCAGCGTGTCCAGCGGCAGGATGCCCTGGTCCCACAGCGAGCCCTTGTAGCTGGAGTACTGGCCGCGCTCGCGGGCCAGTTCGGTCGAGGCCCAGTAGGCGTGGTAGCAGACGGCTTCCATGGACTGGTCGGCGAATTCCACGGCGGCCTGGCTGGCGTAGGGGATGCGCAGCTCGTACAGCGCGTCCTGGAAGCCCATGATCCCCAAGCCCACCGGGCGATGCCGCAGGTTGGAGTCACGCGCCTTCTTGACGGCGTAGTAGTTGATGTCGATCACGTTGTCCAGCATGCGCATGGCCGTGGAGATGGTCTTCTTCAGCTTGTCCTGGTCGATGGCACCGTTCTTCAGGTGCTGGCGCAGGTTGACCGAGCCCAGGTTGCAGACGGCGGTTTCGGTGTCGCTGGTGTTGAGCGTGATCTCGGTGCACAGGTTGGACGAGTGCACCACGCCGGCGTGCTGCTGGGGCGAGCGCACGTTGCAGGCGTCCTTGAAGGTGATCCAGGGGTGGCCGGTCTCGAACAGCATGGAGAGCATCTTGCGCCACAGGTCGGTGGCCGGCACGGTCTTGCTGGGCTTGATCTCGCCGCGCTTGGCCTTGGCTTCATAGACCACGTAGGCCTTTTCGAAGTCGGCGCCGAAGAGGTCGTGCAGGTCCGGCACGTCGGACGGCGAGAACAGCGTCCATTCGCCTTTCTCCATCACACGGCGCATGAACAGGTCGGGGATCCAGTTGGCAGTGTTCATGTCGTGCGTGCGGCGGCGGTCGTCGCCGGTGTTCTTGCGCAGCTCCAGGAACTCTTCGATATCGAGGTGCCAGGTCTCCAGGTAGGTGCAGACCGCACCCTTGCGCTTGCCGCCCTGGTTCACCGCCACGGCCGTGTCGTTCACCACCTTGAGGAAGGGCACGACACCCTGCGACTCACCGTTGGTGCCCTTGATGTGGCTGCCCAGGGCGCGCACGCGCGTCCAGTCGTTGCCCAGGCCGCCGGCGAACTTGGACAGCAGGGCGTTTTCCTTGATGGACTCGTAGATGCCGTCCAGGTCGTCGGGCACGGTGGTCAGGTAGCAGCTGGAGAGCTGCGAACGCAGGGTGCCGGCGTTGAACAGCGTGGGGGTGGACGACATGAAGTCGAAGGAGGACAGCACCTCGTAGAACTCGATGGCGCGCGCCTCGCGGTCGATCTCGCCCAGCGACAGGCCCATGGCCACGCGCATGAAGAAGGCCTGCGGCAGCTCGATGCGGCTCTTGCGCACGTGCAGGAAATAACGGTCGTACAGGGTCTGCAGGCCCAGGTAGTCGAACTGCAGGTCCCGGTCGGCCTTGAGCGCGGCGCCCAGGCGCTTGAGGTCGAACTGCAGCATGTCAGGATTGAGCAGTTCGTTGTCCACGCCCTTCTTGATGAAGTCGGGGAAGTACTCTGCATACGCTTGGCCCATGCCGGCTTGCGGCACGTCGCGGCCCAGCACCTCGCGGGCGATGGTGTGGAACAGCAGGCGCGCGGTGGCGTAGGTGTAGTCCGGGTCTTTCTCGATCAGGGTGCGGGCAGCCAGGATGGCGGCCTTGAAGACCTCGTCGATCGGTACGCCGTCGTACAGATTGCGCATGGTCTCGGCGACGATGGGGTCCGGCTTGATGTCGGCGCCCAGTCCGGCACAGGCGTTCTCGATCAGCTGCTGCAGGCGGCCCAGGTCCAGCGCGACGCGCTGGTCGCCATCGAGCACGTGCAGCAGGGGGGCTTTCGGTGCGGCCTGGGTGGCTTGCTGTGCGCGTTCCTGGGTGCGACGCTCGCGGTAGAGCACGTAGGCGCGGGCGATCTCGTGGTGACCGCCGCGCATCAGGCCCAGTTCCACCTGGTCCTGCACGTCTTCAATATGGAAGGTGCCGCCGCCCGGGCGCGAGCGCATCAGAGCGCGCACCACGTTCTGCGTGAGGCTGTCGACCACCTCGCGCACGCTGGCCGAAGCCGCGCCCTGGGTGCCATGCACGGCCAGGAAAGCTTTCATCATGGCCACGGCGATCTTGCTCGGCTCGAAGGGCACGACGGCGCCGTTGCGGCGGATGATCTGGTAGTTGTTGAGCGGGCTGCTTGCCGTGTTTTCCTGGGTTTGCATGGTCAGGACGCCGGTGTGCAGGGCGGGGGTGGCGGGGTTCAAGGCTGTTTGCATTATTTCCTCGTCGTCAGCAAATCTGTTGTTGGTTCTTGGGGTCCGTATTCTGGCTCGCGATGCGCTTTGTTGAAGAAAAGCACTGCCAGCGGAAAGCACTATATATGGTGTGTCTGGTGAATACAAGCCACTACAGGTAGTGTAGCGTCGCTGATACGTTCCCCCGGTGCCGAGGGTAAAAAAATGCATCGTGTCCCATGCTGGGGCGCGGTGGCATGAACCACTGCGCAGCCGTTGAGAAACGTGCATGCGCGCACAAAAAGCAAGAATGCATGCGGCCTTGCGAGGCATTTCCCCGCCGGGGCCCCATGCCGTGGTGCATCAGCGCAGCGCAGGTGCCTTGGCGTGGCGCGCTGCTGGTGCCGGACCGTGTGCGCGACTCAGGCAACGTCTTCGGGAAAATACCGAGATGACCAGCCCAGGGTCTGCTGCAGCTCGGCCCACTGGAAACCCGGTCCGGGGTCGGCCTTGCGTCCGGGCGCCACGTGTTCGTGCCCGGCGATGTGCTGCACCGGGTAGCGCTGGCCCAGGGCGGCGCACAGGCTGCCCAGGGTTTCGTACTGCGCGGCCTCGAAAGACGCGCCCTCCAGGCCTTCGAGTTCGATGCCGACCGAGTCGTCGTTGCAGTTGTCGCGTCCGCGGTAGCTGGAGACGCCGGCATGCCAGGCGCGTTCGTCGCAGCTGACGAACTGCCAGAGTTCGCCATTGCGGCGGATGTAGAAATGCGAAGACACCTGCATGCCCTCGATGCTCTTGAAATAGGGGTGGGCGTTCCAGTCCAGCGTGTTGGTGAACAGGCGCTGCACCTCGTCGCCGCCGTACTGGCCGGGCGGCAGGCTGATGGAGTGGATCAGCAACAGGTCGACGACCGCGCCCGGGGGGCGCTGCCCGTAATTGGGCGAGTCCAGCCGGCGTGCAAAACGGTACCAGCCCCCATCCCACAGGCCGTCACGTGTCGGCGCAGGTGCGAGGCTCATGCGGCGGGGTCGTTGTCCTGCGGCGTGTCGATATTCAGGCGCGAGATGCGGTAGCGGATCTGGCGCAGGCTCAGGCCCAGCTTGGCAGCGGCGGCGGTGCGGTTGAAACCGGTTTCCTGCAAGGCCTTGACCAGGATCTCGCGTTCCTGGCGGTCCAGATGGCCTTGCAGATCGGCGGGCAGTTCCGCCTGGGCCCGTGGTGCCGGTGCCGTGCCAGGCGGCAACTCACCGGGGATGGTGGGGGCCAGGTCCGGGGCCGCCGGGTCCAGGATGGCCGGCGTGGTGTCGAGGCTGTCGAAACTCAGCTCGCTGCCGTCGCTCAGGGCCAGGGCGCGGTGCAGGAGGTTTTCCAGCTCGCGCACATTCCCGTTGAGCGGGTGTTTGCGCAACTGGGCCAGCGCCTCGGGTGTCAGGCGCGGGACGGGCAGGCCGGACTCCTGGGCGATGCGCTTGAGCAGGGCCTCGCACAGGACGGGCAGGTCTTCGCGCCGTTCGCGCAGCGGGGGGATGTCGATCTCGATCACATTGAGGCGGTAGTACAGGTCCTGGCGGAAGCGTCCTTCCTGCACCTCGCGTGCCAGATGCTTGTGCGTGGCGCTGACGATACGCACGTCCACCGTCTCTTCCTGCGTGCCGCCGACCGGGCGCACACAGCGCTCCTGGATGGCGCGAAGCAGCTTGGACTGCATGGACAGGGGCAGGTCGCCGATCTCGTCGAGAAACAGGGTGCCGCCACAGGCCGCCTGGAAATAGCCGGCCCGGTCCTGGCTGGCGCCGGTATAGGCGCCCTTGCGCACGCCGAAGAATTCGGTTTCCAGCAGGTTTTCCGGAATGGCGCTGCAGTTGACCGCCACCATCGGGCCGCCACTGCGATGGCTGTTCGCGTGCAGGGCCAGTGCCGTCAGCTCCTTGCCGGTGCCGGACTCGCCGCAGATCAGCACCGGGGCCATGCTGCGTGCCACCTTGAGAATGCGCTCGCGCACCTGGCGTATGGCGGGCGAACTGCCGACCAGACGCTGCAGCGCAGCCTCTCCTGCGAGAGGCTGCGCTGCCGTGGTGCGTGGCGCGGCAGCCGCAGCGGGAGGGGGCAGGGGCGCGACCCGGGGGGTGAGTGCATCCTGCACGGCCGAAGCGATGACGGTACGGAACTGTTTCAGGTCGACCGGCTTGGTCAGGTAGTCGAAGGCGCCGGCCTTGAGCGATTCCACGGCGTTTTCCGCCGAGCCATAGGCCGTGATGACCACGCCGCGTTCGCCGCGCTGCTGGGTGCGCAGGCGCTGGATCAACTCGATGCCCAGCCCGTCGGGCAGGCGCATGTCGGTGATCAGGACCGCGTAGCGGTGCTCCTGCAGGTGTTTCCAGGCGTCGGCCACGGTTTCCGCCACGTCGACGTGATAGCCCTCGCGCAGCAGTGTCAGCTCGTAGAGCGTGCGCAGGTCGGGTTCGTCATCCACGACCAGGATGTGCGCGGGGGCGGGGGTGTGGGTGCTCATGGCGTGGCGGGCGCTCTGAACGCTGGCGACGGCAAAGCCGCCTGGCGCAGGGTGATGAAGAATTCGTTGCCGTCCATCAGGGTGTCGCGGGCGATGCGGCGGGCGCGGTGGTAGCCGATGGCGGCGCCATGCCCTTCGCACAATTCCCGACAAATATACAGGCCCAGGCCGCTGGAGCGGCTTTCCGAGGAAAAGAAGGGTTCGAACAGATGCTGTTCGACCGAGGGTTCCATGGGCGGACCGTCGCTCCAGACCGCCAGCAGGGCCTGCCCGCTGGCATCGGCGCGGGCATGCACCTGGATCGCATCGGGCAGCTGGCGGGCATAACGGCGCGCATTGTCCAGCAGGTTGACCAGCACGCGGCGCAGGTGCTCGGGGTCGAAGTGCACCGGCAGCGGATGCGTTGCCAGGTGCAGGGCCAGCATGGCACTGCTGCCCGTCTGCTGGGCCCAGTCCAGGCAGATGCGCTGCACGGAGGGTGCCAGCTCCAGGACGCGCGATTCGAAGGCGGTGGCCTGCTTGCCGGCGCGCGAGATATTGAGCACATCGTCGACGATGCGGTCCAGGCGCTTGGCGTTCTGGCGGATCATCTGGGTCAGGCGGATGTGGCGCGGCTCCTGGATGTCCTCTTCCAGCAGGGCATTGGCCTGGGCGATGGCCGCCAGGGGGTTGCGGATCTCGTGCGCCACGGCGGCCGACATGCGGCCCATGCTGGCCAGTTTTTCGGTGCGCATGCGCGCTTCCATCTCGCGCAGATCCTGCAGGAACATGACACACAGGATCTCGGACTCCCCCCAGTGGGCCGTGGTCATGCGGGTGCGCACGCGCATGCGCCGGCTGCCCTGGCCTAGATGCTCGATGCCGATGTCGGCATGGTGGAAGTCGCCCCGGCCGGTGAAGACCTGGAAGGCCAGTTCGGCCAGCGATTGCCAGCCCGGTTCGTCGGCCAGGCTGAAGGGGGTGTGCCTGATGGGGCGTTCATCGGTCTGCAGCATGTGGCGTGCCGCCGGGTTGGCCGCATGCACGGTGCCGCGCACGTCCACCACCAGGATGCCGTCGGTGAGGGATTCGATCACCAGGTCGTTGACCTGCTGCTGGATGCGCATGGCATGCTGGCTGCGCCGTGCGCGTTGCTGTTCGCTTGCCAGACGGGCCGACAGCTGGTGGGCCAAGAAGGCGACCACGAAGCTGCCCGCGCCGGTGAGCGCGGCCTGGATGAAAAAAGGCGTGGCGTCCCCCGGGCCGCGCAGCGCCTGCCAGGTGCTGTGCAGCAGCAGCAGCAGGGTAACGCCGGCGGCGGTGCCCATGGCCAGCGTCAGCGAGCCCAGCACGGCGGCCTGCAGCACCGGCAGCGCGTACAAGGGGGTGTAGTTGATGCTGCTGCCATGCAGCAGGTGCAGGGCCGTGAAGACCACCACGTCCACGCCGATGCTGGACAGCCAGGACTGGTCGAAGGTATGGCCCATGCGGCGCGGCCGCAGCGCCACGCGCACCATCAGGGTGGCGGCGAAATAGGCGCCGCACAGCAGTGCAAGCCAGACATTGGGCGCCTGCCCCAGGACGTACAGGGTCACCTGCAGCAGCAGGAGCACCAGGCCCAGCATGACGCGGGCCGTCATGAAACCCAGCCACAGCCGCTTGAATTCCTGCTGCTCCTCGGGCGCCTCCAGCCGCTCGTCCAGCAGCGAAGGGCCGAACCAGGAGTGCATGCTGTCGGACGGGTGGGACATCAGGGCTCCGCTTGTTGCTGGTGTTCCTTGCTGCAATACAGGCCGACGCGGCCCACAAGGGCGTCACTGTGCGGCAGGTGCACGCCGCAGTGTGCGCAGCGCACCATTTCCTGCGGCCCGGGTGGGGTCGGTGGGGTGGGCGTGGCCTGGTCGGAAGGGCTGTCGCTGCGGCGGCCCGAGCGCCATAACCAGACGACCAGCAGAGCGATGGCCAGGAAGAGCAGGAATTTCATGCGGCGCTGCGCCCCAGGACAATCTCGAGCACAAAACGCGAGCCCACATAGGCCAGCAACAGCAACCCGGCGCCCGTGAAGAGCAGGCGGGCAGCGCGCCAGCCGCGCCAGCCAAAACGGGCCCGCCCGACCAGCAGCAAGGCAAAGACGCCCCAGGACAACACGGAAAACACGGTCTTGTGGCTCCATTTCCAGGCCGTGCCGTAAAGCTGCTCGTCGAACAGCAGGCCGGCCAGCAGCGTGGCCGACAACAGCACAAAACCGGCGGTGACGAAGCGGAAGGTCAGGCGCTCCAGTGTCAGCAGCGGCAGGCCGCTGTCGGTATCCGCCGCCAGGCGGATGCGCTGCTCGGCGCGCAGCATCAGCAGGGCATGCACCACAGCCACCGCGAACAGGCCGTAGGAGGCGATGCCCAGGGCCAGATGCAGCGGCAGCCAGGCCGAGGCGCTGGCCTGCAGGGGCTGCCCCGGGAAAATGAGGGCCAGCAGCACGGCGCCGGCGCCCAGGATGGAGAGCGCCCAGCGCGTCTGCAACTGCGGGTAGAGCTGGCTTTCGATGGCGTAGACCGCGGCCACCAGCCAGACCGTGACCGAAAGCGCCGGCGCAAAACCGAAGCGTGGTGTTTCGCCCAGCAGGCTCCAGCCCAGCAGCAGGCCGTGCAGCAGCCAGGCCAGCAGTACCGCCCGCGGCGCCGCCGCCGGGGCCAGGCGCACCACGGCTGGGGCCGCATAGGCCAGGGCGGCCACCGCCGTCAGGGCCAGGCTGGTGGTGGAGGCACTGGGTAAAATCATGGGTACAGTTTAGCGTTTCGCATCGTGCCGGCATTCTGCTGGCAACTAACCAAGGTTCCGTTCAACGGAATACCGTCATGGCCTCCGCCCTCACCGACAAACTCAGCCGCCTGGTCAAGGAAATCCGCGGCCAGGCCCGCATCACCGAATCCAACGTGGCCGACATGCTGCGCGAGGTGCGCATGGCCCTGCTGGAGGCCGACGTGGCCCTGCCCGTGGTGCGCGACTTCATCGCCCGGGTCAAGGACCAGGCCCTGGGCCAGGCGGTCATGGGCTCGCTCACGCCCGGCCAGGCCCTGGTGGGCAGCGTCAACCGCGAACTCGCCGCCACCATGGGCGAGGGGGTCAGTGACATCAACCTGGCCGCCCAGCCGCCGGCCGTGATCCTGATGGCCGGCCTGCAGGGCGCCGGCAAGACCACCACCACGGCCAAGCTGGCGCGCCACCTGATCGACAAGCGCAAGAAGAAGGTGCTCACGGTCTCTGGCGACGTCTACCGCCCGGCCGCCATCGAACAGCTCAAGACCGTGACCGCCCAGGCCGGGGCCGAGTGGTTCCCCAGCACGCCCGAGCAGAAACCCACTGACATCGCGCGCGCCGCACTCGATTACGCCAAAAAGCACTTCTTCGACGTGCTGCTGGTCGATACCGCCGGCCGCCTGGCCATCGACGAGGCGCTGATGCGCGAGATCCGCGAGTTGCACGCCGTGCTCAACCCGGTGGAAACGCTATTCGTGGTCGATGCCATGCAGGGCCAGGACGCGATCAACACCGCCCGGGCCTTCAAGGAAGCCCTGCCGCTGACCGGCATCATCCTGACCAAGACCGACGGCGACTCGCGCGGCGGCGCGGCGCTCTCA
>CAUPQO010000123.1:0-9334 GCA_963513295.1 uncultured Hylemonella sp.
AAAGGCGCGCATCACCGCGTCACTGCTGCCGCCGGTAGGCCAGGGCGTGATCAGGGTGATGGGGCGATTGGGAAACTTGTCCTGCGCCAGCGCCCAGGGACTGACCAGGGCCGGTGCGGCGGCCAGCGCGGCGCTGCGCATGATGAGCTGGCGGCGGCTCAGGGAAGGTTTGGAGGATACGGTCATGAGGGTCTCCTGTTGTAGATCTGCCATGACATTGTGATCCGCCCGTCATGGGCAGACTGTCACCTAAGTTCACCGCCTTTATAGTGCAAGGCATGTCACGCCGCCATGAGTTTCTGGCACTGGTCCTGGACCAGATGGCCGCGCTGGGCGCCATCTCGGCGCGCGCCATGTTTGGCGGTCACGGCCTGTACTGCAACGGCCTGTTCATCGCCATCGTCACCGGCGACAAGCTCTACTTCAAGGCCGACGCCAAAAGCCAGCCCCGCTTCGAGGCCCGCGGCCTGCCGCGTTTCCAGTACCAGGCGCGCGGCAAGACCGTGCAACTGCTCTACTACGAAGCCCCGCCCGAGGTCTACGAGGACACCCAGGCCATGCTCGACTGGGGCCAGCTGGCGCTGGCGGCCGCCGTGCGGGCGCGCCAGCCCGCACGACGCAAACCCCATTAGACGATGCCGGCCTGGCGCAGCGCCGTTATGCGCGCCGCGTCCAGTCCCAGCCCGGCCAGCACCTCCTCGGTGTGTTCACCCAGCGTAGGCGGGGCGCGGTGCAACACCGGCGGCGTGGCGCTCAGGCGCAGCGGACTGGCTACGCTGCGGATGGTCGGCACCCCTTCGGCGGCGATCGCCTGCACCGAGCGGGGCTGCTCGATGGCCAGGCCGCGGGCCTGGACCTGCGCATCCGCAAAGGCCTGGCCGATGTCGTTGATCGGGCCGCAGGGCACGGCCCTGTGCTCCAGCGCGGCGATCCACTCGGCCGTGCTGCGCGTGCGCGTGATGGCCTCCAGCTGCGGCACCAGATCGGCGCGGTGCAGCACGCGCTGCGTGTTGCTGGCGTAACGTGCGTCCTGCGCCAGCTCGGGCCGGCCCGCCACCTCGCAAAAGCGCGTGAACTGGCCGTCGTTGCCGATGGCCAGCAGCATGGCGCCGTCCTTCGTCGGCATGTCCTGGTAGGGCACCAGGCTGGGGTGGCTGTTGCCCTGGCGCTGCGGCACCCGTCCGGTGTTGAGGAAACCGCCTGCCTGGTTGGCCAGGATGGCCATGCCCACGTCCAGCAGGGACATGTCGATGTGCTGGCCCTCGCCGGTGCGGTGTCGCACTTCCAGCGCCGCCAGGATGGCGGTCGAGGCGTAGACGCCGGTGAAGATGTCGGTCAGTGCCACGCCCACGCGCTGCGGGCCGCCGCCGGGCACCTCGTCGGGCCGGCCGGTGATGCTCATCATGCCGCTCATGGCCTGCACCATCAGGTCATAGCCCGCGCGCTCGGCGTAGGGCCCGTCCTGGCCGAAGCCGGTGATCGAGCAATAGATCAGTTTCGGGTTGAGCTGCTTGAGACTTTCATAGTCCAGGCCATAGTGCGCCAGGCCGCCGACCTTGAAGTTCTCCACCAGCACGTCGCTCTGTTCTGCGAGCTGGCGGATCAGCGCCTGGCCCTCCGGCCTGGCGATGTCCACCGTGATCGAACGCTTGTTGCGGTTGGCGCAGGTGTAATAGGCCGCGTGCTCAGTGTCCTTGCCTTGCGCGTCCTTCAGGAAGGGCGGGCCCCAATGGCGCGTGTCGTCGCCGGCGCCGGGGCGCTCGATCTTCACCACGTCGGCGCCGAGGTCCGCGAGGATCTGGGTGCACCAAGGCCCCGCGAGCACACGAGACAGGTCGAGCACCTTGAGGTGCGGCAGGGCAGCGGGCTTGTCACTCATGGCGTCGTCTCATCCTCGAAGTCGGGCTCCGCGGCAGCGGTTGCTGCCCCTATTTTGCGCAGGCAATTGTGTCAGTTCGCAAATGCCGCAATGCCGGTCTGCGCCCGACCCAGGATCAGGGCATGGATGTCGTGCGTGCCCTCGTAGGTGTTCACCACTTCCAGGTTCACGAGGTGGCGCGCCACGCCGAACTCGTCGGAGATGCCGTTGCCGCCCATCATGTCGCGCGCCAGGCGGGCGATGTCCAGCGCCTTGCCGCAGGAATTGCGCTTGAGGATGGAGGTGATCTCCACCGCGGCCGTGCCCTCGTCCTTCATGCGGCCCAGGCGCAGGCAGCCCTGCAGGCCCAGGCTGATTTCGGTCTGCATGTCGGCCAGCTTCTTCTGGATCAGTTGGTTGGCCGCCAGCGGGCGGCCGAACTGCTTGCGGTCCAGCACGTACTGGCGCGAACGAAACCAGCAGTCCTCGGCCGCGCCTAAAGCACCCCAGGCGATGCCGTAGCGCGCCGAGTTCAGGCAGGTGAAGGGGCCCTTGAGTCCCTGTACATCGGGGAAGGCGTTCTCCTCCGGCACAAAGACGTTGTCCATCACGATCTCGCCGGTGATCGAGGCGCGCAGGCCCACCTTGCCGTGCACCGCGGGCGCGGAGAGGCCCTTCATGCCCTTCTCCAGGATGAAACCGCGAATCGGGCCGACGGCGCCACCCTCGCTCACCTCCTTGGCCCAGACCACGAAGACATCGGCAATGGGGCTGTTGGAGATCCACATCTTGCCGCCGGTGAGCTTGTAGCCGCCGGCCGTCTTCTGCGCACGCGTGATCATGGAGTTGGGGTCGGAACCATGGTCGGGCTCGGTCAGACCGAAGCAGCCGATCCACTCCCCTGTTGCCAATTTCGGCAGATACTTCTGTTTCTGGGCTTCACTGCCGAATTCGAAGATCGGCACCATCACCAGCGAGGACTGCACGCTCATCATGGAGCGGTAGCCGGAATCGACGCGCTCGACCTCGCGCGCGATCAGGCCATACGCCACGTAGTTCAGGCCTGGGCCGCCGTACTGCTCGGGGATGGTGGGGCCCAGCAGGCCCAGCTCGCCCAGCTCGCGGAAGATGGCCGGGTCGGTCTTCTCTTGGCGGAAGGCTTCCAGCACGCGGGGGGCCAGCTTGTCCTGGCAATAGGCGGCGGCGGCATCGCGCACCATGCGCTCGTCGTCACTCAGCTGCTGGTCCAGCAGAAAAGGGTCGTTCCAGTGAAAGGTGGCGTTGGCCATGGGTGTGCTCCAGAAATCTGCCTCCATGGTACGACCGCGACCGGCACCCGGGCAAACGAAAATACTGCACGTAGATATGAGAAAAACGCATAAATAAGTCCAAGTGCCCGGGTTATTTGCTGCCCAGACTGGACATCAGTTGTGTATATTGCTCACACCATGCGCCGCAAGATCCCCTCCCTGCAAGCCCTGGCCTGTTTCGACGCCGCAGCCCGCCACGAGAGCTACACGCGCGCCGCGCAGGAGCTGGCCCTGACACAAGGCGCGGTCTCGCGCCAGATCGGCGCGCTGGAGGCTTACCTGGGCATCGCGCTGTTTCGCCGCACCCGCCATGGCGTGGCGCTCACGCCCGGCGGCGCCGACTATGCGCGCCAGATCGCGCCGCGCCTGCAGGCGCTGGAGCGCGACACCCTGGACGCCATGTCGCGCCAGGGCACGGCCGGCAGCATCTCGCTGGCCGCGGTGCCGACCTTCGCGACACGCTGGCTCGTGCCCCGCCTGCCGCAACTGATGGGCTCGCACCCCGAGCTGATCGTGCACATCGAGACACGCACCCGCCCCTTCCTGTTCGCCGACACCGGTTTTGATGCCGCGCTTTATTCCGGCACACGCGAGCAGGTGGGCAACTGGGCGGGTACGCAGGCCACGATGCTGATCGAGGAAGAAGTGGTGCCGGTCTGTGCGCCGGCCCTGCTGGGTGGACGCAAGCGGCTGCAGCCGGCCGAGCTCTCCAGGCTGCCCCTGCTGCAGCAGAGCACACGGCCCGAAGCCTGGCGCCAGTGGTTCGAAGCCATGGGGGTGAATGCTTCCGCCGCGCTTTCCGGCCCGCGCTACGAGCTCTATTCGATGACAGCGGCCGCTGCCGCGCAGGGCCTGGGTCTGGCCCTGGTGCCGCGCCTGCTGATCGAGCCGGAGCTGACACGTGGCGAGCTGGTGGTGCCCTGCCCGCGGCCCCTCAAAAGCGGTCGCGCCTACTGGCTGGTGCTGCCGGAGCGCGGCGAGCCACGCCCGGCGCTGGCGGCCTTTGCGACCTGGCTGCAGGCTCAGGCTGGGGATGAACGAGCAGCGTAGCGCCGGGCGAAGTCCACGTACCAGTCCAGGCAGGCCGGGTTGGCCATGGCGTCCCTGTTGACGACCTTCTCCAGCGGCTGGCCCAGCAGCAGCTTCTTGATCGGCAGCTCCTGCTTCTTGCCGCTGAGCGTGCGCGGGATCTCGGCCACCTGCAGGATCTCGTTGGGGACGAAACGCGGCGACAGTGCCGTCTTGATGGCCTCGTTGATCTTCGACTTCATGCCGCCGTCCAGCGCGTGCCCCGGGCGCAGCACCACGAACAGGGGCATGTAGCTTTCGCGCCCCAGATATTCGAGGTCCACCACCATGGCGTCCAGCACCTCGGGCAAGGCCTCGACCGCACTGTAGAGCTCGCTGGTGCCCATGCGCAGGCCGTGACGGTTGATGGTGGCGTCACTGCGGCCGTAGATGATGCAGCTGCCGCGCGCCGTGATCTTCAGCCAGTCGCCGTGGCGCCAGACCGGGCCGGCCGTCGCCGGCGCGTCACCGCCACCGGGGCGACGCCCCTGCCCGGCCGGGTACATGTCGAAGTAGCTGGACAGGTAGCGTTGGTTGCCCTCGTCATTCCAGAAATACAGCGGCATGCTGGGGATGGGCTGGGTGCAGACCAGTTCGCCCACGGCATCCAGTACCGGCTCGCCCTGCTCGTTCCAGGCCTCGACCGCGCAGCCCAGCACGCGGCACTGCATCTCGCCCGGCACCTGCGGCAGTTCGCGGTGGCCGGCGATGAAGGCGCCGGCAAAGTCGGTGCCGCCGGAAATGTTGGACCACCAGATGTCACCGGCCCGCTTCAGCGTCCCGCCGGCTTTCGGGTTCACGCGCCGCATCTGCGTGTTGGTCCAGCGCTGCACGTCCTCGGAAAGCGGCGAACCCGTCGAGCCCAGCGCCCGCACACGCGTCAGCGGCCCGCAGCGGCCGAGGTCGACCCCTGCCTTCATGCCATTGGCGAAGAAGGCGGCCCCGGCGCCAAAGAAGGTGGTGCCGGTGTCGGCGACGAACCGCCACAGCGTGGTCCAGTCCGGCGCCACTCTGTTACCGGCCGCGTCCACCGTGGCGCCACCCGGGCTGCCGTCGAAGATGCAGACCGTGGTGCCGGCCAGCAGACCGCCCAGCTGGCAGTTCCACATGACCCAGCCGGTCGAGCTGTACCAGTGGAAACGTTCGCCCCAGCTGTTGGGCGCATAACTGCAACCGATGTCGGTGTTCAGCGTGAAGGCCAGGGCCACGATCAGGATGCCGCCATGCCCGTGCACGATGGGTTTGGGCAGGCCGGTGGTACCGCTGGAATAGACGACCCACAGCGGGTGGTCAAAGGGCACGCTCAGGGGCTTGAAGGCCGCCGTCTGCGCGTCGTTGCGCGCCACTGTCTGCGCCCAGGCCACCAGGTCCACCCCGGCGCGCACTTTGAAGGCGGGCAGAGCCAGCGTGGGCAGGACGATCAGCTGTCGCACCGTAGGCAGCGCGGCGCAGATCCCGGCCACCACCTCGCGCCGGTCGGTATCGCGCCCGCCGTAGCGCACGCTGTCGCAGGCGATCAACACCGTGGGCTCGATCTGCCTGAAGCGGTCGAGCACGGCCGCCTCGCCCATGTCGGGGGCGCAGATGCTCCAGACCGCACCGATGCTGGCGGTGGCCAGGAAAGCCACCATGGCCTCGGGAATGTTGGGCAGGTAGGCCACCACCCGGTCGCCTTTTTTCACGCCCTGGGCCTGGAGGTGCAGGGCCAGCGACGCCACCTGGCGCTGCAGCTCGGGCCAGCTGATCTCGCGCGCCGGCTCGCCCGCGGCCAGGCTGCGCTCGTTGTGGCTGACGATGGCCGGGAACCCGGCCGCGTGCGCGGGCTGCACATGGCGCAGCACCTGCTGGGCGTAATTCACCCGGGCCCCGGGAAACCAGCGCGCGCCGGGCATGCGGTTCTCGGCCAGGGCAGCCGTGTGGGGCGTGGGCGAGTGGACGCCATAACAATCCCAGATGCTTTGCCAGAAGGCGTCCAGCTCCGTCACCGACCAGCGCCAGAGCGCGTCATAACTCTCGAAGTCCAGGCCGCGCTGCGCGCGCAGCCAGTCCTGGTACAGACGGATTTGGGGAATGTAGGGCGCTTGCATGGTCTCCTGCCTTGTTCCTTTCTGCCGACGCACTCTAGCACCGGCCCGGGCGGGGCCCTACCGCCAAGTGCTTGCACCTCTCCCTGGCCAGCCTGCCGATTTGCAATTTCGCACATTTGTGCTAAATTTACATCCATGAACCTGGACGCCAAAACCGCCAAGAGCGAAGTGACCCGTGCCGCCATCGTCGGCGCCGGCATGGACCTGGCCGCGGCCGAGGGCCTGGAGGCCCTGACCCTGCAGGCCGTGGCCGACCGGGCGGGCCTGTCCAAGAGCGGTGTGTTCTCGCGCATCGGCTCGCGCGAAGCCCTGCAGAAAGCCGTGATCGAGGAATTCGGTCGGCGTTTCCTGGCCGATGTCTTCGCGCCGGCCATGCAGCAGCCCAAGGGCCTGCCGCGGCTGGACGAGATCGTGCGTCTCTGGCTGGCCCGCATGAGCCGGCCAGGCGCCCACAACAGTTGCATCTACGTGCCGGGTGCCTTCGAGCTAGACGACCGCGATGGCGAACTGCGCGAGCTGCTGCTGCATGAGGTCACCCGCTGGCGCGCCGCCTTGCGCCGCACGGTCCTGCAGGCCGTGGAAGCCGGGCATCTGCAGGCCGACACCGACGCAGAACAGCTGGTCGGCGAGATCTATGCCTTGGCCATCGGCCTGTTGCACGACACGCGTTTCCTGCGGGACCCCGCCGCTCCCGCCCGCACGGCCGCCAGCTGGGCGCGCCTGCGACGCAGCTACCTGGCCTGAAGGGCCGCCAGCGACCCCTTTCATCTTTTTGTCCGCCCCAATTTCGCACGATTGTGCGAAGAAAGGAAATCACCATGTGGATCATCTTCTCCGGCCTGGGCCTGTACCTGCTGCTGCGCGGCGCCCTCGCGGCCCTCCAATCGCTGCGCAGCATCCCGCGCAGCAATCGCGACTGGATCTATTTCTGAGGAGCCCCGCCATGTCGACCAGCCCCCAGACCGCCGGCGCCAGCTACTACGGCAACAGCACCCTCGTCCGCCTGGCCCGACTGGGCCTGTCTCTCTCGCAGCAGCTCTGGCCCGGCCTGGCGGTGCGCGCCGCCCACCGCCTCTTCGGCACACCACTGTCGCCGCGCTGGCTGCGCCGCCAGCGCGCCTGGCCAGCGCACTGGCAGATCGAGCGCTGGCCCTTCGAACGTGCCGGCCTCACGCTGTACCGGGACACGGCCGCTGGCGGCGATGCGCCCGTCGCGCTGCTGGTGCATGGCTGGGGCGGCCACGCCGGGCAGATGCTGCCGCTGGCGGCGGCCCTGGCTGGGCAGGGCCTGCAGGCCGTGATCCTGGAAATGCCGGCGCACGGGCGCAGCGCCGGCAGCACCAGCAACCTGCCGCAGTTCGCCCGCGCCGTGGAGTACGCAGCAGCGCGGTTGCAGGCCGGCGGCCTGGTACTGCACGCGGTGGTGGCGCATTCCCTGGGCGCCAACGCGGCGGCCCACGCCCTCAGCCGCGGCCTGGCTGTGCAAGGCCTGGTGATGCTGGCGCCACCGGCTTCGCCGCACGCCTACACGCAGCTGTTCGCCCGCATGTTCGGACTGAGCGAGCGCACGCGCGGCGCCATGCAGCGGCGCATCGAGGCGCGCGAAGGCATCCTGATGCCGCAGTTCGAACCGGCGGCGGTCGGCCCGCGCATCCGCGTGCCCACCCTGGTGGTGCATGACCGCGGTGACCGCATCAACCGCTTTGCCGACGGGGAGGCCTATGGCCGCGCCATCGGCGGCGCCACCTTGCACGCCACCGAAGGGCTGGGCCACATGAAGATACTCAAGGACCCGGCGGTGCTTGCCCGTGTCGCCGACTTCGCCGGCGCGGGGCTCAGGCCGCGCTGAAGTTGTCGGCCAGGTAGCGCTCGAAGTCCTCGGCGCTCATGGGCTTGCCGAAGTGGTAACCCTGCAGCAGGTTGACGCCCTGCAGGGTCAGCACCCCCGCGATGTCCTCGGTCTCCACGCCCTCGGCCACGGTCTGCAGGCCGAAGGCCGAGGCGATCTTCACCACCGCCTGGATCAGCTGGCTGCCCTGCTCGGTCCTGGCGCGGCGCACGAAGGAGATGTCGATCTTGATCTTGGAGGCCGGCATGTCGTGCAACTGCGAGAGCGAGGAAAAGCCGGTGCCGAAATCGTCGATGGCGATGCCGAAACCCGCCTCGGTCAATTCGGCCAGGCGCCGTTCGGTGTGCTCGGCGTCTTCCATGGCCACGCTCTCGGTGATCTCCAGGTCCACCACCGAGACGGGGATGGCCAGCCGGTCCAGATCTTCCCGCAGGTCGGCCGTGAAGGTGGGCGTGAAGAGCTGGCGGCGCGAGACGTTGACCGAGATGCGCATGTCCAACCCGCGCTGGCGCCAGCGGTGCAGGTTGTCGATGGCCTGCTTCCAGACCTGCTGGCCCATCTCGCGGATCAGGCCCAGGTTCTCGGCCATGGGCACGAAGGTGGCCGGCGAAACCCAGCCGTAGGTCTCGTCCTGCCAGCGCGCCAGCGCCTCGCAACTCACCACGCGGCGGGTGCGCGCATCCACGATGGGCTGGAACCAGGTGCGGATCTTTCCTTCGCGGATCGCCGTGGCCAGCCGGTTCTGGATGTAGAGCGCCTTGCGGTCCTCCTCGCGCTGCGCGATCTCCGAGAAGAAACGCACCGCGTTGCGGCCCTGCTGCTTGGCCGCGAACATGGCCCGATCGCCCTGCGAGAGCAGGGTCTCCACCGTCTTGGCATCCCCGGGGAAGAGGGCCACGCCCATGCTGAAGGTGGCGTTGAACTCCCCTCCCCCCAGCTGGATCGGCGACTGGCAGACCCCGGCCAGCTTGGCGATGGCCTCCTCCGCGTCGAGCTGGCTGCCCAGGTCGGTGAGCAGCACCACGAACTCGTCACCCCCCCAGCGGGCCAGCGTGTCGCCGGCGCGCAGGCACTTGCGCATGGCCGCCGACAGGGCCACCAGCAACTCGTCGCCGGTCTTGTGGCCGAACTGGTCGTTGACGTGCTTGAAATGGTCCAGGTC
>CAUPQO010000124.1:0-9257 GCA_963513295.1 uncultured Hylemonella sp.
ACTACGTCCACAAGGACACCTACCGCGCCGCCGTGCGCCAGGCCACGGCCGCGCTGGCCTGATCACACGGATCACAGGGAGATACACATGCTGCCGGTCGACGAAATACGCCTGAACTTCAACCCCGCTTCGCTGATGGTGCTCAACGCCGTGCTGGGTTTCCTGATGTTCGGCATTGCGCTGGACACCCGGGTGGAGGACTTCAAACGCGTGGCCCGCATGCCCTGGGCCATGACGGTGGGCATCGCCGCGCAGTTCATCGTGCTGCCCGCCGTCACCTATGTGCTCACCCTGCTGCTGGGCGTGGGCCCCAGCATCGCCCTGGGCATGATCCTGGTGGCCTGTTGCCCGCCGGGCAATGTGAGCAACATCCTCACGCACCGCGCGCGCGGCAACGTGGCGCTGTCGGTCTCCATGACGGCCATCTCCAACGCCATCGCCATCGTGGTCATGCCGCTGAACTTCGCCTTCTGGGGCAGCCTGCATCCGGATGCCTCGGCCCTGCTCAAGACCATTGCGCTGGACCCGGTCGAGATGGTGGGCCACATCGTGGCCATCATCGGCCTGCCCTTTGTGCTGGGCCTGCTGTGCGCGCACCAGCTGCCCAACTTCACGCAGCGCGTCAAGAAACCCGCGCGCATCGTGAGTTTCCTGGCACTGATCGCTTTCATCATCGGTGCCATCGCGGGCAACTGGCGCTTTTTCCTCGACTACGTGGGCCTGGTGCTGCTGGCCGTGGTCCTGCACGATGCCCTGGCCTTCGGCACGGGTTACGTCTGCGCGCGCGTGACGGGCCTGCAGGACTACGACCGCCGCGCCGTGAGCATCGAGGTGGGCATACGCAACGCCGGCCTGGGCCTGGTGCTGATCTTCAGCTTCTTCGGCGGCCTGGGCGGCATGGCCGTGGTGGCCGGGGTCTGGGGCTTCTGGGACATCATCGCCGGCCTGGCCCTGGCCAGCTGGTGGGGGCGCCGTGCCCCGGTGCCGGCCCCGGAGGAGCTGCGCGCATGAGCATGAACGCTACGCCGCGCGCGCGGCGCATCCTGGTCACGGGGGCCGACGGTTTCCTGGGTCGGGGTGTGATCGCCGCCCTGACGCGACGCGACGAAACCGACGTGGTGCTGGCGCTGGACGTGCGCGAGGTGCCCATGCAAAGGCGCGAAGCCGGCGTGCTCTACCGCCAGCAGGACGTGCGCGACCCGGCCCTGCGGGCTACCCTGCGTGAGCACGCCATCGACACCGTGGTGCACCTGGCCTCCATCGTCACCCCCGGGCGCGATTCGAACCGCGCCTTCGAATACGACGTGGACGTGAACGGCACGCGCAACGTGCTACAGGCCTGCGTGGACGAGGGTGTGTCCCATGTGCTGGTGTCCTCCAGCGGCGCGGCCTACGGCTACCACGCCGACAACGCGCCCTGGCTCACGGAAATGCATGCGCTGCGCGGCAACGAGAGTTTTGCCTACGCGCACCACAAGCGCCTGGTGGAGGAGATGCTGGCCGTCTGGCGCCAGAAGCACCCGCAGCTGGCGCAAACGGTCTTTCGCATCGGCACCATCCTGGGTGAGCGGGTCGACAACCAGATCACCGCTCACTTTGATAAAACCCGCCTGATGGCCGTGAGCGGCATCGACAGCCCCTTCGTTTTCATCTGGGACAAGGACGTGACCGGTGCGATGCTGCATGCCCTGGAAGGCGCCGAGCCCGGTTGCTACAACCTGGCCGGCGATGGCGCGCTCACCATCCACCAGATCGCCCTGCGCCTGGGCAAGCGCACGCGCGAACTGCCGGCCTGGCTGCTAATCGCCGCGCTGGCCATCGGTTCGCGGCTGGGCCTGACCCGTTACGGGCCCGAGCAACTGGATTTCCTGCGCTACCGGCCCGTGCTGCTCAACACCGCGCTCAAGCAGCGCTTCGGCTACGTGCCGCGCAAGTCCAGCGCCCAGGCGCTGGACGCCTTCATCGCCGCGCGGGAGCGCCAGGGGCGCCCGGTGACGCGGAGAGAAGCCGCGTGACACAGCGTGCACTCTCCAAGGGGGACCTGCTGCGCGCCCTGGGCGTGATCGTCATCTGGGGCCTGAACTTCGTCGTCATGAAGCTGGGCCTGCAGTCGCTCAGCCCCATGCTGCTGGGCGCGCTGCGTTTCACGGTGGCCTCGCTGCCCTTTCTGCTCTTCGTGCCGCGGCCCACGCTGCCCTGGCGCTACGTCGTCGCCTACGGCCTGGCGCAGGGTGTGGGCCAGTTCGGCTTCCTGTTCCTGGGCCTCCAGTTGGGCATGACGGCGGGCATGGCTTCGGTGGTCATGCAGACCCAGGCCTTCTTCACACTGCTCATGGCCGTGACGCTGCTGGGCGAGCGCGCAAGGCTGGTCCAGTGGCTGGGCCTGTGCATTTCCTTCGCCGGCCTGCTGATGATCGCCGGCGCCCACGGCGAGGGCGCGCAGCAGATGACGCTGGCGGGTTTCATCCTCACCCTGGGTGCGGCTTTCATGTGGGCCGTCTCCAATCTGGTGGCGCGCAAGGCGGCACAGGCCGGGCACTACGAGCCCTTTCCCTTCATCGTCTGGAGCAGCCTGGTGCCCATCCTCCCCTTCTTCGCGCTTGCCTGGTGGGTGGACGGCCCGCAGCAGATGAGCGCACAGCTGCTGGCCTTCGACGGCAAGGCCCTGTTCGCCGTGCTTTACCTGGCCCTGCTGGCCACGCTGCTGGCCTACAGCCTCTGGACGCGCTTGCTGCAGCGCCACCCGGCCGGCCGTGTCACACCCTTTTCGCTGCTGGTGCCCGTGGTGGGCCTGGTGGCCGCCATGGCCCTGCTGGGCGAACAGCCCAGCGCCTGGCAGTGGGCCGGTACCGTGGCCGTGTTGTGCGGCATGCTGGTCAACCAGAGCGGGGGCTGGTGGGCGGGGCGGCGTTGAGGCTGTGGTTTTATCCCCCGTTTGGGGGATAGGTTTTGTGGGAGACGAAACCTAGAATCCGAAAAGTAAATGTTCGTTTCTCAACAAGTGCTGCGGTCTACAACGCATTAGGCCGCTCGGAAAGGCGCTATGAACGCAGCAATATTCACGCTTCTTGGGGCAGTCGTTGGCGCAGTGCTTCAGTACTTCTTCACTCGCCACCTTGAGAACCAGAAGCACTATCGCGGTCTTCGAACTCAGGCCTACACCGACTATCTGAGGAGTGTCTGCGAGCAAGCTCAACTCGCGCCCAAAGCTCAGCCAAACGAAATTCGCGAAATATTCGCAAGAACAGCCGATGCAAAGGCACGCATATGTCTATACGGATCTACACAAGCCGTTGAAGCGTTCGCCACGTTCGAGCGTCTTGGCGCAAAGATGAAAACAAAGGACGAGCGACGGGCATTCACGACAATGGTTGCCATCATGCGGAAAGATTCGGGTAGCAATTCTGGCGTCCAAATTGAGAGCCTTGAGCTTGTCCTTATGGGTAATCGCGAAGCAGAACCACAGCGAATGGCCTGAACTTGTTATGACCCCATCCCGCGACGACCTCGCCGACGCCAATCTGTTGCAAGCGCTGCGTGAGCATGCGCGCTGGCAGCAGCCCTGTACCTGTGTGGAAGAGGGCGGTGTGTTGCTGATGGCAGGAGCGAATGCCTTTCCCGGGGCTTTCCGCAACTGCGTGGTGCGGGTCGATGCCGGCGTTCCGGCAGCCGAGGTCCTGCAGCGGGCGCAGGCTTTCTTCACGCAACGCAAGCGCGGCTACACGCTGCTGGCACGGGCCAGCCGTGACGCGGACCTGATCGCCACGCTACAGGCCGCAGGGATGACGCCGCTGGCGGACAGCCCCTGCATGCTGATCGAGCAAGCCGTGGAAGAACCCACGGTGCCGGCCGGCATTCGCATCGAACGCATGACGGAGCTGCGCCATGTGCAGGACGCCGTGGCCATCAACGCCGAGGCCTACGAGGCGCTCAAGCTGCCGGCGGCCGAGACACGGGTGTTTTTCGGACGGCCGCAGGAGGTGCTGTCGCCGCGCATCGTGGGTTTTGTCGCCTACCGCGACGGTGTGCCGGTCTCCACGGCGTTGACGCTGCTCAGCGGCGAGGGTGCCGGGGTGTACTGGGTGGGCACGGCGGCGGCGGCGCGGCGCTCGGGCCTGGGCGAGCTGTGCACGCGGCTGGCAACGAATGCCGGTTTCGCTGCCGGCGCGCGGGTGGTGACGCTGCAGGCCAGCCCCTTTGGCGAACCGATCTACCAGCGGCTCGGTTACCGGACCTACGACCGGCAGCTGCGCTTCCGCTTCCCGGCGCCAGTCAGCGCCGGGGGCTGATCAGCCAGCCAGCGCGGCCTTCACGGCGGCGGAGACCTGGCCCATTTCGGCCTTGCCGGCCAGGCGGGTCTTGACCGCGCCCATGACCTTGCCCATGTCGCCCGGGCCCTTGGCGCCGAGTTCGGCCACGATGGCCTTCACTTCGGTCAGCACTTCATCAGCCGAGAGGCGCTGGGGCAGGTAGGCTTCGAGCACCTTGATCTCGGCGCTTTCCTTGTCGGCCAGGTCCTGGCGCGCGGCCTGCACATAGGCAGCGACCGAGTCCTTGCGCTGTTTGATGAGCTTGTCGATGATGCTGACGACGTTGGTGTCATCCAGCGTGAGGCGCTCGTCCACTTCCTTCTGTTTCATGGCAGCCAGCAGCAGGCGGATGGTGCCCAGGCGCTCGCTGTCCTTGGCGCGCATGGCGGCCTTCATGTCTTCGGTGATCTGGTCTTTGAGGGACATCTTCTTCTCCGTAGAAAAAACAAAACCCGCGCCTGGCGTCCCGGGCGCGGGTTCTTGCATGCTTTGAGGTCTGGGACCCCGGCGCCTGTCAGTACAGCTTCTTGGGCAGCTGCATCGAGCGGATGCGCTTGTAGTTGCGCTTGACGGCGGCAGCCTTCTTGCGCTTGCGCTCGGACGTCGGCTTTTCGTAGAACTCGCGGGCGCGCAGGTCGGTCAGCAGGCCCAGTTTCTCGATGGTGCGCTTGAAGCGGCGCAGAGCCACGTCAAACGGCTCGTTTTCTTTAACACGGATGGTCGTCATTACGTCATGGTTTCCGAAATGTGCGGACAGAGGGTGGGCAGGAGATCGGGCCTGCACGCCGTGAATCGCGAAATGCCCCGCCTGTAACTAGTATTTGGCCGGCGGGGCTATGCCAGCAAAGTCCAGCATTATAGCGGGTTAAGCGGGGCCAGCAACCCGGCAGATGGCCGGGGCCACGCCCAGCGTGGCTGCCCCTGGAGGGGCAGGCGCCCCACACGCAGTGGGGGCGCCGGGGGGGAAGCCTAGTTTGGCCCCTGGGCTTGGGCGACGGCCATGCCTACGGCATGGCCGCTCGCCCAAGCCCATTGGAAGTTGTAACCCCCCAGCCACCCGGTGACGTCCACCACCTCCCCGATGAAATACAGCCCCGGCTGTTTCTGGGCCTCCATGGTCTGGCTGGACAGCTCCCGGGTGTCCACCCCGCCGGCCGTGACCTCGGCCTTGGCGTAGCCCTCGGTGCCGGTGGGGGTCAGCTCCCAGCGGCTGAGTTTTTCGGCCAGGGCGGCCAGGGCCTTGTCGGCGGCTTCGTTGATGGGCCGCGCCCAGGCCGGGTCCTGGCTGGCCCAGGCTTCGGCCAGGCGGCTGGGCAGCAGGGTGGCCAGTTCATTGACGATGAGCTTGCGGGAACGCAGCTTGGCGTCCTGCAGCAGGGGCAGCAGCTCGCGGTCCGGCGCCAGGTTGATGCGGATGGGGGTCTGGGGCTTCCAGTAGCTGGAGATCTGCAACACGCCCGGGCCCGAGAGGCCGCGATGGGTGAACAGCAGGTCTTCCAGGAAGGCCATGCGCTCTTTCTTGGCCCCGGTTTCGATCTGCACCGGCAGGGCCAGGCCGGCCAGGCCGGCGTAGGGCGCCCAGGCGACGCCGTCGAAGGTCAGCGGCACCAGGGCCGGGCGGGTCTCGACGATCTTCAGGCCGAACTGCCGCGCGATGCGGTAGCCGAAATCCGTAGAGCCGATCTTGGGGATGGACAGGCCGCCGGTGGCGATGACCAGGGACTTGCAAGTGACGGGGCCCTGGTCGGTGTCGAGTTCATAACCCGCGGCCCCATGGCGCACGGCCTGCACCCCGCAGGGCTGCCAGCGCGTGACGCCCCCTTTCTCGCACTCGCGCAGTAGCAGCTGGATCACGTCGTCGGCAGAACGGTCGCAGAAAAGCTGGCCCTTGTGTTTCTCGTGGAAGGCACTGCCGTCGCGTTGCAGCAGGGCGATGAAGTCGGCCGGGGTGTAACGGCTCAGGGCCGAACGGCAGAAGTTCGGGTTCTCGCTGATGAAGTGCTTGTGCGGCTGGCGCACGTCGATGTCGCGGTTGGTGAAGTTGCAGCGCCCGCCGCCCGAGATGCGGATCTTCTCGGCCACCTTGGGGGTGTGATCGATCACCAGCACCCTGGCGCCCCGCTGGCCGGCCACACCGGCACAAAAAAGGCCGGCGGCGCCGGCCCCGATGATGACGACGTCAAAGCGCTGCATCAGCCTTTCCAGGTGAAGGGGAACTTCAGCTGCTTGAAAAAGCCGTTGGGCACGTAGTCGCCCAGCACGCCATAGCGCTCGGGCCAGAGCTTGGTGCTCTTGACGGCCGTGCCGAAGAGGTAGTCCAGGAAGGCGAAGTGCGCTGCGTAGTTGCGGTCCAGCGCTTCCTTGTCCTGGCTGTGGTGCCAGTGGTGGAAGTTGGGCGTGACGATGATGTAACGCAGCGGGCCCAGGCGCACGCTGACGTTGGCGTGGTTGAACACCGCCTGGAAACCGACGATCACGATGTAGGTGTCGATCACTTCCTTGGAGAAACCCAGCACGAAGATGGGCGCCAGCACCAGGGTGCGGGTGATCATCAGTTCCAGGATGTGCTGGCGCGAGCCGCCCAGCCAGTCCATGCTCTTGGCGCTGTGGTGCACGGCGTGCAGGCGCCACAGCAGGGGCACCTCATGGTAGGCGCGGTGGGTCCAGTACTGCACGAAGTCCGACACCAGCAGGATCAGCAGCACCGCCGCCACGAAGGGCAGGTCGCGAACCCAGGCCTGGATGCCGTCGGCCGCGGCCCAGCCGAACAGGCGGTGCACCAGCAGGTTGGTGGCCAGCAGGATGAAACCCACCACCATGTGGTTCACGATGAAGTGGTGCAGGTCGGTCTGCCATTCGGGGCGGAAGACGGGCTGGTCCTTGCGCAGGGCGAAGAGCTTCTCGACGAAGATGAAGATCAGCGAGGAGCCCAGCAGGTCCAGGATGAACCAGTCCAGGCCGATGTAGGGGGTGTTGTCGGCAAAGTCGTTCACCGGCACCTTGTGGCCACCCAGCAGGGCGGTCAGCGCGACCAGCAGGAAGGCAAAGGCCGAGAGCCAGCGCGAACGGTTGAAGAGCACATTGACCAGGGACAGGCCGCCGGCCACCACCATGGCGATGAACATGATGGTGCGCACCGTCTCCACGTTGTAGCTGCGGCGCAGCTCCGGCGTGGTCAGGTACTCGGGGAAGAGGAAGGCCAGCACGCCCAGGAAGCAGAGGAAGGCCAGCGCCAGGGCGATGACGCCGGTCACCAGGCCGGAGCCGGGTTTCAGTTCACCGGCGCCCTCGGCGAGTTCATTGAGCTCTTTCAGCATGCGTGCCCCCCTTTGGTGTGTGGCCGTGGCGCTCACCACGGCTTTGGGCAGCAGTGTAGCGCCGGCCCGGGGGCAGGGCCGACGCCGGGCGCGGCGCCTTCAGGCCGCTTGCTTGTTGCGGTCGGCCAGCACGGCGGCCTTGCGTGTGAGGCCGTCGATCTCGCCCGTGATGTCGGACAGCACGTTGGCCACCACGGCGAATTCGCGGCCGTGCTGGCCGGCGCGTGCGGCCATGATCTGGGCGTTGAAGCTCACCACCTTGGCCTCCTTGGCCACGCTCTGGATGTCGCCCACGATGCCCGCCAGCTCCTTCATCATGGCCTCGGACTTGGCCTTGGTGATGTCGTCGAAGGCCGTGGTCGCGGTGTTGAGCGCCTCCAGGATGCGGTCGGTGTGGCCGACCAGCTCGATCAGCGATTCGGCCACGCCCGGGGCCTTGCGTTCGATCTGCTCCAGCGTGCGGCGCATGAGCTTCATGAAGGTCTCGATGACGGTGCCCACGCCGCGCACGCCGTCGTAGGTGGTCTTGATCTTCTGCGCACTGGCGGCTTCCAGCTGATCGCTAGTGGCCAGCAGGTGCAGCTGGCTTTCGGTGAAGATCTGCAGGCTGCGCTGGGCTTCGGCCAGGCGCTGGGCATCACCGCGCGCCGCCAGGAGGGTCTGCAGGATCATGCGTTGCGAGAGCATGCGCTGGCGTGCGGCCAAGTTGACCAGCGAGAGGCCGGTGATATGTGCCGGCACGATGGCCGGGGTCCTGCCCGGGGCGCGGGGTGCGTTGGATGTGACAACGGTGGAAGGCAGGTGGTTCATGTCGGGGCCCGGTTCGAGGACGGGACCCGTTGGCCCCGTTCACATACCCAAAGCAAACCTCGGGCCAGCTTGCGGCGGCTGTTGCGCCAGCTGCCACACGCCCTGCAGCACATCGCCCACCACCATGACGCAGGGGCTGCCGAGTTCTTCACGCACCAGGGTGGCGTGCAACTGATCCAGTGTGGTGAGGGCGTGGCGTTGTGTGGGCAGCGAGGCGTGCTGCACCAGTGCCACCGGCGTGTTGCCGGGCAGGCCGCTCAGCAGGCCCCGTTCGATCGGCAATGCGCCGCTCACGCCCATGTAGATCACCAGCGTGAGCCGGGCCGCGTGCGCGGTGGTCGCGATGGCAGCCCAGTACGGGCCGCTGGCGCCGGGTTTGGCATGACCGGTGAGGAAGAGCACGCCTTGCGCATGTTCGCGGTGGGTCAGCGGCACGCCCAGCGAGGTGACGGCGGCCAGGCCCGAGGTGATGCCGTTGACCACATCCACGCGGATGCCGGCTTCCTGCAGGTGCTCCACTTCCTCGCCGCCGCGGCCGAAGATGAAAGGGTCGCCGCCCTTGAGGCGCACCACGTGCTCGCCTTCGCGCACGGCGGTGATCATGAGTTTCTCGATGAAGGACTGCGGCGTGGAGGTGCAGCCGCCGCGCTTGCCCACGTGGACGATGCGTGCGGTGGGCGCGGCATGCGCCACGATGGCCTCGTTGACCAGGTTGTCGACCAGCAGCACGGTGGCGCGCTGGATGGCCTTGAGGGCCTTGAGCGTGAGCAGTTCGGGGTCGCCGGGGCCGGCGCCCACGAGGGTGCAGGAGCCGGTATAC
>CAUPQO010000125.1:0-9212 GCA_963513295.1 uncultured Hylemonella sp.
CATGCTGGGCCGGTAGGAACGCGCCATGAGTTCGCTTCGCAGCAATTCCGCCAGGCCGCGCTTGGCGATGATCACCCGCTCGAAATCCAGCCCCGGGGACAGGCCCAGGTAGCTGTGCGTGGGCCGGGCATAACAGTAGCTGCAGCCATGCTCGCAACCGCGGTAGGGGTTGATGGACTGGTCGAAGGCGATGTCCGGCGAATCGTTGCTGACCAGTGCGCTGCGCGCATCCTCCCAGCGGAGTTCGGTGCGCGGCTTCGTCGCCACCTCGGACAAGGCCTCATCCCAGGTTGACCAGCCGTCGTCGAAAGCCGCGCGCACATCCTGTTCGAAACGGTGGGCATTGCGCGTGGCGGCGCCCCGGCCCTTGAGGGCCTGCAGGGGGATCTTGAATTCGCTCATGGCACCGGCCTGTTCTGATGCCGCAGCATCACATCAATAACTGTATATTTGTACAGTTTACTGAAATTATCCTCCTCTGTCAGTCCTGCCGGCAGGGCCACCACCCATCGGGGCGGACGACCTTCCATCGACCCACTGCAGCACGCTGGCAACAAGCTGGCCCTGCACGCATCCTCCGGGCCGGGCCAGTCGCTATAGTGGAGCGCATGACCGCTACCGCCCTGCACCAGGAACTCCGTGGACATCCGGCCCGCTGGCTGGCCGGGGGGCTGTGCGCGCTGGCCCTGCTGGTCCTGGTGGGCTGCAGCAGCACCCCCAAATCCGGCGGCAGTGCGGCCAGCGGCCACAGCGAATCGGGCCAGGCCTCTTATTACGGCAACGAGTTCCACGGCCGCAAGACGGCCAACGGCGAGCGTTTCGACCAGGCCAAGCTGACGGCGGCACACCGCACCCTGCCTTTCGGCACCCGGCTCAAGGTCACCAACACGCAGACCGGCAAAAGCGTGCAGGTGCGCGTGAACGACCGCGGGCCTTTTGTGAAGGGTCGCGTGATCGACCTCTCCAGTTCGGCCTTCAAGTCCATCGCCAGCCTGAATGCCGGCGTGGTGCCGGTGCGCATCCAGGTCATCGATTAGGCCCACGCGCCTGTGCTGCGCATAATCGGCGCATGACTTTCCCCCAGCTGCCCTACCCGGGCGCCATCACCGACGTGGCCGGCATCGAGGTCGGACACCACAGCGACACGCGCCGGCCCACCGGCTGCAGCGTGGTCCTGGCACGCAGCGGCGCCGTCGGCGGCGTGGACGTGCGCGGCGCCGCGCCCGGCACGCGCGAAACCGATCTGCTGCACCCCGGCAACCTGGTCCCCCATGTGCACGCCGTGCTGCTGGCAGGCGGCAGCGCCTGGGGCCTGGACGCCGCCGGCGGCGTGATGCGCTGGCTGGAAGAGAACGACATCGGCCTGGACACGGGCCACGGTCTGGTGCCCATCGTGCCGGCGGCCGTGGTCTTCGATCTGGGCGTGGGCGACGGCCGTATCCGCCCTGATGCGTTGGCCGGCTACCAGGCCTGCGGGGCTGCCAGCCGCAGCGCGCCAGCCCAGGGCAATGTGGGTGCGGGCAGCGGGGCGCTGGTGGGCAAGCTGCTGGGTTTGGCGCACGCCATGAAAGGCGGCGTGGGCACGGCCTCGGTCAGCGCCGGCGGTGTCACCGTGGGTGCGCTGGTGGTCTGCAATGCCGTGGGCGACGTGCTGGAACCGGCAACGGGCCAGGTGATCGCCGGCGCCCGCACGCGCGACGGCAAGACGCTGCAGAACACACGCGACGCCTTGCTCGCCGGGCACACGCCACAGCACCTGCTGGCCGGCAGCAACACCACCATCGGCGTGATCGCCACCGACGCCGTGCTGAGCAAGCCCCAGGCCCAGCGCCTGGCCCAGGTGGCCCATGACGGGCTGGCACGCTGCATCAACCCCGTGCACACCATGCTCGATGGCGACACGTTGTTCGCCCTGGGCACCGGGACCAGCGGCAAGCAGGCCGACATGCTGCTGCTGGCCACGCTGGCGGCCGAGGCCACCGCACGCGCCGTGGTCAATGCGGTGTGGGCGGCGCAGGGCCTGACGGTCGGCGAGCAGCACTGGCCCAGTGCGGCCGAGTTCGCGGCCAGCTGAAGCACACGCATGCCGGCTGTCCTGCGCCATACCCTGCTGTCGCTGCGCGACCTCTGGGCCTCGGCCGCGCCCTTTGTGCTGCTGGCCCTGCTGCTGCTGACGCTGGCCTACTGGTGGCTGGACCCGATGCCGCCGCGGCGCATCACGCTGGCCACCGGGCCGGCACAAAGCGCCTATGACGAGCTGGGCAAGCGTTATGCCCAGTCCCTGGCGGGCTACGGCATCCAGGTGACGCTGCGGCCCAGCCAGGGCGCAGCGGACAACCTGGCCCTGCTGCGTGCGGGCGAGGTGGACATCGGCTTCGTGCAGGGCGGCACGGCCACGCCGACGGAAGACGACGAGCTCGAGTCACTGGGCAGCCTGTTTGTCGAACCGGTCTGGCTGTTTTACCGTGCCGACGCCGCGCGCAAGGTGAAGCGCCAGGGCACGCTGGCCGCGCTGGCTGATCTCAAGGGCCTGCGCCTGAACGTGGGCGCCGAGGGCAGTGGTGTGCCGCGCCTGATGGAGCGGCTGTTCGAGGCCAACCGCATCGCCCCCAATAGCATGCAGCTCTCGCGCCTGGACCAGACCCCGGCGGTGATGGCGTTGCTGGCCGGCGAGATCGACGCACTGGTGCTGGCCTCGGCGCCGGAATCGCTGATGGTGCAGATGCTGCTGCAGACCCCGGACGTGCGGCTGATGGACTTCAGCCAGAGTGAGGCCTATGCGCGCCGCTTCGCCTTTCTCACACCGGTCACGCTGCCGCGTGGCGTGGTGGACCTGGCGCGGGACATTCCGGCGCAGGATGTACGACTGATCGCCACCACCACCACCTTGCTGGCCACACCCGACGTGCACCCGGCGCTGCTGCAGCTGTTCTCGCAGGCCGCGCTCAAGCTGCACGGACCGGCCGGCTGGTTCAACCGTGCCCGTGAATTCCCGAACGCCGGGCAGACCGAGTTCCCGCTGGCCCAGGAAGCCGAGCGTGCGCTCAAGAACGGCGTGCCGCTGCTGCAGCGTTACCTGTCCTTCACGCTGGCCAATCTGCTGGAACGCATGTGGCTGGCGCTGGGCATCATCATCGCCATCCTGCTGCCGCTGAGCCGTATCGTGCCGCCACTCTACGAGTTCCGCATCCGCTCGCGCGTGTTCCGCTGGTATGGGCAACTGCGCCAGATCGAGGAACGCATGCAATCCGCGCAGGACACGCGCGCCGCCCTGCTTGACGAGTTGGACACGCTGGAGTCCCGGGCGGGCCGCATCCGTGTGCCGCTATCCTACGCCGACGAGCTCTATGCCCTGCGCAGCTACATTGAACTGGTACGGCGCAAGTTGCAGACGCCCGACAGGAAACCCGCATGAGCCCCATCGCCCCGCTCCCACCCGAAGCCCTGCACACGGCCTGCGACCCGACCGCGCTGGGGTTTGCCAGCAGCGACGAATTACCCGATCTCGAAGCGGCCCAGATCCACGGCCGCGCCGTTCAGGCCATGCAGCTGGGACTGGAGATGCCGCATCAAGGCTACAACCTTTTCCTGCTGGGTGAGTCCGGCAGCGGCCGGCATGCCATCACGCAGCAACTGCTGGAAACCCAACGTCGGGGGGGCTTGCCGCCATCGGACTGGTGCTACGTCTATAACTTCGACGAAGCCACTCGGCCGGACCTGTTGCGCCTGCCCTGCGGCCGTGGCCCGAAGCTGCGCGACGACATGCAGCACTTCGTGGAGGCGCTGACGCCAGCCATCAACGCCGTCTTCCAGGGCGACGCCTATCGCGCCCGTATCGAGTCACTGCAGGAAGAGGCCAAGCAGCGCGAGGCCGCCGCCCTCAAGGCGCTGGGCGAGGAAGCCGCCAAGCACAGCATCGGGCTGGTGCGCACACCCAACGGCCTGGTCTTCGTCCCCCTGAAGGACGACGGCGAGACGCCCTACTCCCCAGAAGATTTCGAGAAGCTGCCTGCGCAGCGCCAACAGGAACTGACCGGCAACCTGCGGGAACTCCATGAGCAGTTGCACAAGCTCATGTCCGAGTTTCCGCGCTGGCACCAGGAAATTCTCAACCGCATGCGGCAGGCTGGCAGTGATGCCCTGCGCACGACCGTGTCGCACATGGTCGAGGACCTGAAGCCGTCCTATGCCGACCTGCCCGAGGTGACGGCCTACCTGGGCTCTGTACTGCAGGACATCATCGAGAGCGGCGAATCGCTGCGCGCCTCCACCCACAGCGAAGGCGATACCGAGACCACCACCTACTCCGGCTCTCTCGCACTGCAAAGGTACCTGGTGAACCTGCTGGTGGAAAACCCGGCGCACGGCGACCGCCCCGTGGTCTACGAAGACCATCCGACGCTGCAGAACCTGCTGGGCCGCATCGAGAACATGGTGCACATGGGCACGCTGGTCAGCAACTTCACGCTGATCCGTGCCGGTGCACTGCATCGCGCCAACGGAGGCTTCCTGGTCCTGGACGCCCTCAAGGTGCTGTCCCAGCCCTATGCATGGGAAGGCCTCAAGCGCTGCCTGAAGGCCGGCTCCATCCGTATCGAATCGCTGTCTGATCTGCTGGGATTGACCAGCACCGTCCAGCTGGAGCCCGAACCGGTGCCGCTGGACCTGAAGCTGGTGCTGATCGGCGAGCGGCTCGTCTACTACCTGCTGAGCCAGTACGACCCGGACTTTGCGGCACTCTTCAAGATCAACGCCGACATGGAGAGCGAAATCGAGCGTACCCCGGTCAATACGGCGGCCTATGCGCGCCTGATCGCCACGCTTGCGCGGCGCGACCAGTTGCGGCCGCTGTCAGCCGCCGCCGTGGCCCGCCTGATCGAACACGCAGCGCGGCTGGCCAGCGATGCGCAACGCCTGACCACCCAGACCCAGCCGCTCAATGACCTGATGCGCGAAGCCGACCACTTTGCAGCCCAGGCCGGCTCCGCACAACTCGGCCTCGATCACGTTGAAACCGCCCTGCAGGCCCATGAGCACCGGCACGAGCGCATCCGGGAGCGCTACCGGGAGCAGATCCTGCGCGGCCAGATCCTGATGGACACCGCGGGCGAGCATGTGGGCCAGGTCAACGGCCTGGCGGTGATCACGCTGGGCGAAAGCACCTTTGCCCACCCGGTACGCATCACCGCCACGGTGCGCGTGGGCGATGGCGAGGTGGTCGACATCGAGCGCGAGGTCAAGCTCGGCGGCCCCATCCATTCCAAGGGGGTGCTCATCCTCTCTTCCTTCATGGCCGCCCGCTACGGCCTGCACCTGCCGCTGTCCTTGCGGGCCAGCCTGGTCTTCGAGCAATCCTATGGTGGCGTGGAAGGCGACAGCGCCTCGGTCGCCGAGCTGGCCGCGTTGCTGTCGGCCGTGGCCGGCGTGCCGCTGCGCCAGTCGCTGGCCGTGACCGGTTCGGTCAACCAATTCGGTGTGGTACAGCCCGTGGGCGGCATCAACGAGAAGATCGAGGGCTTTTTCGACATCTGCGCGGCGCGCGGCCTCACCGGTGATCAGGGTGTGCTCATCCCGGCCAGCAATGTCGCGCATCTCATGCTCAGGCCCAAGGTGGTACAGGCTGTGCGCGAGGGGCGCTTCCGCGTCTGGGCCGTCAGCACCGTGGACGAAGCCATGGAACTGCTCACCGGCCTGCCCGCCGGCACACTGGATGCGCAAGGACATGCTCCCGAGGGCACGCTGCATGCGCGCATTGCCGCCGGCCTGGGCCAACTGGCCAGACTGCGCAAGGAATTCGGCCGGGACAAACCCGACGCCGGCAGCGCCGAATCCTGACGCCCGGCCCGCTCAATCGGCCTGGATGTCCATGTAGACGCTGTTGCGCATGGCCAGTTCGGCCACGGCATCGAAGGCGCGCTCGACCACCGGTCCCTGCGCCACCAGGCGCAACTGCGCCTGCGCCACCAGGCGATCGAACATGCGACGTGTCATCGAGTGATTGGAGCCGCTGGCACTGGAGAACAGGCACAGCGTGGCCGACTCGTTGACCCAGGCCAGCTGCAGGCGCGTCCAGTGACCGCCCACCAGCAGCTCGACCCAGTTGCCCTGCTGCAAATGATCGAGTGAGAGCAGTGGCGCCGCAGCCGCGCTCTCCAGAGGTGCCTGCCCGGTATCGATCTCCCGCTCCACCAGCCCCATGGGCTCGGTCGCCGGGAATTCGCCCGGAAAGTCTGCCGGCACCGTGGACGCAAAGTCGGGCGTTTCCCCGCCCCCCAGATCGTCCATGAAGCCGGAATCGCGTGCCTCCTCGGGCGCCAGCCAGGTCCGGGCCACCGGCTGCTGGGGCAGCAGCTTCTGACTGCGTGCAGCGGACACACCATCGAGCCCGCCCTGGTGCAGGGCGAACAACTGGTCGAGGAAATGCTGCAACTGCTCGGGTGGGTAGTGGATGCGCTCCAGTCCCCGACGCAGTCCCTGCACCAGCTGCGGGATGAGTTTGGCGAGTTGTGCGGGTTGCTGTCTGGTCTGGTCGGGGCGCACGCTCCAGAACAGGTCTTCGAGCAGGGCCACGTGGTCGGGCTCGCCGGGCTGGTCGACCTGGCCCTCGATCTGGGCCTGTGCCATGACCTGGGCCCAGGGGCCGCAGGCGAAGTCCACCACCAGGTCGGGCACCAGCACGGTACCGGGCTGCTTGCGGATGTGCTGTGCAATCTGGTTGGCCAGCTGGTTGCGCTTTTCGGCCTGCTGCAGGGCCTGCACGGCGGCCTGCTGCTGCACCTGGCGGCGTTGCTCGGCCTGCGACCAGATATGGCGCAGGCGCACCAGCACGCGCTCGAAGGTCTCGGACGCACCAGCGGCCGGGTTCAGGCGAGCCAGCGCATCGCGCATGTCGGCCAGGAATTCGTCGAAGCCCTCGGCCGCGACGCTGTCGTAGGCGAAGCTGTGCTGTGCCAGCTCCTCCAGCAGCAGACGCGCCGGATGCTGCTTGTCGCTGAAGAAGTGCAGATCGTTGCGGGCCAGTTGCAGCAGCGCCGGCTTGAGCCCGGCGATAAGCTCACGCACCGGCGGCAGGATGCGCTCGTCGCCGGTGATGCTGGCCAGGATGAGCTGGACCACTTCCTGCACCAGCTGGTCGGCGTCCGGCGTCGCCCCCGAGACCAGACCGTGCAGCTGCTGCACGGTCAGCTGGCCGGCATACACCTGTTGTGCAAGACCGCCCTGCACGCCCGGCGACTGCCCCGGTGCCGGCCGGCCGGCCATGATCTCCCGGGCCGGCGACACCTGGTTCGGCACAGGCCCGGCGCCCGCCGCGCCGGAGGACGCCGTGCGCTGGATGGCATAACGTACCGGCTGGACTTTCTGCGCCTTCAGATAGGCCAGCAGTTCCTGGTAGACCGGGCGCAGGCTCTTGCCCAGCAGGGGCACCATGACCTGACGGCACTGGGTCTGCGCCGCGCTGTCGCCCTGCATCTCGCTGATCAGGCCCTGCAGGGCTTCGACGTAGATCTCGGGCCGGAAGGGATTGCGCTCCGGGCGCACCTGGTCGAAGCCCAGGATGGCGCTGACCAGAGTGTTGAGTTCGGTCAGCTCGTTCTCGGCGTCCATCAGCGCCTGCTGCAGGCCGCGCACCGCGCTGATGCGCGTCTGCACTTCCTGCTCGTCCATCAATTCGAGTTGCTCGAACTTGATGCTGGACGGTCCGGCGTCCAGGGTGGTTGTCACCGGGCTGTCCCCCAGTTCGCGCTCGAAGGCACGCTGCAGAGCCTCGGGAAAGCGCGCACGCATTTCCGGCGCAGACTGCGCCAGGGCCGAGACCACCCGGGCACGCGCATCACGTGCCAGCAGGTCACGTGTCTGGTCGATCTGACGCTGCAAGGTCTCGCGCGTCTGACGCAGCAGGCTGTCCATGACGTCCAGCCCGCGTCGGGAAGCTTCCCAGATCAGGCCGTCGAGCTGGGTACTGCGAACGACCGCTGGTGGACGTGGACTCATGCTCTGTTCCTACTGGAAGGACGATGGAGGCTGCTATCTTATTTGAGTGCCTTGAAGCGCACCCGGTGCGGCTTGGCGCCCTCTTCACCCAGGCGCTTCTTCTTGTCGGCCTCGTACTCCTGGTAGTTGCCGTCGAAGAAGGTCCACTGGCTGTCGCCTTCGGCGGCCAGGATGTGGGTACAGATGCGGTCCAGGAACCAGCGGTCGTGGCTGATGACCATGACCGAACCGGCGAACTCCAGCAGCGCGTCTTCCAGCGCACGCAGGGTTTCCACGTCCAGGTCGTTGGAGGGCTCGTCCAGCAGCAGCACGTTGCCACCCGCGATCAGGGTCTTGGCCAGGTGCAGGCGACCGCGTTCGCCGCCCGACAGCGTACCCACGCGCTTTTGCTGGTCGCCGCCGTTGAAGTTGAAGCGGCCGCAATAGGCGCGGCTGGCCATCTGGAACTTGCCCACGGTCAGGATGTCGAGTCCGCCGGACACGTCTTCCCATACGGTCTTCTCGTTGGACAGCTCGTCACGCGTCTGGTCGACGAAGGCCATCTTGACGGTCTGGCCGATCTTGACCTCGCCGCTGTCGGGCTTTTCCTTGCCGGCAATCATCTTGAACAGCGTGGACTTGCCGGCGCCGTTGGGGCCGATGATGCCGACGATGGCGCCGGCTGGCACCTTGAAGCTCAGGTTGTCGATCAGCAGGCGGTCGCCGAAGGACTTGCTGACATTCTTGAACTCGATCACCTCATTGCCCAGGCGGTCGGCCACGGGAATGAAGATTTCCTGCGTCTCGTTGCGCTTCTGGTATTCGTAGTCGGACAGTTCCTCGAAACGGGCCAGACGAGCCTTGCTCTTGGCCTGGCGCGCCTTGGGGTTCTGGCGCGACCATTCCAGTTCCTTCTTCAGCGCCTTGGCGCGGGACTCTTCGCCCTTCTGTTCCTGCTCCAGGCGGGCCTGCTTCTGCTGCAGCCATTCGCTGTAGTTGCCCTTGTAGGGGATGCCGGAGCCGCGGTCCATTTCCAGGATCCATTCGGCCGCGTTGTCGAGAAAATAGCGGTCGTGGGTGATGGCCACCACGGTTCCGGGGTAACGCTGCAGGAACTGCTCCAGCCAGTCCACTGATTCGGCGTCCAGGTGGTTGGTGGGCTCGTCAAGCAGCAGCATGTCGGGCTTGGACAGCAGCAAACTACACAGCGCGACGCGGCGTTTTTCACCACCGGAGAGCAC
>CAUPQO010000126.1:0-9120 GCA_963513295.1 uncultured Hylemonella sp.
CGATGAGGCGAAGAAGGCCGGGGTGTCGATCACCCACGTGATCGACACCCACGTGCACGCCGACCACTACTCCGGCGGGCGCAAGCTGGCACAGATGCTGGGGGCGCCCTACTGCCTGCATGAGTCGGACAAGGACTTCGTGAAATTCGACTACACGCCCCTGCGCGACGGCCAGAAGCTGGACCTGGGCAATGTGCAGGTGGAAGTGCTGCACACGCCGGGCCACACGGCCGACAGCATCTGCCTGCTGGTGACCGACCTGCGCCGCGGCGGCGCGCCCTGGTTCGTGGTGACGGGCGACACGCTCTTCGTCGGCGCGGTCGGCCGCCCCGACCTGGCGGGCCGGGAGCGCGAGATGGCGGGCCAGCTCTACGACTCGCTGCAGGCCAAGCTCATGGGCCTGCCGAGCGACCTGGAGATCTACCCCGGCCACCAGGCCGGCAGCGCCTGCGGTGTCGGCCTGTCGGGCAAGCCCTCGTCCACCATCGGTTTCGAGAAGCGCTGGAACCCGGCGCTGTCCATGAAGCGCGAAGACTTCGTGGCTGAACTGACGCGCGAGATCCCGCCGCGCCCGGCCGACATGGACCGCATGGTCGCGGCCAATATCGCGGCCTGAACGAATTGCCATCGTGAGTGAACTCAGCATCGCCCGCCACGAGGTGCAGGACTATCTGCACGGCATCCGCCACAACCTGCACCAGTTCGTCTACCAGCTGCTGCAGGTGCTGCTGGTGGGCCTGACCATCGGCATGATGCGCACCGTGGTGCCGGCCCTGGCCAGCGCCGAGTTCGGCGTGCCCAAGGGCTCTTTCATGCTGCTGATCTCCTTTGTCGTGGCCTTCGGCTTCGTCAAGGGCACGCTCAACTTCGTGGCCGGCCGCCTGTCGGAGCACATCGGGCGCAAGCGCGTGTTGCTGATCGGCTGGCTCAGCGCGCTGCCGATTCCCTTCATGATCCTGTGGGCCCCGAGCTGGGGCTGGATCGTCGCGGCCACCGTGCTGCTGGGCATGAACAAGGGCTTTGCCTGGTCCATGACGCAGACCTCCAAGCTCGACATCACGCGGCCCGACCAGCGCGGTCTGACCATCGGCCTGAACGAGTTCGCCGGTTACGTGGGCGTGGCCGTTGCCGGCATCGTCACCGCCTACATGGCCACGGCCTTCGGGCCGCGCCAGGGCCTGCTGATCTTCGGCCTGGTGGTGATCGTCGCGGCCCTGCTGCTGACGCAGTTCTTCGTCAAGGAGACGCTGCCCTGGGCCCAGGCCGAGGGCGCGCGCCACGCGGCCGGCAAGGCCACCGGCCCGGTGCCGCGTTATCCCGCGCAGGTGCCGGCGCAGCCGACGACCTGGGACATGTTTGCAGTGATGAGCTGGCGCGACCGCCGCCTGGCCGCGCTGTGCCAGGCCGGGCTGGTGGAGAAGTTCGTCGACGCGCTGATCTGGGTCTTCTACCCGGTCTTCCTCTACCAGCAAGGGCTCAGCCTGCCGCAGGTGGGCTGGGTCATCGGCGTCTACGGTTTCGTGTGGGGCGGCTCGCAGCTCTTCACCGGCAAGCTGTCGGACCGCATCGGCCGCCATCTGCCCAACGTGGTGGGCATGTGGATCTGCGGCGCCGGCGTGGCCATGATGCTGCTGGGCTCGGGCGTGGCCTGGTGGTCGCTGTCGGCGGCGGTGTCCGGTTTCGGCATGGCGCTGCTGTACCCGAATCTCTCCGCGGCCGTGGCCGACATCTCGCACCCCAACTGGCGTGGCTCGGCCATCGGCATCTACCGCTTCTGGCGCGACCTGGGCTATGGCATCGGCGCGCTGGGCCTGGGCGGGGTGGCGCATTTCACCGGCCATATGGAGGGCGCCTTCTGGTTCGTCGCCATTTCCATGCTGCTGTCGGGCGCTCTGCTGTGGCAACTCGGCGAAGAAACCCACCCGCGGCTCAACCCGGCCTGAATCGCATCTCTTTTTTGATCTCAAGGAAAACCATGAAAAAACTGCTGACTCTCTCCCTGCTCGCGCTGACCGTCGGTGTTGCCAGCCTGCCGGCGCATGCCAACGACAAGGCCGTCATTGACGCCATGGAGGGCTACTTCGAGTTCGTCGATTACGGCGGCGCCACCATCTTCCCCGAACAGATCCCCAAGGACGACTGGAAGAAGTTCTTTGTCATCGACGCGCGCGACAAAGGCCAGTTCGACAAGGGCCACATTCCCGGTGCGCACCACATCGAATGGCGCCAGGTGCTGGCCAAGCGCAACGAGATCCCCAAGGACAAGCCGGTGCTGATCTACTGCAACCAGGGCACGCTGTCGGCCCAGGCCGGCCTGGCGCTGCGCCTGGCGGGTTACGAGAACGTGCGCATCCTGCAGGGCGGCATGAGCGAGTGGAAAGCCAAGGGTGGCTTCGACGCGGCGGCCCAGGACGGGGGCGCGACGAAACACTGACACAGTTACCTGGCCTTTTCGCACCTGTCAGACGGGTGTGAAAAAGTGTGTCTAAGGGGGGTGGCGTTCGCGGTCTTCCAGCGCCAGCAGCAGGTTGCTGCTCAGGGTTTCGACTTGTCAGGCAACAAGGATGTCCACTCCCAGGGAGTGGCATAGCTTGTCTACGAAGTTTCTGCTGTCTTCAGTTTGAGGCCCGCGGACGTCAAGGACATCGTCCCCCCCAAGAATGACACCTTTCCATCCGGTTTCCGTGCTGCCCTCGCCGACAAATGCAAACAAGGGGATGGTCTGCACGGGCCCTGTCAATGCCAAGCTGACAGAGAAAATTTCCACGGCGTCTGTTCTGCCCATCCAGAAAGGGCTGACTGACCAGGCCGTGCCAAAGTCCTTATAGCGATACAGAACGCCTCGGACGCCCTTGGTCGAGAGTTCGGTGACTTCCCGAAAAAACCACCACTTGGTCACGGACAGGCGCATCATCTTCGCCTGTTTGTCGATCAGCAGACGTCTCTCATAGCTGAACAGCGTCAGGAGTCTTAGCGGTGTCGATGTCCTGGCGAAAAAATAATGACCGTCATATCGCCAGGATGGCCGGATGGAAAGCAGTGAGACGACAGGAGATAACAAGCTCATCAGGCATTTCCAATCCGGCCTCAGCCGCCGAGAAACGCGGAGCCGCCTTCTTTCTGCACCCACTCCTGGTCGCTCTTGACGAGCTTTTCAGCGCGACTGGCCAGCCTGGCGGCAATGGACACGGCCTTGTCCACCAGCGCGTCCTCGTTGGCGGGTGTCACGACCTGGTTGCGCACGAAGGCGGCGAAGATGGTGGCCGACATCTGGGCCACGACCGATTCGCTGTGTTGCAGATGCAGATGTTGTTCCTGGCTCATGGGGGGTCCTCCTTGGTTCTCGGCTCCGGGTCTCAGGCTTTTTCGTACAGCGTCACCACGCAGGCGCCGCCCAGGCCCAGGTTGTGCTGCAGGGCCAGCCGGGCGTCTTGCACCTGACGCGCGCCGGCCTGGCTGCGCAGCTGCTGAACCAGCTCCGTGCACTGCGCCAGACCCGTGGCGCCCAACGGGTGGCCCTTGCTGAGCAGACCGCCCGAGGGGTTGGTGACGAATTTCCCCCCGTAGCTGTTGTCGCCGTCCATCACGAATTGTTCGGCGCCGCCCTCGGGGCACAGGCCCAGGGCTTCGTAGCTGATGAGTTCGTTCTGCGCGAAGCAGTCGTGCAGCTCCACCACGTCCACGTCCTGCGGGCCGACACCGGCCTGCTCGTAGACCTGGCGCGCGGCTTCTTTGGCCATGGAGAAGCCGACGACTTCGCGCATGTCGCGCGCGCCGAAGGTGGCGGGTGTGTCGGTGGTCATGGCCTGGGCGCGGATGCGCACCGAGCGGTCCAGGCCGTGTTTCTGCGCGAACGCGTCCGAGCAGATCACGGCCGCTGCCGCGCCGCAGGTGGGCGGGCAGGCCATCAGGCGGGTCATCACGCCGTCCCACAGCATGGGTGCGGCCATCACGTCTTCGGTTGTCACTTCCTTGCGGAACAAGGCGAGCGGGTTGTGCGCGGCGTGGCGGCTGGCCTTGGCGCGGATGGCGGCAAAGGTTTCCAGCCGGGTGCCGTACTGCTGCATGTGCGCGAGACCCGCGCCGCCGAAATAACGCAGGGCCAGCGGGATCTCGGCGTGGCCCACCAGTTCCTGGGTCGCTTCGTCGAAACGGTCGAAGGGCGTGGGGCGGTCGTTGAACACGGCGCCCAGTGCGCCCGGGCTCATGTGCTCGAAGCCCAGTGCCAGCACGCAGTCGGCGGCGCCGCTGGCCACGGCCTGGCGTGCCAGGTAGAGGGCGGTGGAGCCGGTGGAGCAGTTGTTGTTGACGTTGACGATGGGGATGCCGCTCATGCCCACTTCGTAGAGCGCGCGCTGGCCGGCGGTGGAGTCGCCGTAGACGTAGCCCACATAGGCCTGCTGCAGCTGCGCGTAGTCCAGGCCGGCATCGGCCAGGGCGGCGCGCACGGCCTCGGCGGCCATCTCGGGGTAGGGGCGGTTGGCGCCCGGCTTGGCGAAAGCGATCATGCCGACACCGGCGACCAGGACGTGGCTGGACATGGGGAACTCCGTGGTTAACAGACAGACCCGGCCAGCTTATCACTGGCGGGGAGGGCGTCGCGGCGATCTCCAAGCGGGTCTGAGCGCTCCAGAAATAGAACGGGCCTGCATTGTGCAGGCCCGCAGCAGGATCAGCTCGGTGAGGTTTATTCGGGCTTGATGCCGGCCTTCTTGACCACCACCGCCCAGATGTCGTACTCGCGCTTCATGTAGGCGCCCAGTTCCGCCGGCGTGCTGGGGCTGGGGGAGAGGCCCTTGGCTTCCAGTTCCTTGGCCACGACCGGGTCCTTCAGGATCTTGACCAGCACCTGGTTCAGCTTGGTGACGATGGGCTGCGGTGTCTTTGCCGGCACGACGTAGGCGTACCAGTTCATGGTGTCGTAGCCGGGGTAACCCTGCTCGGCCACGGTGGGCACGTCGGGCATGAGCGGGTCACGCTTGGCGCCCGTGGTGGCGATGGCTCGGACCTTGCCGGCCAACACGTGCTTGCCGACCGAGGGCGGGGTGCCGAAGAAGGAGTCCACCTCGCCGCCGAGCATGCCCAGCATGGCCGGGCCGCCGCCCTTGTAGGCCACGTGGGTCATGTCCACGTCGGCGCTTTGCTCCAGCAGTTCGCCAGCCAGATGCCCGGCACCACCGACACCGGAGGAGGCGTAGGTGATGGTGCCCGGCTTGGCCTTGGCCAGCTTGATGTAGTCGGCCAGGTTCTTCACCGGCAGGTCGGGCTTGACCACCAGCACGTTGGAGAACACCACGGCCATGGTGACGGGCGCGAAGTCCTGCAGCGGCTTGTAGGGCAGTTTGGCCTGCATGTGCGGTGCCACCGTGAGCGAACCCACGCTGCCCAGCAGCAGGGTGTGGCCGTCGGCTTCGGCGCGGGCCACGTAGTCGGTGGCGATGTTGCCGCCGGCGCCGGCCTTGTTCTCCACGATCACGTTCTGCTTGAGCTCATCTCCCAGGTGCTTGGCAATGATGCGCGCCACGGCGTCGGTGGCCCCGCCGGCGGCGAAACCCACGACCATGGTGATGGGTTTGCTCGGGTAGTTCTGGGCCAGGGCCGGCGCAGCGGCCAGCAGGGTGCCCAAGGTCAGGGCAAGCGTCTTGAGTTTCATGGGGTCTCCTCGGGTGGATGCAGTCCGTCACAGGCGGGCCGATGCAGTCCTGCAGTATAGGGAGCACGACCGGCGGAGGGCCGCTGGTTTTTACTTAGCACCCATCGGAAAAAATGATAGCCCTATAGCGCCGGGCGATCACCAGCGCAGGCCGAGCTTGAAGCCCCAGGTGGTGGCCTCGCCGGTCTTGTCCACCTCGAAGGCCAGGTTCATCAGGCCCAGGCCCAGGTTGGCGCCCGCGTAGACCTTGCCCAGGCTCGGGTTGACGTTGCCCAGGCCGCCGACACGCGCTTCGCTGTCCACCCAGACCCGGCCGACACCCGCATAGGGGGTGAGCATGGCAAAACCCTTGGAGACCGAGATGTCCAGGCTGCGGGTGCTCAGCGAGAGTTGTTCGGAGCCACTCAGGCGCGTGTAGGCACCGCGCACACCGACCGCGGGCAGCGCGACGTTGCCGCCCAGCAGGGCGTAACGCAGTTCGGCGCCGCTGAGCGTGGCGTCCAGGCCCGGCACGCTGGCGACAAAACCACCGATATCAAAACCCAGGGGCAGGCCCTTGTGCGCATGCAGGCGTACGGTCTGCAGGGCGCTGGAGGTGAGGTCGGCACCGGCCTTGTTCAGTGCGCCGCTGCTGTGGGACATGTCGCTGCTGGTGACGGCCACGCCGAGGTCGAAGCCGGTGATGCCCTGGCCCTCGGTGGGCAGCAGGGCTTTGTAGCTCAGGGCCGCGCCGAGGTCTTCGGAGACGGCGCGGAATTCGGCGGCGTTCAGCGTTGCCAGGTTCGACAGGTCACCGGCCTGGCTGCTGTGCAGGCAGGCCAGGGTGAGGGCCAGGAGGGTGAGTTGTTTTTTCATGATGTGCAGATGGAAGGGGGGGGAAAGTACACGTCCAGTATCGCCGCTGGCCGGTGCCATGAAGTGTAAGGATCGCTACATCATGCATCCGCGGGCCAGACCAGCTGACGCCGGCTTTCGAACTGGCGCAGCGCACCGGTGACGGGGTCGGTGAAGCGGATGCCGCGCGCCAGCAGCTGCAGGGGGCGGCTCCAGTCCTCGTGCGCGGGGCCCGGGCCATGCACGACATCGGGATAAAAGAGGTCTCCCACGATGGGGCGGCCCAGCGCGTCCATGTGCACACGCAACTGGTGCGTCTTGCCGCTGCGCGGTCGCAGGCGGTAGCGGGCCAGGGCACCGCGGGCTTCCAGCAGCTCGATCTGCGTCTCGCTGTTGGGCTCGCCCGGCACCTCGCGCTGGCGGAAGAACTGCTCGTCCGCTTCGATGCGGCTGCGGTGCACCGCGGGCAATGGCATGTCGGGGCGCAGCGGGGCGATGGCCTCGTAGTCCTTGTCCACCACCTGCTCGCGGAACAGGGCCTGATAGGCGCCGCGGTCCTGCGGCCGCAGGCTGAACAGCACCAGGCCGGCGGTCTCGCGGTCGATGCGGTGGATGGGGCTCAGGTCTTCGAGGCCGGTGCGGCGCTTGAGGCGTACCAGCAGGGTCTGCTGCACATAACGGCCGCTGGGCGTGACGGGCAGGAAGTGCGGCTTGTCGGCCACCAGCAGGTGTGCGTCCTGGTACAGCACCTCCTCCTCGAAGGGAATGAGGGTCTCGGCCTCGAGTTCGCGGTAGTAGTAGATGCGCGTGCCCGGGCGATAGGGCGCATCGGAAGCTTGCGGCACACCTTGCTCGTCGAGCACACGGTCCTGGGCCATGCGCTGCTGCCATTCGTCCATGCCGACCTTGGGCAGCCGCTCGCCCAGGAAGTCGATCAGCCGTGGCCACGGACCGTGCGGCAGGGCGACGCAGCTCGCACTGACGCCGTCCAGCATGGGGGGCTTGTGCTGATGGGGCGGACGGCTCATGGGCTGATGACCGCCGGCGGCGTCAGACGCGCGTGTAGACCAGGTCCCAGACGCCGTGGCCCAGGCGCAGGCCGCGTTTCTCGAACTTGGTCAGCGGGCGGTAGTCGGGCTTGGGCGCATAGCCCTGGGCCGTGTTCTTCAGCAAGGGCTCGGCGCCCAGCACTTCCAGCATCTGCTGGGCATAGGGTTCCCAGTCGGTGGCGCAGTGCAGATAGCCGCCGGGTTTGAGGCGCGCGGCCAGCTTGGCCACCAGTGGGGCCTGCAGCAGGCGGCGCTTGTGGTGCTTGGTCTTGTGCCAGGGATCGGGGAAAAAGATGTGCACGCCGTCGAGGCTCTGCTCGGGCAGCATGTGGTCCAGCACCTCCACCGCGTCGTGCTGCAGGATGCGGATGTTGGTCAGGCCGCGTTCGCCGATGTGCTTGAGCAGGGCGCCCACGCCGGGTTCGTGCACCTCGCAGCCCAGGAAGTTCTTCTCGCGCATCAGGTCCGCGATGTGCGCGGTGGCGTCACCCATGCCGAAGCCGATCTCCAGGATCAGCGGATGCTGAGCCGCCTCGGCGCCGAAGACGGCGACACGGTCCAGCGGCGCAGCGCTGTAGGGCAGCACAAAACGCGGTCCATAGAGTTCGAAGGCCTTGGCCTGGCCGGTGGTGGTGCGGCCGGCACGCTTGACGAAGCTCTTGATGGTCTTGGGGACGTCGACGCCGGGCGGCGGCAGGCGTCGCCGGTCTTTGGGCGGGGCGGACGCTGCGGCGTCCTGTTCGGGGGGCTTGGGGGTATCGGTCACCCCTGGATTTTAGCGGCCGGGCCCCAGCGGGCGGCCCAGTGCGCCGTGGCGGCAGCCAGCCAGTCGCCGACGGTCGTGGCCGACACGTGCAGGTCCAGCACGGCTGCCGCAGCGTTGAGGGCGGCCAGCGGGTCGTGTGTGTCCAGGGCCAGGGCACCGTTCTGCTTGCTGAGTTTCTCGCCGTTGGCACTCAGGACCAGGGGGGTGTGCAGATAGGCCGGTGTGGGCAGGTGCAGTGCGCGCTGCAGCAGGATCTGCCGTGCCGTGTTGTCGGCCAGGTCCTCGCCGCGCACGATGTGGGTGACGCCCTGGACGCCGTCGTCTGCAACGACCGCGAGTTGGTAGGCAAAGTAGCCGTCGGCGCGCTTGAGCACGTAGTCACCCACCTCGGTGGCCACATCCTGCGCCTGCGCGCCCAGGCGGCGATCGTTCCAGAGCAGGGTGCCGGCGGGCACGCGCAGCCGCCAGGCACGAGGCTCCTGGCCGTGCAGGCCCGCGCGACAGGTGCCGGGGTAGACCAGTTCGCCGTGGCGCGGTTTGCTGCGCCCCAGCCGCTGCAGCCCGGTCTCGATGTCCTTGCGCGAGCAGGCACAGGGATAGGCCAGGCCGCGCGCCACCAGATCGTCCAGCGCGCGCTGGTAGAGCGCGCTGCGCTGCGACTGGTGCAGCGGGGGCTCGTCGGGCAACAGGCCGCAATCGGCCAGCTGCTGCAGGATCACGCCCTCGGCGCCGGGGATACAGCGTGGCACATCGACATCCTCGATGCGCACCAGCCAGCGCCCGCCATGGGCGCGGGCATCGAGCCCGCTGGCCAGGGC
>CAUPQO010000127.1:0-9107 GCA_963513295.1 uncultured Hylemonella sp.
ACCGTGTGCTCGCTGACCAGGTCACGCAGCACACGCTGCAGCAGGTTCAGGTCCTGGTGCAGCAGGGACTTCGGGGGCAGACGCATCGATGCGTCCTTGATGCGGGCCCAGGTCTTACGCAGGTAGGCGATGTCCTCGCCAAGTTCGACATCGCTGGAGTCCTCGCCATTGGTGCGCAGGATGAAACCACCGCCCTGCTCGCCCACCAGTTTCTGCAGGCGCGTGCGCAGCTCGTCGCGCTGGGCCAGCGGGATCTTCTGCGACACGCCGATATGGTCATCCTGCGGCAGGAAGACCAGCAGGCGCCCGGCAATGCTGACCTGGGTGGACAGGCGCGCACCCTTGGTGCCGATCGGGTCCTTGATGACCTACACCATCAGGGCCTGGCCCTCGAACACCTGCTTCTCGATCGGCACCTGGGGCTGCGAGGCGCGCGAGGCACTGAGCGACTCGCCTTCGGCCGGCGGGTGCCAGACGTCGGCCACGTGCAGGAAGGCGGCCTTGTCCAGACCAATGTCGATGAAGGCCGACTGCATGCCGGGCAGCACACGCGAGACCTTGCCCAGGTAGATATTGCCTACCAGGCCGCGCTCACTGGCGCGCTCCACATGCAGTTCCTGCACGGCGGCGTTTTCCACCACGGCCACCCGCGTCTCCTGCGGCGACCAGTTGATCAGGATGTCTTCTTGTGACACGTTGAGTCGCAATCTAGATTTTGAAGCCGAACGCTTGCAGCAATTGTGCCGTCTCGTGCATGGGCAGTCCCATGATGCCAGAGTAGCTGCCCGAGATATGCGAAATGAAGGCCGCCGCCCTGCCCTGCACCGCATAGGCACCGGCCTTGCCCATGGGCTCCCCGCTGGCCACATAGGCGGCGATCTGCTGGCGGCTCAGCGCGGCAAAGGTGACGCGCGAAGTGCTGAGGACATGCAGGCGCCGACGTGGTGTCCCGATGGCCACGGCCGTCAGCACGCGGTGGCTCTGGCCAGCCAGTTCTGCCAGCATGCGCCGGGCATCGGCCGCATCTTCGGGCTTGCCGTAAATGGTGCGCCCCAGGGCCACCGTGGTGTCCGAGCACAGCACGGGCGCAGTTGGCAGGCCACGGCGCTTGAGGCGGACCAGGGCGGCGTCCAGCTTGAGCTGGGTGACGCGCTGCACATAGGCCGCCGGGGCCTCGCCCGGCTTCAAGGCTTCCAGTGCCTCGGCGTCCTCGTCGGGGTCCGGCAGCAGCAGTTCGTGGCGCACGCCCAGTTGCTCCAGCAGCTGGCGGCGGCGGGGGCTCTGGGACGCGAGATAGATGAAAGCCGGCTTCATTCGCGGTGATAGGGGTGGTTGGCGTTGATGGACCAGGCCCGGTAAAGCTGCTCGACCAGCAGCACGCGCACCATGGCATGCGGCAGGGTCAGGTCCGAGAGGCGGATGCGTTCGTGGGCGGTCTGGCGGAAGGCCGGCTCCAGCCCGTCGGGCCCGCCGATGACCAGGGCCACGTCGTAACCCCCCAGCTGCCAGTCCTTGAGCTTGGCCGCCAGCGCCATGGTGCTCAGCGTGGTGCCCCGCTCGTCCAGCGCGACGATGCGGGTGCCCTTGGGAATCGCCTCCTCGATGCGCTTGCGCTCGGCCGCCATCAACTGCTCCACGGTCCTGGAGCCACGCGCTTCGGTCTTGACGGCCTTGAGTTCGACGCGCAGTTCGGGCGGGAAACGCTTGGCGTAGTCGTCCCAGGCCGTCTGCGCCCAGTCGGGCACACGCTGGCCGACCGCGACGATCAGCAGCTTCACCGCGCCTTGCGGGTCGCCGTCTTCTTGGCAGGGGCCTTGGCCGCCCTGCTGGCCGGCTTGGCGGCGGTTTTGGCCGCTGCCTTTTTCGCCGGCGCCTTGGCCGCGTTCACCTTCACGGTCTTGATCGGGGCCTTGGCCGTGGTCTTGGCCGTGGTCTTGGCGGCGGGGGCCTTGGCCGCGACCGTCTTCCTGGCCGCCGGCTTGCCTGCCGCCTTCTTGCGATCGGCCGCCTTCTTCTCCTCAGCCTTCTTCAACTGGGCGCGTGAGGGATAGGCCTCGGCCACGCCCTGCTTGGCGGCGCTGGCGCGGCGCAGGCTGCCGGTCTTGGCGGGGGCGGCGGCCTTGGCCGGCGCCTTTTCAGCCGCCTTGGCGGCCGGCTTGTCGGCACCGAACTTCAGGCGCACCGGGGTCTCGCCCCAGAGGTCTTCCAGATGGTAGTACTGGCGGATGGCCGGCTGCATGATGTGGACCACGGCGGCGCCGCAGTCGACGATGATCCACTCGCCGTTCTCCTCACCTTCCATGCGCGGTTTGGCAAAACCGGCATCGCGCACGGCGTCACGCACGCTGGCCGCCAGCGCCTTGGTCTGGCGGTTGGAGGTGCCCGAAGCCACCATCACGCGCTCGAACAGCGCCGAAAGTTTCTCGGTATTGAACACCTGGATGTCCTGGGCCTTCACGTCCTCCAGGCCATCGATGATGGCGCGCTGGAGTTTCTGGATGTCTTTTTTGGCGGCGGTTTCGGTGGTCATCAGGTGCTTTGATAGAGATTATGTTGTTCAATATAGCGCGCAACAGCGGGGCTGACCAGTGGGGCAATGCCCTGCCGGCTGGCGACGCGGGCGCGGATGCCGGTGGCGCTGATGTCCATGGCCGGCATCTGCAGCTTGCAGAAACGGCCCGCCATCTCGGGCGGGGGGACAAAACGGGTTTCCTGGCCGGTCAAAAGATCCCGGTCAGCTACACAAATTATAGCAAGACGGACAATCTCCTCCCAATGGCGCCAGGTTGGCAGCACATCGGCCTGGTCCTTGCCCATGACCAGATAGAGTTCGGCCTGCGGGTTTTCGGCGTGCAGTTCACGCAGGGTGTCCAGGGTGTAGGACGGGCCGGCCCGGCGAATTTCCCGGTCGTCCAGCTGCACCTGTAGCAGGCCGTCAAAGGCCAGCCGGCTCATGGCCAGGCGGTGCGTGGCCGCGGTGAGCGGCCGGCTCTTGTGCCAGGCCTGGCCGGTGGGCAGCACGCAAAGCGCATCCAGCTGGAGTTGTTCGATCGCGGCCTGGGCCAGGGCGCGGTGCGCCAGATGCGGCGGGTCGAAGGCGCCGCCGAACATGCCGATTTTGTGAAGGCTCAAGGCGTGATCCAGTCACGCCGCGGCAAAAAGCGGGTGTAGAGCTCAGCCTCGGGGGTGCCGGGCCCGGGCTGCTGCTGGTAAGCCCAGCTCACCAGGGGCGGCATGGACAGCAGGATGGATTCGGTACGACCGCCCGACTGCAGGCCGAAATGCGTGCCGCGGTCCCAGACCAGGTTGAATTCCACGTAGCGACCGCGCCGGTAGAGCTGAAAAGCACGTTCGCGCTCGCCGTATCCGAGGTGCTGGCGCTTTTCGACGATGGGCAGATAGGCCGCCAGGAAGGCATCCCCCACGGCACGCAGCATGGCAAAGCTGCCCTCGAATCCCAGCTCCGAGAAGTCGTCGAAGAACACACCGCCGATGCCGCGCTGCTCGTTGCGGTGCTTGAGGAAGAAGTACTCGTCGCACCAGGTCTTGAAACGCGGGTACTTGTCGTCCCCAAACGGTTTCAGCGCGTCGCGGCAGACGGCGTGGAAATGCACCGCGTCTTCCTCGAAGCCGTAATAGGGTGTCAGGTCCATGCCGCCGCCGAACCAGCAGACCTCCTGGCCATCCTTGCCCCTGGCCGCCAGCATGCGCACATTCATGTGCACGGTAGGCACGTAAGGGTTGCGCGGGTGGAAGACCAGCGAGACGCCCATGGCCTCGAAGGGGGCACCGGCCAGTTCGGGGCGATGCTGGGTGGCCGAAGGCGGCAGCCTGGGGCCCTGCACCTGCGAAAAACCGCAGCCGGCGCGTTCGAACACCGGGCCGTTTTCCAGGATCTTGGTCAGGCCCTGCCCCTGCAGCGGCTCACCGGGGTCCTTGCGCCAGGCGTCGGCCAGGAAGCTGCTGCCGTCGATCGCGGCGATGGCATCGGTGATGCGTTGCTGCAATCCCCGCAGGTAGTCGCTGACGATATGGACGGGCGTGGAATCGGTGCTCATGTTCATTTCACGATGGTTTCGCTGCGCGGCACGCTGGCGTCGAGCAGGCGGATGGGCGCGGCATTTCCGGGCCGACAGCCGACGGCCCCCTCCAGGGCCGTCGCGATGCGCGCAAAGTCGGCAGCCTCGTCGCCGCTCAGGCGCAGGAAACTGCGCACCGTCACTTCACGCCCGGTGTAATTGACTTTCACCAGCGCCAGCGGCACACCGGCCTGCACCGCCGTGCGGTAGAAGCCGCTGCGCCAGCCCGGAATGTACTTGCGTGTGCCTTCAGGGGCCAGCGCCAGCCAGAAATATTCACCTCGCGCCCGCGCCGTCTGCATGCGAGCTGCGGTATCGCTCACCATGCCCTTGGCGCTGGTTCGCTCCACCGGCACGCCACCGAGATAACGCATCCAGTGCCCGAAAACGGGGAAACGGAAGAGACTGTCCTTGCCCCAGAACCGCACCGGAATGCCGATGGCCCATTTGACGAGCAGCAGGACCACGAAGTCCCAGTTGCTGGTGTGCGGATAGACCGCCAGCACACCCTGAAGGCCGGGCAGGCCATCGAAATGCACTCGCCAGCCCATGCGACGCAGCAGCCAGCGCGCCAGGGCGCTGCCACGGAACTGCACCGGATGAGGCAAGGGAAAATCGTTCGGGGTCATCAGGACAGGCTGGGATCAGCTTTTGATGGCGCGGTAGCCGATGTCTCGGCGGTACTGCATGCCATCAAAGCGTATGCCCTGGGCCAGCTCGTAGGCGCGCTGCTGCGCCTGCCTGGTGGTGTCCCCCAGCGCGGTCACGCAAAGCACGCGCCCGCCGGTCACCAGGACCTGGCCGTCCTTCAGGGTGGTACCGGCATGGAAGACCACACCCTCGTCGGTATCGGCCGGCAGACCGGTGATGACGTCGCCCTTGCGCGGGTTCATGGGGTAGCCGTGCGCGGCCATCACCACGCCCAGCGCGATGCGGCGGTCCCAGTCCAGTTCGACCTGGTCCAGCTTGCCATCGGTCGCGGCGAGCATCACGTCGACCAGATCGGTCTTGAGGCGCATCATGATGGGCTGGGTTTCGGGGTCGCCCATGCGGCAGTTGAATTCCAGTGTCTTGGGGGCGCCTGCGGCATCGATCATGAGGCCGGCGTAGAGGAAGCCGGTGTAGGGGATGCCATCCTTCTCCATGCCCTTGATGGTGGGCAGGATGATCTCGCGCATGGCGCGGGCATGCACGGCCGGCGTGACCACGGGCGCGGGCGAATAGGCGCCCATGCCGCCGGTGTTGGGGCCCTGGTCGGCGTCCAGCAGACGCTTGTGGTCCTGGCTGGTGGCCAGCGCCACCACGTTCTTGCCGTCGCACAGCACGATGAAGCTGGCTTCCTCGCCCTGCAGGAATTCCTCGATCACCACGCGCGCGCCGCCCGCGTTGTGGCTCACGCCCAGCTTGTTGTCCAGCAGCATGAAATCGATGGCCTCGTGCGCCTCGGCGGCCGTCATGGCCACCACCACGCCCTTGCCCGCGGCGAGGCCGTCGGCCTTGACCACGATGGGCGCACCCATCTTGTCCACGTAGGCGTGGGCCGCCACGGGGTCGGAGAAGGTGTCGTACTCGGCCGTGGGGATGCCGTGGCGTTTCATGAAGGCCTTGGAGAAGGCCTTGGAACTTTCCAGTTGCGCTGCCGCCTTGGTGGGACCGAAGACACGCAGGCCGTGCGCGCGGAACTCGTCCACCACGCCGGCGGCCAACGGGGCCTCGGGGCCGACCACGGTCAGGCCGATCTTCTCGGCCAAGGCCCAGGCGCGCAACTCCTGCACGTCGGTGATGGGCACGTTTTCCAGGCGCTTGTCACGCGCGGTGCCGCCATTGCCCGGCGCCACGTAGATCGTCTGCACCTTGGGGGACTGGGCCAGTTTCCAGGCCAGCGCGTGTTCCCGGCCGCCGCCACCAATCACTAAGACTTTCATATTTCTTTCTTACCCGTTCGCCCTGAGGCAATCATTGGGCCCGGGAGAGTGTCGAAGGCTTCGACAGGCTCAGCCCGAACGGTGTGTCGCCTCAAAGCGCTGCGTTGTGATAAACGTCCTGCACGTCATCAAGATCCTCAAGCACATCCAGCAGTCTCTGCATCTTCGCGGCGTCATCCCCGCTCAATTCAATGGTGTTCTCGGGGCGCATGGTCACGCCGGCCACTTCGGCCTTGAGGCCGGCGGCCTCCAGCGCGTTCTTCACCGCCTCGAAATCGTGAGGCGTGGTCAGCACCTCGATGGCGCCGTCGTCGTCGCTCACCACGTCTTCGGCGCCCGCTTCCAGCGCCACTTCCATAACCTTGTCCTCGGAGGTGCCCGGGGCGAAGATCAGTTGGCCGCAGTGCTTGAACTGGAAAGCCACCGAACCCTCGGTGCCCATATTGCCGCCGTGCTTGGAAAAAGCGTGGCGTACTTCGGCCACGGTGCGCACGCGGTTGTCGGTCATGGTGTCGACGATGATGGCCGCGCCACCGATGCCATACCCCTCGTAGCGGATTTCCTCGTAGCTCACGCCTTCCTGGTTGCCGGTGGCCTTGTCGATGTTGTACTTGACGCGGTCGGCCGGCATATTGGCCGCCCTGGCCTTGTCGATGGCCAGACGCAGACGCGGGTTGGCGGCCGGGTCGCCGCCACCGGCACGTGCTGCCACCGTGATTTCACGGACGATGCGGGTCCAGATCTTGCCGCGCTTCTCGTCCTGCCGCCCCTTGCGGTGTTGGATATTGGCCCATTTACTGTGTCCAGCCACGGGATGCCCTTCAAATTTCGTTACGCTATAGGGAGTGAATTGTACTTTTAGGGACTGACATGGCTGAACCCATCCTGATTGCGCAGCACGGCGACGTGCAATGCTTCCTGCGCCCCGACAAGGCCAACCGCCACGGCCTGATCACCGGCGCCACCGGCACCGGCAAGACCATCACCCTGCAAACCCTGGCCGAAGGCTTCTCGCGCATCGGCGTGCCGGTCTTCCTGGCCGACATCAAGGGCGATCTGACCGGCATCTCCCAGGCCGGCAAGATCGGTGAAAAGCTGGCCAAGGTGATCGCCGAGCGCGGCCTGCCCACGCCCACCGCCCAATCCTGCCCCACCACCCTGTGGGACGTGTTCGGCGCCCAGGGCCACCCGGTGCGCGCCACCGTCAGCGACCTGGGCCCCCTGCTGCTGGGCCGCATGCTGAACCTGAACGAAACGCAGGAAGGCGTGCTGCAGCTGGTTTTCAAGATCGCCGACGACCAGGGCCTGCTGCTGCTGGACCTGAAAGACCTGCGCGCCATGTGCCAGCACGTGGGCGACAACGCCTCGCAGTTCACCACCGAGTACGGCAACATCAGTGCGGCCAGCATCGGCGCCATCCAGCGCGGCCTGCTGCAGATCGAAAGCCAGGGCGGCGACAAGTTCTTCGGCGAGCCCATGCTCAACATCGCCGACTTCATGCAGACCGACGGCAAGGGCCACGGCATGGTCAATGTGCTGGCGGCCGACAAGCTGATGAATTCTCCGCGCCTGTATGCCACCTTCCTGCTGTGGCTGCTGAGCGAACTGTTCGAGCAATTGCCCGAGGTTGGCGATCTGGACAAGCCCAAACTGGTCTTCTTCTTCGACGAAGCCCACCTGCTCTTCAACGACTCGCCCAAGGCCCTGCTGGAGCGTATCGAATTGGTGGTGCGCCTGGTGCGCAGCAAGGGCGTGGGCGTGTATTTCGTCACGCAGAACCCGCTGGACATTCCCGACACCGTGCTGGGCCAGCTGGGCAACCGCGTGCAGCACGCGCTGCGCGCCTTCACCCCACGCGACCAGAAGGCCGTCAAGTCGGCCGCCGAGACCATGCGCCCGAAACCGGGCCTGGACATCGCCGCTGCCATCACCGAACTGGGTGTGGGCGAGGCCCTGGTGAGCTTCCTGGACGAAAAAGGCCGGCCCAGCCTGACCGAACGGGTCTACGTGCTGCCCCCGGGCAGTCAGATCGGCCCGGTGAGCCCCGAGCAGCGCCAGGCCCTGCTGGCCAACTCGGTCGTGGCCGGTGTCTACGAGAAAACCCTGGACCGCGAATCGGCCTTCGAACATCTGGCCAGCCGGACCCAGCAGAAGCAGGCCCAGGAAAAAGCCCAGGGCGATGCCGCTGCCGCGGAGAAATCCGGCGGCGGCGGCCTGCTCGACAGCCTGGGCGGCATCCTGGGTGGTGGCGCCAAACGCACCCGCGCCAGCGCCGGAGAACAGCTGATCAAGAGCGCGGCCAGCTCCATCGGACGCGAGGTCGGGCGGCAGATCATCCGGGGGGTGCTGGGGAGCATACTGGGCGGCTCCAAGCGCCGGTAAGCGCTGCATGGTCTAGGGCCTGTTCACACCAATTTCACAAGATGCGTTGCGGATCAAAAAAGTCATGCGGTAGGCGCGTGGACGCCGCCGGAGTAATCTCCGGCAAGTCCGCGCAACACCCCGCATGGCCTTTTTTGGCCGCAACCCGGAGGGAACATGGTTAAAACCGCGCCACTCGTTGTTGCACTCCTAGCCCAGGCGGTCAGCCTGGGCGTTGTCGCGCGCCTAGATTGGCGCGGTTTTAACCATGTTCGCACTTGCGAAATTGGTGTGAACAGGCCCTAGTCTTAAGGAGACTCCAACGTGGCCACCTCGCCTCCCAACCCGCGAACATCCGGCAATGCAAAAAAGGCTGCCGTCGTCAGCCCCCAGGACACCATCGACTGGCGCATCAAGGAACTGCGCGCGTTCGACGCATCCCGCATCAACGATCGCTGGGACCCGAGCCTTGAAAGCCTGAAAAAAAGCATCAACGACGCCCTGGCCGAGGTCTTGGGAAACAACACGCCGGATTACAAGAAATTCGAGATCGAAGCATTCGATGCAACGCTGCCCTCGGATTTCAGCGGACGCTATTCCACCGAAGAATTGCAGCAGGCGGTCCAGGAAGGCCTGGAGAAGGCCATGGTCACCCTGAAACGCGTGAAAGTCCTGCTGACGGAGCGTGCCCGGCAACAGCCTCCCGCTCCCGCTCCCGCTCCCGCTCCCGCTCCCGCTCCCG
>CAUPQO010000128.1:0-9066 GCA_963513295.1 uncultured Hylemonella sp.
CAGGTGGCGCCCAGGGCGGCGGCCAGGGTGATGGCAGTGGCGGCCAGGGCCAGCTCGGGCCGTACGCGATGCCGCAGTTCGGGGAAGCGGAACACCTCGGCATACAGCCCGGCGAACCAGTTGCCCAGACTGGCGCCCACGCCGATGCCGATCAGCACGCCGAGGATGACGATGAGCAGCACCAGCTTGACGTAGTGCGCGCCGATGTCCCCGTTGCCGTAGCCCAGGGCCTTGAGCGCGGCGATCTGCTCGCGCTGGGTGGCGATCTGGCGGCTCAGCACCACGTTGAGCAGGAAGGCGGCCACGGCCAGGAAGATGCTGGGCAGCACGGTGCCCATGACCCGCTGTTCCTTGATCTCGGAGTTCAGGATCATGTGCGACATCTGCTCGTCGCGCCCGTGCGCGCTGATGCCGCCATAGGGCGCCAGCAGGCGGTTCAGGCCGTCGATCACCCGGCCCTCGCTGGCACCGGGGGCCAGGCGCACCGACACCTGGTTGAAGGCGCCCTCCATGTTGTAGGCCGCGGCCAGGGCGTGGCGGTCCAGCCAGAAGACGCCGAAGCCGCGCAGGTCGGGGGAGCCGCCCATGCCGGCGAAGATGTATTCGGGCGAGAGCGCGATGCCGGTGATCAGCAGCTCCTCGCGTTTACCATTGATCAGCGCATGGATGCGGTCGCCCGGCTGCAGCTTGCGGGCGATGGCGAAGCCCTCCGACACCAGCACCTCCAGCGCGCTGCCGCGCTGCGTGACGGGCAAGCGGCCGTCGCGCAGGTGCAGGCGGTTCAGGCGCGGCAGCGCCTGCAGGTCGATGCCGATCAGGCGGCCGATGATGGGGTCGGAGACCTGGGGAATGTCGATCTGCACGATCTGCGTGAGTGCAGTCTCCACATGTGCGGCGCCGGGCAGGGCGGCGAGCTGGCGTTCCAGCGCCAGCGGTGCGCGCTTGAGGCTGGCGAAGACGTCGGCAAAACGCGATTCCGTGTAATAGACCTCGCGCGACCAGGACAGCGCGTCGTAGGCGCTGAAGCTGGCGATGAAACCGGCCACGCCGCTGGCCACCACCAGGGCGATGGTGATGGCCTGGCTCCACATGAGCCGCAGGTCGCGCAGCAGCTTGCGGTCGAGTGCTTTCATGCTCGGGCTTTCACCAGGACAGCTCCGAGGGGCTGATCTTGTGCGGGTTGACGTCCACGCGCTGGATGCGCCCGCCACCCAGGTGCAGCACGCGGTCGGCCATGCCGGCGATGGCCGCGTTGTGCGTGATGACGATGGCGGTGGTGCCGAGCTCGCGGTTGATGCGCTCGATGACCTCCAGCACCAGCTTGCCTGTAACGTAGTCCAGCGCGCCGGTGGGCTCGTCGCACAGCAGCACCTCGGGGCGCTTGACGATGGCGCGCGCGATCGCCACGCGCTGCTGCTCGCCGCCCGAGAGCTGCGAGGGGAAGTGGTCCAGCCGCTCTTCCAGGCCCACCAGGCGCAGCGCTTCGGCCGCTGGCATGGGGAGGTGGGCGATGTCGGTGACCAGCTCGACGTTCTCGCGCACGGTCAGGCTGGGGATGAGGTTGTAGAACTGGAACACGAAACCCACGTGCTCGCGCCGGTAGCGGGTGAGCTCGGCGTCGCTGGCGCCGGTGAGTTCGTGCTCGGCAAAACGCGCGCTGCCGCTGCTGGGCCGGTCCAGCCCGCCCAGGATGTTGAGCAGGGTGGACTTGCCGCTGCCCGAGGGGCCGAGCAGCACGATGAATTCGCCGCGCCGGATCTCCAGGTTCACGTCCTGCAGGGCCTTCACCTGGACCTCGCCCATCTGGTAGGTCTTGCAGAGGTCGCGGGCGATGAAAACGGGGGGGCTGGTTTCGGTGCTCGGGTTCATATCCTGGCGGCGTTCATGGCGGGCTTCAGACCATGATATTCGTCCGTAACGGGGGCGGGTGTCTTGATCCCGGTCATGATCCTTGCGGGCCTGGGCTGCCGTGGCGCACCCGATTGGGGCCAGCCGGCCGACCCCGGGGCCGGTCGGGTCAAGGTGAAACGGTAACAAGTTCAGGTGCTGCTGCAGGATTTGTAGCAAAGTTGTTGATTCTTCAAGGGTCTCGCGCTGCACGGGCCTAAACCTTGGACTAGAATCGGCGCGTCTGCCGGATTCCAGGGTGGTGGCAGGCGCTAAATTCCATGAAGTCTTCTGATTCCGAACTGATCGATATCTCCGAACTGCGCGTCGGGCTCTACGTCGAGCTCGAGTTGGGCTGGATGGCGCACCCCTTTCCGACCGGCAGTTTCAAGATCACGTCCCTGCGCCAGATCGAGACCATTCGCGGCCTGGGCCTCAAGCAGCTGCGTTACGTACCGGACAAGAGTGACCCGGCATCGGACGGACCGGACAGCCGGCCGGCCCTGGACGAGGCCTCGGCAGCACGTGCCCTGGCGCAGGAGCACGAATTCCGCCGGCGCCGCGCCGCCCTGATCGAGTCGCAGCAGAAGACGCTGAAAGCCTGCGAGCAGAAATTCGGCCAGGCCCAGCAGCAATACCGGCGCGTGCAGGAGCAGGTGCTGGAGCAGCCCCTGGCCGTGCGCGACGCCTGCGTGGCCATGATTGCGGACGTGGTGAAGGAGATGGACTGCGACGGTGAGGCGGCCATCCGCCTGCTGTCCGAGGGCGTGGGTGAGCGTGCCGCCATGCACCCGGTCAACGTCACGGTGATGAGCCTGCTGCTGGGCAAGGCCATGGGCCTGCACGGCCAGGACCTGATCGATCTGGGGGTGGGGGCTTTCCTGCACGATGTGGGCAAGCTGCAGCTGCCGCAACGCGTGCGCTGGTTCGAGGATGGTTTCTCGATCGAGGACTTCAAGCAGTACCAGGAACACGTCAGCAAGGGCGTGGCCATCGCCAACCGCATGCAGCTCAGTGAAGGCGCGCTGATGGCCATCGCCCAGCACCATGAACTGATGGATGGCACCGGCTTCCCCATGCGTCCGCCCGGTGGCGACCTGACCTTGCCGGCGCGCATCCTGGCCCTGGTCAACCGTTACGACAACCTGTGCAACCCGGTGCGCCTGGTGACGGCGCTCACCCCGCACGAGGCCTTGTCCCTGCTGTTTGCACAGCACAAGGCGCGTTTCGACAACATCGTGCTCAGCGCCTTCATCCGCATGATGGGCGTCTACCCGCCGGGCTCGGTGGTGCAACTGATCGACGGGCGCTATGCGCTGGTGGTGTCGGTCAACTCGGTGCTACCGCTCAAGCCCCGCGTGATCTTGCACGAGCCCTCGGTGGCCAAGCACGAGGCGCTGATCCTGGACCTGGAAAGCCAGCCTGGCATCGGGATTCGCCGCAGCCTCAAGCCGGCCAGCCTGCCGCCCGACGCACGGGAGTACCTGGGTCCGCGTCAGCGCATTGCCTACTACTTCGAGAGTTCAGGCCCGGCGCCGCTGGCAGACGCCTGAGAACTGCCGGGCAGCAAAGCAAAAAGCCAGGGCGGGCCCTGGCTTTTTTCATGCCCGCAGCAAGGCGGGCAGGGGTCTGGTCGCTCAGATCGCCTTGGCGGCGCGCAGCTCCTCCAGCTGGGCCTTGGTGTAGCCCATCTGCAGCAGCACTTCCTCGGTGTGTTCGCCCAGCAGCGGCGAGCGGGTGACTTCGGTCGGGCTGTCCGACAGCTTGATGGGGTTGCCCACGCTGAGGTACTTGCCGCGCACCGGGTGGTCGACTTCCACGATGGTGCCGGTCTCGCGCAGGGAGGGGTCCTCGGCGATCTCCTTCATGGAGAGGATGGGGCCGCAGGGGATGTCGAACTCGTTGAGGATGTCCATGGCCTCGAACTTGGTCTTGGTCTTGGTCCACTCTTCGATGCGGGCGAAGATCATCTTCAGGTGCGGCAGGCGGGCCTGCGGCGTGGCGAAGTGCGGGTTGGTGATCCAGTCTTCCTCGCCGATGATCTTGCAGATCGCGGGCCAGACGGCGCCCTGGGTGATGAAGTAGATATAGGCGTTGGGGTCCTTCTGCCAGCCCTTGCACTTGAGGATGGAACCCGGCTGGCCACCACCCGAGGCATTGCCGGCGCGCGGCACGGCTTCGCCGAATTCGATGTCGGGGTACTGCGGGTACTCGCGCAGTTCACCGGTGCGCTCCAGGCGCTGCTGATCGCGCAGCTTGACGCGGCACAGGTTCAGCACGGCGTCCTGCATGGCGGCCAGCACCTTCTGGCCGCGGCCGGTCTTCTCGCGCTGGTACAGGGCGGTGACGATGCCCAGGGCCAGGTGCAGGCCGGTGCCGCTGTCGCCGATCTGCGCGCCCGTCACCATGGGCAGGCCGTCGGGATCGCCAGTGGTGGAGGCGGCGCCGCCGGTGCACTGGGCCACGTTCTCGTAGACCTTGCAGTCGACATAGGGGCCGGGGCCGAAACCCTTGACCGAGGCCAGGATGATGCGCGGGTTGATCTCCTGGATCTTCTCCCAGGGAAAACCCATGCGGTCGAGCGCGCCGGGCGCGAAGTTCTCGACCATCACGTCGCATTCCTTGATCAACTTGACCAGCACTTCCTTGCCCTTGGGGTTCTTGGTGTCCAGGGTGATGGAGCGCTTGTTGTGGTTGAGCATGGTGAAGTACAGGCTGTCGGCGCCTTCGACGTCACGCAGCTGTCCGCGCGTGGCATCGCCTTCACCGGCCTTCTCCACCTTGATCACGTCGGCGCCGAACCACGCCAGCAGCTGTGTGCAGGTGGGTCCCGACTGCACGTGCGTGAAGTCGAGGATGCGCACTCCTTCGAGGGCCTTGGTCATGAAAAACTCCTGGTTCTAATGATAAAAAATTCTTATGAATAGAAGGCTCGGGTCTTCTATATGACTTGATCATTATAGGGGTTTCATCGACTCGAAACATTGTCGTTTTTTATGTGCTCGACCGGCCTCACTGATACATGCTGTCAGAGGGGAAAAGCGCGGTCACGCGGGCGACAGGGCGGTGGTCGCGCCGCCAAAAAAAACGGCGCCCGAAGGCGCCGTTTTCATGTGCGAGGGCAGGGGCTCAGACGGCCTTCTTGCCGTGCATGGCCGCGATCTGGTCCTTGCTGTAACCCAGTTCGGCCAGCACCTCGTCGGTGTGTTCGCCCAGCAGCGGGGAGGCCGTGACTTCGGGCTTGAGGTCCGAGAACTTGATCGGGCTGCCGATGGTGAAGTAGCTGCCGCGCACCGGGTGCGGCACTTCCACGATGGAGCCGCTCTTGCGCAGCGACTCGTCAACCAGCAGTTCCTTCATGGACAGCACCGGGGCGCAAGGAATGTCGAACTTGCGGAAGATGTCCACCGCTTCGAACTTGGTCTTGTCCTTGATGAAGTCTTCGATGGTGGCGAAGATTTCCATGATGTGCGGCTGGCGGGCCTTCGGGGTGGTGTAGGCCGGATCGGTCTTCCACTCCGGTTTGCCCAGCGCGTCGCAGATCGGCTCCCAGGCGTGGCCCTGCACCGTGAAATAGATGTAGGCGTTGGGGTCGGTTTCCCAGCCCTTGCACTTCAGGATCCAGCCCGGCTGGCCGCCGCCGCCGGCATTGCCGCCGCGCGGGGTGACACGGTCCTTGAAGGCTTCCATCTCGTGCGGGTACTGGGGATACTCTTCCAGGTAGCCCAGACGCTCCAGACGCTGCTGGTCGCGCATCTTCACGCGGCACAGGTTGAGCACGGCGTCCTGCATGGACACGGCAACCTTCTGGCCCTTGCCGGTCTGCTGGCGGCCGATGATGGCGGTCAGGATACCGATGGCCAGGTGCATGCCGGTGTTGCTGTCACCCAGGGCGGCAGCGGAGATGGTGGGCTGCGAGTTCTCGCCCTTCCACCAGCCGGTGGTCGAGGCGGAGCCGCCGGCGCACTGGGCCACGTTTTCGTAGACCTTCAGGTCTTCGTAGTGGTGGCCGTCGCTGAAGCCCTTGACGGAGGCCAGGACCATGCCGGGGTTGAGCTTCTGGATGTACTCCCAGGTGAAACCCATGCGGTCCAGGGCGCCAGGACCGAAGTTCTCGACCATGACGTCGGACTTCTTGATCAGCTTCTCCAGCACTTCCTTGCCTTCGGCCGTCTTGGTGTCCAGCGTCAGCGAACGCTTGTTGCTGTTGAGCATGGTGAAGTACAGCGCGTCGGCATCGGGGATGTCGCGCAGCTGGCTGCGGGTGACGTCGCCGGCGCCCGGGCGCTCGACCTTGATCACGTCAGCGCCGAACCAGGCCAGCAGCTGGGTACAGGCGGGACCGGCTTGCACGTGCGTGAAGTCGATGATCTTGATGCCCTTGAGGGGTTTGTTGGACATGGTGCAGTTCTCCTTGTGGGGTTGTTGCTTTGGGAAAAATCAGTGCTTCTTGGTAGCGGCGCTGGTCGGGTTGAGGCTGGTGATGCGGCCGCTTTCGGTGCCGGCCTTCTCGTCGATGATGGCATTGATCAGGGTGGGCTTGCGCGACTTGATGGCTTCTTCCATGGCGCGGCGCAGTTCGGCCGGGGTGTTGGCCTGCACGCCGACGCCGCCGAAGGCCTGCATCAGCATGTCGTAGCGCGCGCCCTTGACGAACACCAGGGGCGAGGGATCCTTGCCACCGGTCACGTTGACTTCGTCGCCGCGGTAGACGCCGTTGTTGTTCATGATGACGATGCAGACCGGCAGGTTGTAGCGGCAGATGGTCTCGACTTCCATGCCGCTGAAACCGAAGGCGCTGTCACCCTCGATGGCGATCACCGGCTGGTTGCTTTCCACGGCGGCGGCCACGGCAAAACCCATGCCGATACCCATCACACCCCAGGTGCCCACGTCCAGGCGCTTGCGCGGCTTGTACATGTCGACGATGGAGCGGGTGAAGTCCAGCGCGTTGGCACCTTCGTTGACCAGGATGGCGTCCGGGTTGGCCTTGATGATGTCGCGCACCACGTTCAGCGAGCTGTGGTAGTTCATCGGCGAGGGATCCTTGGCCAGGGTCTCGGCCATCTTCGCGATGTTCTTGTTCTTGCGCTCGGCGACGGCGCTGGTCCACTCGGCCGGGGGCTTGGCCCAGTTGGAGCCCATGCCGGCGAGCAGGGCGGACACGCAGGAACCGATGTCGCCGACCAGCGGGGCGTCGATGGCCACGTTGCTGTCGGCTTCGGTGGGCGAGATGTCGATCTGGATGAACTTCTGGCCACCGGCGTTCTTGTGGTCCTTGCCACCCCAGGTCTTGCCCTTGCCGTGCGAGAGCAGCCAGTTCAGGCGCGCACCCACCAGCATCACCACGTCGGCTTCCGGCAGCACGAAGGAGCGGGCGGCCGAGGCCGACTGCTCGTGCGTGTCGGGCAGCAGGCCCTTGGCCATGGACATGGGCAGGTAGGGGATGCCGGACTTCTCGACGAGGGCCTTGATGTCGGCGTCGGCCTGGGCGTAGGCGGCACCCTTGCCCAGCAGGATCAGGGGCTTCTTGGCGCCCTTGAGCAGGTCCAGCGCGCGCTTGACGGCGTCGGGTGCGGGGATCTGGCGCGGGGCTGGGTCGACCACCTTGATCAGCGAAGCCTTGCCGGCGGCAGCGTCCATGGCCTGGCCGAACAGCTTGGCCGGCAGGTCCAGGTAGACACCGCCCGGACGGCCGGAGACGGCGGAGCGGATGGCGCGGGCGATGCCCACGCCGATGTCTTCGGCGTTGAGCACGCGGAAGGCGGCCTTGCACAGGGGCTTGGCGATGGCCAGCTGGTCCATCTCCTCGTAGTCGCCCTGCTGCAGGTCGACGATCTCGCGCTCCGAGGAGCCGGAGATCAGGATCATGGGGAAGCAGTTGGTGGTGGCGTTGGCCAGGGCCGTGAGACCGTTGAGGAAGCCGGGGGCGGACACCGTCAGGCAGACGCCGGGTTTGCCGGTCATGAAGCCGGCGATGGCGGCGGCGTTGCCGGCGTTCTGCTCGTGGCGGAAGGAGATCACGCGCATGCCTTCAGCCTGCATCATGCGGGTCTGGTCCGTGACCGGAATGCCCGGCAGGCAGTAGATGTTGGTGTTGCCGTTGAGCTTCAGGGCATCGATGACCAGGTGGAAACCGTCAGTCAGTTCTCTGGATTGAGCGTCGTTGGACATGGTGTAGTCTCTCTCGGTTTTTGACGTCTTTGGAAGTCGGGCGACCCGGCTGGCAAGTATCTGCGGCTCCTCGAATCCGGCTGGCCCCGGGAGCGCGCAATCGGGGGTGCCGGTGGTGCAAGAGCCCTGATACGACCAGCGTCGGCAGGGCCTATTTGCAGCGACGGGTTATGATAGAAAACGATTCAGGTTCCGCCATTGACCACGGTCAATTTTCGGGACAAATAACCGGCTTCCCGCAGGAAACCGGCCCGCTACCGGCGCGAACGCGCGATCCCTGGCCCATGACATCCATCGAGAACCATCCGGAAAAGAACATCATTCGGGTTCAGCTCCGACAAAACAACGTGCTCAAGGGCATGAGTGTGGCGTCGCACGAGGAGCTGGAGCAGCATCTGACCGTGGTGGATTGCAACAAGGGCGACTTCCTGCTGCACCAGGGCGTGCACGAGATGGAGCAGTATTTCATCCTCGATGGCGTGCTCAAGCGGGTGGTGGCCAATGCCCAGGGCAAGGAAATGATCCTGCGCTTCGCCGCCGAGCGCGAGATGGAAACCAGCTATGCAGCATGGTCTCTCAAGACGCCCACGCCCTACAGCATCGTCTCGGTGACCAAGGCCCGGGTGGTCAAGCTACCCATGCCCGAGTGGATCGCCTTCCTGGAGCGCCACCCGGAAGAAAAGCGCATCTTTGAATACTGCGTGATGAACCTCATGAGCGAAATCATGGCGCACACCATCACGCTGCACCTGCTGGACGCCCCCGGCCGGGTGCACCGCTTCCTGCGCAAGCACCCCGAGCTGTTCGACCGGATACCGAAGAAGGAGTTGGCGGCCTACATGAACCTGTCGGCCGAGACGCTGAGCCGGCTCAAGCAGCGCGGCAAGATCTGAGGGGTTCCGGTCTGCGCCGTTCCCACGCAAGGTCGGCACGGCGGACCGTAATTCAACGACGATGGGTGGGGAAGTGCCGATCGTCCGATATCGCGCGCAACAGGCTGTCGAC
>CAUPQO010000129.1:0-8981 GCA_963513295.1 uncultured Hylemonella sp.
GGCCGGCTGAGGATGTCGTTCAGATGGCTCCATTGCTGGTAGCGCATCTGGTCGACCTGGTAGGGCGTCGGCTCGCCGCCCGCCGTCTTCACCGCCGCCTTCAGGCGCTCGACATCCGCCATCGTCATCTTCGGCCGCCAGGTGATCGCTTCCGGCAGCACCACGGGTTCGCCGGGGATATTGTTGATGCCCTGCTTCCAGGTCGCCAGCACCGCCACCCCGGTGTCCTCGCGGTACAGCACGATCGCGTGGCCGTAGTCCTTGTCGCGGAAGTAGCCGAGGTTGCCGTATTGCAGTCGTGCGCCGGTGAGAAAGGCGACCGCGTCCGACCAGCAGGGAGACTCGCCGCTGATACCCCACAGGACGCTGCGGTCGACGATGCCATCGGGGAACAGGATCCTGAACGCCACATGCGCCGCATTCGCCGCGTGGGTAAGACCCTCGCAGTCGTGCCCGTGCCAGCGGATGATGTCCTTGAGCGTGACGGGATAGGTGTAGGGGTAGTAACGGCCCTGCGTTCCTCTGGTCGCGAGCATCTCGAAAACGGGCGCATACGGTCTGGCCACCACCGAGGCGTACCAGGTCGGCGTACGGTCGGGCGCCTCGACCCCGGTCTCGATGAAGATGTCCTCGCCCTGCCGGTAGGTCGGCTCCCCGGCTATCGCAGGCGCTCCGCCCAGGGCGAGCGTGGCTGCAAGCAGCAGCCGGTTCCATGATTTCATGCTTCTCTCCTTGAGTGGTGATCTTTATCCCAGCGCCTGGGTGAGCCGGCGTGCCAGCACCTCGCGCCAGGCCGCGGGCGCCAGGCCCCGGCCCAGCAGTTGTTCACAAGCGACCGTACGCTGCCGCAGCGGCATCTCGGCGTGGGGCTGTCCCATGGGCTCGCACAGCAGTCCCCAGTCCGGTTGCGCCACCAGCGTGCCCGCCACCAGCAGCACGCCCTGCTGCCTGCGTCGCTGTGCCAAGCCTACGAGCTTGCGCCCCGCGGCGTCGACCACCTCCCAGGGCGAGAGGCTGCCGAAGCAGGCCCAGTCCGGCGCCGGCGGGCCTTGCTTGGCGAGCGCGGCCTTCAGGGCCGGGATTTGCGCCGGTGGCAGCGCCGATGCGGCCATGCCCAGTTCGGCCAAGGCCTCGGCATGCAGCTGGCCCAGCCGGCGATAGCTTTCCAGCAGGCCCTGCCCCAACCAGGCGTGGCCCGGCGGCAGCACGAGCGAGACGCTCACCAGCCAGGGACCGGTGAGCACGGCGCCGCCACCGGATTCGCGCAGCAGCACCTCCACGGATCGCCTGCCGCAGGCCACGCGCTCGTACACGGCGCGCTGGGAACAGCCCAGCACCAGTGCGGGCCGCTCGTAGGTCCAGACACGCCACTGCGATGCCACCACCGCCTGCTCCAGTTGCCGGCGGTTCCAGTCCTGCTCCTGGGCAGCGATGCTGGTGATGGGCATCAGGCCAGCGTGGCGATGGGCTTGCCCCGGGCAAAGGTGCCGCCGGCCGGCACCAGGATCTGCGCGATGCGGCCGTCGGCGGGTGCGGTGATCTCCAGGCTGGCCTTGACCAGCACCACAGTGGCCAGCGGCTGGCCGGCGCGCACGGTGTCCCCCGCCTGCACCAGCCACTTGTCCACCAAGGCCTCCACCGCTTCGTCCACGCCTTGCCAGGCCTCGGCCGCCAGGGTGATGTCCGTCATGCGGGTTGCCCTTCGGCCACGCGCCCCTTCATCAGCGCCTGCGAGGCCGCCACGATGTTGTCCACCTGCGGGATCACGAACTTCTCCAGCGGCCGGCTGTAGGGAATGGGCACGTCGGGCACGGCCAGGCGCTTGACAGGTGCCTTCAGGGCCACGGTGTCCAGGTTCTCGGCCACGAGGGCCGCGATCTCGCCGGTGAGGCCGAAGCTGAGATAGTCTTCGTCGGCCACCAGCAGGCGGCCGGTCTTGGCCACCGACTTGAGCACGGCCTTGCGGTCCAGCGGCACCAGGGTGCGCAGGTCCAGCACCTCGGCGCTGATGCCCTGCTTCTTCAGCTCTTCTGCTGCCAGGAGAGACTTCTGCACCATCTGGCTGAGCGTGACGATGGTCAGGTCCGTGCCCTCGCGCACCACCTTGGCCACGCCGAAGGGAATGGTGTACTGCGCCTGCGGCACCTCGTTGCTGCTGCCTTCGAAGTAGGCCATCCAGGGCAGGCCCATGATGCCCTTGTGGTACATGAAGAGCACGGGGTTGTCGTCGCGGATGGCCTGGGTCATCAGGCCCTTGGCGTCGTAGGCGTTGGAAGGCACCACCACCTTCAGCCCGGGCATGTGGGCGAATGTCGCGTAGAGGCACTGCGAGTGCTGCGCCGCGTCGTTGTAGCCGCCGCCGATGGCCGTGGTCAGCACCACAGGCAGCCTGATGTTGCCGCCCGCCATATAGGTGTTCTTGGCCAGGTGGTTGTAGATCTGGTCCATGCAGACGCCGAAGAAGTCGACGAACATCAGCTCGGCGATCGGGCGCAGGCCGGCCGCCGCCGCACCGGTGGCGGTACCGATGAAAGCGGTCTCGGAAATCGGCGTGTCCATGATGCGCTCGGGGCCGAACCTGTCGAGCAGGCCGCCGGTGGCGCCGAAGATGCCGCCGTACTTGCCGATGTCTTCGCCCATGACGAAGACCTTGTTGTCGCGCTCCATTTCCTGGCCGATCGCCTCGGCAATCGCCTGCGCCATGGTGAGTTTGCGTGTCGTAGTCATCTGGATGTCCTCCTTGGGTCCGGTTCAGGCAAACACATGCTGCAGGGCTTCCTGCGGCGCGGGGTAGTCGCTCTTGCGCGCGAAGGCAAAGGCATCGGCCACGCGCTGCCTGGCGCGTGCCACGATGGCGGCCTCTTCCGCGTCCGTCATCTGCCCGGCGCTCTTGAGCTGCGCGGCCAGCCTCGGAATCGGATCGTTCTTGCGCAGGTTCGTCACCTCGTCTTTCGGGCGATACACCTCGGGGTCGCCCTGGAAGTGGCCGAGGTAACGGTCGGTCTTGACCTCGATCAGGCTGGGGCCCTTGCCGCTGCGCGCGCGTTCGATGGCCGGGGCCGCCGCCTCGTACACCTCGACCGCGTCGTTGTGGGCGACCTTGATGCCGGGCATGCCGTAGGCGCTGGCGCGGTCGGCCACCCACTCGATGGAGGTGGCGCTGGTCTTGGGCACCGAGATGGCCCACTTGTTGTCTTCACAGACGAAGATCACCGGCAGCTGCCACAGCGCCGCCAGGTTGAGCGACTCGTGCACCGCCCCCTGGTTGGCCGCGCCTTCGCCGAAGAAGGCCACCGCCACCCAGTCCTTGCCCATCTTCTTGGCCGCCAGGCCCGCGCCGCAGGCCGGCGGCAGGCTGGCGCCGATCAGGCCGCTGCAGCTGAACTTGTGCACCGGGTCGAACAGGTGCATGTGGCCGCCCTTGCCCTTGCCCAGGCCGGTCACCTTGCCGAACATCTCGGCCGTCATCGGGTTCAGCGGCACGCCCTTGGCGATGGCGAAATGGTGCGGGCGGTGCGTGCCGACCACCGTGTCCTCCTGCTTCAGGTGGGCGCAGATGCCCACCGCCACCGGCTCCTGCCCGGCCGCCAGGTGCATCTCGCCGGGCACCGGCCCCGCGCCGATGTCGAAGGCCAGACCCTGCTGGATGTTGGGCGGTAATTTCCCTTCGAGGTAGACATTGGCCATGGTCTCCTCGTAGTTCCGGATCTCGACCATCTTCTCGTACATCCAGAGCAACTTCTCTTTATTGGCGTGCATCTCTGATTCCTCCTTGTAGGGATCGGGTGGATCCGATGCCACGGCTCGACGAGCCGCCGGCAAGCGGAAGTTTCAGGATAGGAAGTCATCCCCGTTTTTCGTTGACGCAGGTCAACCCCGGGGCAGTTAACCGGCGTCAATGCGGCGGCTGACCCGCCGCCTGGCAGACGTTCACCCACGCCCCCTGGGTCAGCTCGGCCAGTTGTGCCGGCGTGATGCGTACCGCCGCGTGGATGTCGCCGGCTGCCGGCAGCACCTCGTCGTAAGCCTGCAGCGAGGCATCCAGATACACCGGCAACGGCTGCGCCAGGCCGAAGGGGCAGACCCCACCCACCGGATGGCCGGTGAGTTGCACCACCTCCTCGGGCGGCAGCATCTTGCCGCGGCCAAAGGCGTCCTTGAACTTGCGGTTGTCGATGCGCAGGTCGCCGCTGCACACCAGCAGGATGACGCGATCATCCCCCAGACGAAAAGCCAGGGTCTTCGCAATGCGCCCGGGTGCCACCCCATGCGCCTGCGCCGCCAGCGCCACGGTGGCGGTGCTGGTGTCGAGTTCGATGATGGGGATGTCCAGCTGTCGGGACACGAAAAATTCACGGACGGACTGCAGGCTCATGCGCTTGGTTGACCTTGTGCTTAGCGCCGACTTTAGCAAGCTGGAACAGCCGCAGGCGCTCAGGCCCCGGGCCCGGACACGCGATCACCCAGCCAGTGCTGCACCCGGGAGATGACCCAGGCCGGGTCGTCCAGCGGCAGGTCATGGCCGGCCGCCGGATGCAGCTGCAGCGGGCAGCCCCAGCGCCGTGCCACCGCGCGCGAGCAGCGCACGTCCACCAGGCCATCCTGCTTGCTGGCCAGCAGCAGCACGGGACAGGCCGGTGGCTGCGCACGAACCCGGTAACGTGCCGCTGCCAGCAACTGGCGCAGCGCATTGCCCGCGCTCACCGGGCGCAACCGGCGCACGGCGATCCAGCCGGGCAGCACCACAGCGAGTTCATCGGCACGGTTGCTCGTCATGCGCAGGATGGCCTGCTCCCAGGCCTGCGGCGAGACGCGACCCAGGACCAGGCGCAACAGGCGACCGTAGTTGCGCGGGCGCAGTCGGTGGTGGACGGGACTGCAGGGCCGGAAACTGGTGTTGATCAGCACACAGCCAGCCACCTGCTCCGGGGCCTGGTAGGCCCACTCCGCTGCGACCATGGCCCCCAGCGACATGGCCAGCAGGTACACCGGCCCCCGCACACCGTGCCGCGCCAGTTCGGCGCGGCACGCGGCCACCATGGCCACGACGTCGGCAGGGCTGCGTTGTCCATGCCACTGGCCATTGCCCGGCAGATCCAGGGCCAGCACGTGCGCCTGCGGCAGGGCCTGCTGGAAGGCCTCGACGAAACCGCCCCAGTGCGCGGCCTCGCGGCTCAGGCCGCGCAGCAGGATCCAGGTCGGGCCCGCCAGCTCAGGCATACCACTCCTCCAGGGCCTGTGCGCGCTGGCTGGCGCGGTCCTGCGCTGCGGGCTGCCACAGCGCATGGCTGGCAGCCGCACGCGCCAGGAAGTCCATCAGCGAGAGATGCCGGCGCAGCACCCGCTGCTGGCGATGCTCGATCAGCGGGTTGAAGATGCCCTGGATCGAGAACAGCTGGCGCGGGTTCTTCTTGATCCATAGCCACGAGCCCATCTCCAGTGTCAGCGGCAGGAACACGCGCGCCGGGTCCTGGCCGGCCTGGCGGTACAGGTGGTCCCAGAGATCACCATGCGCCAGGTACTGCAGGCTCTGCGGCTCGAAGACGTAAGGGTGGTGGCTGTAGGTCTGGAAGAAGATGTCCTTGAGCGCACGCATCTCGGCCAGGTGTTCAATGGGCTGGCGCGTGTGGGCATAGGGGAACCAGATCCGGTCGCGCACGCCGAAACCGGAGTGGCAGTCCAGGGCGATGCTGAACCTGCGCGACAGCAACTCGGCATGGACCAGGTCGCACAGGGCCTGGCTCTCCGCCTCCATCGGGGCACCGGGCCGGCCGCGGTACCAGGGCAGGCCGCGGCTGAGCCGCTGGCCGCCGACCAGGAAGGGCACCGCGTCGCTCGCGTCCACGGGGGCGTTGCGCATCAGGTCCACGCCGTTGGGGTTGGCGCGTGTGCCCAGCAGCATGCCGCCCGGATTGACGATGGGCACGAACACCAGGCGGACCGATTCCAGCTGCTGCCGGAAGGGCCGGTCCCACTGCAGCCGTCGTACCACGTGCTGCAGATAGGCCAGCACCACCTCCGAGCCGATCCGCTCCAGCCCGTGCACGCCGCCGAAAAAACCCACGGCCGGCACCGCCGGGTCGGGATTGCCCAGCGCAATGGCATGGATGGGAAGGCACCGACCACCGGGCGCCGCCACCTGCTGCAGCACCCGCACGTCGAGCTGCGAACCACCCTGTTCGATGATCTTCTCGAGGGCTTCCAGCTCGGGGAGTACTTGCGTGGACACGTGAAGGCAGTCGCTGGTATCGGGGGCCTGGGTGGTGCGGTGAGCATAGCGCAGCCCAGCGGTGTGGCGTCATGCGCACATGACATCAAACCGTCACGGTGGCACGCTAATGTCACGTCATTGTCATTCCTTGCAGGAGCAAGACATGTTCTGGAAACTGTTCCGCCTTCAGTCCCTGCTGGACTCGCTCTTCGACGACGCCTGGCTCAGCCTCGGGCTGGACGACCTCGATGCCCAGGACCATGAGACACCCGCTGCGCTCCAGCAGGCTTAATCCCTTGCGCTGGCTGCCGCTGTGCGCGGCCATCGCCTGGGGCCTGGTCGAATTCCTGGCGCTGCAGCGCTCGCGCTACAGCAGCTGGCGCATCCGTTCCTGACTCTTTCAGCGCAGCGCTTGATCTGGCGCAATCCGGTTCCGGCGGGACCGAACAACGACGCAGCCGCAGTGCGACAATTCCAACCATGACCGAACGTCCCCAGACCCTGGGCGAGGAAATCGCCAACAGCGTGAGCCACGGCCTGGCCCTGCTGGCCGCCCTGATCGCGGCGCCCATCCTGCTCGTGGCGGTCAGCCCGCACAGCGCCGCCAACATCGTGGGCGCGGCCGTGTTCGCGGCCACCATGGTGCTGCTGTATTTCACCTCCACGCTTTACCACGCCCTGCCGCCGGGCCGCGCCAAGCGCGTTTTCCTCAAGCTCGACCACGGCGCCATCTACCTCTTCATCGCCGGCAGCTACACCCCCTTCGCCCTGGGGGTCATGGGCGGCGCCTGGGGCTGGACGCTGTTCGGCCTGGTGTGGGCCATGGCGGTGATGGGCATCGCGCTCAAGGCCTTCGACCGGCTCTCGCATCCCTGGCTCTCCACCGGCCTCTACCTGGCCATGGTCTGGCTGGTGCTGATCGCGGCCGTGCCGCTGGTGGAGCGGGTGCCCTCGGCCGGCCTGGCCCTGCTGGTCGCGGGCGGCCTGGCCTACACCGTGGGGGTCGTCTTCTTCATGCTCGATTCGCGCCTGCGTTATGCCCACGCGGTCTGGCACGGTTTCGTCGCCGCCGGCACGGGCCTGCACTACTTCGCCGTGCTGGGCTACGCGGCCTGAGCTGTCGCGCGCCTAGTCGAGGAACAGCCGCGCTTCCTGGCTGGAGGCCCAGTCGACCGGTGCGTGGGCCAGCACCACGCCCACGTCCAGACCCAGGGCCAAGGCGGTCTTGTCCGGAAAGCTCACGGCGAGCTTGCGTTCCGTGTAGCCCATCTCATGCGCGCGGCAGCGCCAGGAGGCCACGTGCAGGATCCCGGCCATGGGCTCGTAGCCCTCGCGCTCGAAGGGCGCGTCCTGATGCTCCAGCGTCTCCACCAAAGCCTCGGGCAGGTGCCAGGCGCGCGCGAATCCGGCACCGACCTGCGCATAACAGTAGCCCAGCAGTTCGTGCTCGGCACGTGCCCGCTGGGGCGCGAAAACGTCGGTGCGCTGGTTGAGCTGCTCCATCTCCTTGGGCATGCCGCGATGCATGACGAGCTCTCCCAGGGCGTGGACCAGGCCCACCGTATACGGCGAGACCTCCACCTTCCTGGCCCGGGTCAGGATCTGTGTGAGCCTCGCAGTGTCCAGGCTGTAGCGCCAGAACTGCTTCATGTCCACACCGCCCACCTTGCGAAAGGCGCTGCTCATGGCCGCCTCGATGGTCATGTCCCGAACCGGCCGCAGGCCCAGGATGGCCAGGGCCTCGCTCACGGTACCGACGCGGCGGCTGAGCTGGAAGCGTGCAGAATTGGCCACCATGAGCAGGCGCGCCGTCATCACCGGCTCCATGCTCAGCAAGCTGCTCACACGCAGGGCGTCGGGCTCCGCAGCGTTGAGCTCGGTCAGCGCCAGCGCAATCACACGGGGGATGCTGGGCAGGGCCACCGGTGAGGCAAGCAGGGACTGGATGTCCATCATGTCCAAAGCTTAACGCCTATCCCTGCGCCGCAAGACAACTGCGGCCAACTATCATCGCGTGATCACGCCCAAGCGTGAAAATGTGCATCATTCCACGACTCCCCGGTCGACCGATCGACAGGTTTTCATGACCACCAGCTTCCAGCGTGCGGCTCTCATCCTGGGCCTGCTCTCGGCCATCGGCCCTTTCGCCATCGATATGTACCTGCCGGCCCTGCCCTCCATCGGGCAGAGCCTGAACGCGTCCATCGGCGCCGTGCAGGGCAGCCTGATGGCCTTTTTCATCGCCCTGGGCCTGGGCCAGCTGATCTACGGCCCGGCCGCCGACATGCTGGGGCGCAAGCCGCCGCTGTATTTCGGTCTGGGCCTGTTCGCCATCGGCAGCGTGGGCTGCGCACTGGCGCCCGACATCCACACCCTGGTGGCCATGCGTTTCGTGCAGGGCCTGGGGGCCTGCGCCTGCACCGTGGTGCCGCGCGCCGTGGTGCGCGACCTCTACACCGGTCACGAGGCCTTGCGCCTCATGTCCACCCTCATGCTGGTCTTCAGCGTCTCGCCCATCCTCGCGCCGCTGGCCGGCAGCCTGCTGATCGAGTGGCAGGGCTGGCGCAGCGCCTTCTGGTTCATGCTGGTGATCGGCCTGCTGGGCCTGGTCCTCATGGCCACGCAGATGCACGAAACCCGCCCGCCCGAGCAGCGTGCCGCCAGCAGTTGGCGCCAGGCCTTCCGGGCTTACGCCACCCTGCTGCGCGACCGCCACTTCATGGGCCTGGTGCTGATCGGTGCCTTCGGCATCGCCAGCTTCTTCGCCTAC
>CAUPQO010000130.1:0-8894 GCA_963513295.1 uncultured Hylemonella sp.
CAGGGCCGCCTTGACGTCGAGGCGCTCGACGATGGCTTCCACCACCAGGTCGCAAGCGGCCAGGTCCTGCAGGCTGGCGGCCGTCTGCAGGCGGGTCTTGCAGGCTGCAGCCGCGGCCGCATCCAAACGGCCCTTGTCCACCAGCTTGTCCCACTGCTCGCAGATCGACTGCTGCGCTGCCGTCATGGCCGCAGCCTGCTGGTCATGGAGGAGGACGGTGCTGCCGGCCTGGGCCGCGATCTGGGCGATGCCGCGGCCCATGGCGCCGGTGCCGACGATGGCAATATGTGCATAGACGGGTTTCATGGCCGGAATTATCACTCTGTCGTCTGCCGGTCCGGAGTCGCCTGCCGGACTGCTCCGGCCCTCATCCTCTGCCAGACTCCAGGGTGACCATCGGCCAACAACCACCTGAGGTGACACCATGACCCTGAAGCTTTGCGGATTCTCTGCCAGCAACTACTACAACAAGATCAAACTGCAGCTGATGGAAAAGGACATCCCTTTTGTGGAGGAACTGGTCTGGACCGGTCATACCGGCAGCCTGCTGGTGGACCGCTCCCCCATGGGCAAGGTGCCCTTCCTGGACACGCCGCAGGGCCCGGTCTCCGAGTCCGGCGCCTGCGCCGAGTACATCGAGGCGACCTACCCGCAAAAACCGTTGCTGCCGGCCGACCCCTATGCTGCGGCCAAGGTACGCGAGATCATCATCTACAGCGAACTGCACCTCGAACTGGTGGCGCGCAATCTCTACCCCGAGGCCTTCTTCGGCGGCAAGGTGTCGGACAACGTGAAGGAGCGCACCCGCAAGCTGCTGGAGCGTGGCGTGCACGGCTTGACCAAGCTGGTGAAGTTCTCGCCCTACGTGGCAGGATCGGAGTTCACCCTGGCCGATTGCGCTGCCGTGGCGCACCTGCCCCTGGTATCGAGTGCCAGCAAGATCATTTACGGCGACGACGTGCTGGCCAGCCTGCCGGTGCGGGACTATGTCAAGATGATGGGCGAGCGACCTTCTTTGCAGAAGGTCAACGCCGACCGCAAGAGCAGCACCGAGCAGATGCTGGCGCTGCGCGCGAAAAAGCCCGATTGAGCTAGGGTCTGTTCACACTGATTTCTCAAGTGTGAAAAGGCCCTCAGTCAGCGCCGCACCTTCAGGGCATCCGGGTTGGCGATGTTGGTCGGCTTGCCCTGGATGAAGTTCACGATGTTGTCGAAGGCGGTGCCGAAGTAGAGCTCGTAGCTCTCCTGCTCGACATAACCGATGTGCGGCGTGCAGATGCAGTTTTCCAGGCGCAGCAGGGCATGGCCTTGCAGGATGGGCTCGGACTCGAAGACGTCGATCGCGGCCATGCCGGGGCGGCCGTGGTTGAGCGCGCTGATCAAGGCCTCGGGTTCGACCAGTTCGGCGCGAGAGGTGTTGACCAGAAGCGAGGTGGGTTTCATCTGCGCCAGATCAGCGGCCGTGACGATGCCGCGTGTGGCCTCGTTCAGGCGCAGGTGCAGGCTGATCACGTCGCTTTGCTGAAAGAATTCCTCGCGGCTGCCTGCCGCCTCGTAGCCGTCCTGCACGGCTTTTTCGCGCGAGGGATCACGGCCCCAGACCAGCACACGCATGCCAAAGGCACGGCCATAGCCGGCCACCATCTGCCCGATCTTGCCGTAGCCCCACAGCCCCAGGGTCTTGCCGCGCAGCACCGTGCCCAGGGCGAAATTGGGCGGCATGGCGGCAGACTTCAGACCGGACTGTTGCCAGGCACCGTGCTTGAGGTTGCCGATGTATTGCGGCAGGCGGCGCATGGCGGCCATGATGAGCGCCCAGGTCAGCTCGGCCGGGGCGACCGGTGAACCGCTGCCCTCGGCCACGGCGATGCCGCGCTCGGTACAGGCTTCGATATCGATGTGATTGCCCATGCGGCCGGTCTGGGAGATGAGCTTGAGACGCGGCAGCTTTTCCACCAACTGGCGGGTGATGGGCGTGCGTTCCCGGATCAGCACCAGTACGTCGGCGTCGCGCAATCGGACCGAGAGTTGGCCCAGTCCCTTGACGGTGTTGGTATAGACCTTGGGCGGGTAGTCGGCCAGTTTGTTGGCGCAGGCTAGCTTGCGTACGACGTCCTGGTAGTCGTCCAGAATCACGATGTTCATGCCGCTATTGTGCCTTGGCCTCGTATGCGGATTAACCCGGATGCGGAGCCGCGCAGCGGCGCAGGAGGCTCAGGTACGGGCGGCTTCGCAGGCGGCCAGGCGATCGAGTTCGGCGCAGACATCGGCCATGCGGCCGGAGATCACCATGCGGCCCACTTGGGAGCGTGGCTGGCCGGCTTCCATGACTCGCACCACGCGCAGTGGGCGACGGACCGGCGCAACGCAGGCGCGGGCCATGGTGGCTTGCATGCGGACGGAAGCCCGCTGCGCAGGCGTGGCGTTGGCAGGACGCGAGGGAGCGGCGGGGGCCAGCCAGCGCAGCAGGCCTTGCAGGGGCGTCCAGAGGGCGTAGGTGGCGGACCAGGCGGTATTCATCGGTGACCTTTCGGAACAGCGCGCAGCGCGTTCACATGAGCATGGTGTTGCGGATCAGGCCGACGGCCAGGCCCTCGATTTCGAAGGGATCGCCCGGCTCGACCACGATGGTCTGGTAGTCGGGGTTTTCCGGCAGCAGTTCGATCAGGTGCTTGTTGCGGCGGAAGCGCTTGACCGTGACTTCCTCGCCCAGGCGCGCCACGACGATCTGGCCGTTCTTGGCGTCCTTGGTGGACTGCACGGCCAGCAGGTCGCCGTCCATGATGCCGGCGTCGCGCATGGACATGCCGCGCACCTTGAGTAGGTAGTCGGGCTTGCGCTGGAACAGGGAGCTCTCCACGTAATAGGTCTGGTCCACATGTTCCTGCGCGAGAATGGGCGAGCCGGCCGCGACACGCCCGATCAGGGGCAGGGCGATCTGGGACAGGTCCGGCATGGGCAGGGAGAATTGCTTGATGCGCGATTCATTGATGGAGCGCAGCGCCTCGCCTTGCAGGCGGATGCCGCGCGAGGTGCCGCTGACCAGCTCGATCACGCCCTTGCGTGCCAGCGCCTGCAGATGTTCCTCGGCGGCATTGGCCGACTTGAAACCGAGTTCGGTCGCGATCTCGGCGCGGGTGGGCGGGGCGCCGGTGCGCGCGATGGCGCTCTGGATCAGGTCCAGAATCTGCTGCTGGCGGGCAGTCAGCTTGATCGGGTACTGCGGCAGGTCCATGGTGGTGACTCCTGTGGGCGGGATGAAGACAAGGTACTGTCTCGATATCCAGTAACTGTATTTTTAACCAGTTTACAGGGAATTGCAAGTGGGCTTGAAAAAAATCGTGGTTTTGGGCACCGGCGGCACCATTGCCGGCTTGGCTGCCTCTGCCACCGACAGCCGTGACTACGTGGCCGCGCAGCAGCCGGTGGGCGATCTGCTGGCCGGTCTGTCGACCCCGGCCGGCTGTGTGCTGCTTTGTGAGCAGGTGGCCCAGATCGACAGCAAGGACATGGATCTGGCGCTGTGGCAGAAACTGCTGCAGCGTTGCATCCATTGGCTGGCGCAGGACGATGTACAAGGCCTGCTCATCACCCACGGGACCGATACGCTGGAGGAGACTGCCTTTCTGCTGCAGACCGTGCTGGCACCGCGCAAGCCCGTGGTGCTGACCTGTGCCATGCGCCCGGCCAATGCGGCGGACGCCGACGGCCCGCAGAACCTGCGCGATGCCCTGGCGGTGGCTGCCACGGTGGGTGCACAAGGCGTACTGGCAGTCTGCGCCGGCCGCATCCTTGGCGCACAGGACGTGCAGAAGGTCCACAGCTCGCGGCTCGATGCCTTCAGCGCGGGGGAGGCCGGTGACATCGGGCGGGTGCAGCAGGGGTATGTGGATCGCCAGCGTGACTGGCCTGGGCCGCGTGTGCCGCAGGAGATGCTGCTGGAAGTCCTGCTGACGGCACCGGCGCTGCCGCGGGTCGAGATCGTGCTCAGCCATGCCGCGGCCTGCGGCGCCACGGTGGATGCGCTGGTGGATCCGGCCGTCGCCGCGCGGTATGGGGCCCCGTCGGTGCGTGGCCTGGTGCTGGCCGGCACCGGGGGCGGCACCGTGCATCACGAACTGGAAGCCGCCTTGCGGCGCGCCCAGGCCGCCGGTGTGCGCGTGCTGCGCAGCACGCGCTGTGCCGACGGGTTCCTGCAGCCCCGGCCGTCCGACGAGTTTCCCGTGGCGCCCGGCCTGAGTCCCGTCAAGGCGCGACTGGCGCTGATGCTCGAACTCCTGCGCTGAGAGGTGGCACCGCGTCATGTTCACCGCCTTGCTCTCCAGTGCCTGGGCCTACCCGGCCCTCGAAGTCGTGCACCTGAGCGGCATCGCCTTGCTGATCGGCAACCTCGTGCTGCTGGAGTTGCGGGTCTTCGGCCTCGGTGCTGTGTTGCCGGTGCGCGAACTGGCCCGCCTGAGCCTGAGCCTGGCCCTGGCGGGTTTCAGCCTGGCCGCGGCTTCGGGCATGCTGATGTTCGCCAGCCAGCCGGCCGAGCTGCTGGCCAACCGCGCTTTCACCCTCAAGATGCTGCTGTTATTGGCGGCGGCGTGTAATGCAGGCTGGTTCCACGGGCGTGGCTCCCTGCACAAGCTCGATGCCCTGGCGCGCGTGCAGATGCTGCTGTCCACCCTGATCTGGCTGGCCGTGCTGGTGTGCGGGCGCTGGATTGCCTATCTCTGACACCGAGAGGAGAGCACGATGCAAAGACGAACCGCCCTCATGGGCCTGACCCTGCTGCCCGGTCTGCTGCCGCTGGCGCGCGCCCACCATGGCTGGAGCAGCTTTGACCAGGAACGTCCGCTCTACCTGAAGGGGCGCGTGCACAGCGTGCGCTGGCAGAACCCTCATGCCGAGCTGGTGCTCGAACTGCAGTCCCCGCTGATGCTGCCGTCCGATCTGGCGCAGCGCGCCTTGCCGGCGCAGACCGCACCGGTCGACGGCAAGGCCCTGCTGGCCCGGGCCCAGCTGCCGCGTCGCAAAGACAGTCGCTGGGAGATCGAGCTGGCGCCGCTCACCCGCATGCAGGCCTGGAACGTGACACCGCTCAAGGTCGGCGACGCGATGGGCGTGCTGGGTTTCACTTTCCACGAGGAAAGGGGCGAGGCGATCCTGCGCGCCGAATACCTGTTTGTTGGCGCGCGAACCTACGGGCTGCGTTCCAGTCCCGCGTGAGGCTGGCCGCGCGGTGGAGAATGGGTCGCGCTTGCGCGCACGAACTCCCGGGTGAAAAATTTCGCAAACCGATGCGACCACATCACCGCATCGCCAGCCTTGTTGTCACAATGATCCGTCTATCTGTCTGCTCGCATGTTTTACCTGATCGACCAAATCTCGACCCTGACCGACCAGCGTGATCGGGTGTCGCTCGACATTGCGCTGGCCCGCGTCCTGATGGAGTTGCTCAAACCAACAAGCGTGACGCAGTACATGGTCATGAGCGACGGCAATGAGCAGCGCTGGCTGCCCCAGATCGTGATGCGCCAGGGGCAGGGCGTCGAGGTCAACGACGCCATGCATGCCGACTTCCGTGGCCTGGAACGGATCGAGGAGGACTCGCCACGTCAGCGCTGCCTGGAGGCCAAGCTGCCGGTTGTCGTTGAAAACGCCGAGGGTGATGCGGCGTCCTGCCTGACCTGCCTGCCGCTGTTCACCAGCGATGACATGGGCGAGACCGGGGTCGTCGAGATCCGCTCGACGGCACGACTCGATGCCCAGGCCCTGGCCAGCATCGAGCGGGTCTTGCGGGTCTACCGCAACATGCATGGCATGTTCATGTACAGCGAAAGAGATGCGCTGACCGGCCTGCTGAATCGCAAGTCCTTCGAGGAGACGTTCTATCGCTCATTGCGGGATGACAAGGCTCAACCCGCCGATGTCGTACAGGCGGGGACGGATGGGGGCGAGGGTCCGGCACGCCGCCGGGTCAGGTTGGGCGAGCAGTTCTGGCTGGCCATGGTCGATGTGGACCATTTCAAGCAGGTCAACGACCAGTTCGGCCACCAGATCGGCGACGAGGTGCTGATCCTGGTGGGACGCATCCTCAAGAACACCTTCCGTGGCTACGACCGTGTCTACCGCTTTGGGGGCGAGGAGTTCGTGGTGCTGCTGCGCTGCCCGGATCATGCCGATGCGGTGCAGACGACGGAGCGCTTCCGCCAGAAAATGGAGCAATACCGGTTTCCCCAGGTCGGGCGCATCACGGTGAGCGTGGGGCTGAGCAGCATCGTGGCTGGAGATGCCCCGGATGTCGTGTGCAACCGGGCTGACCAGGCGGTCTACTATGCCAAGCGCAACGGCCGTAACCTGGTCTGCAGCTACGACGATCTGGTACGCAAAGGTCTGCTCCAGGCTGACGTGCGCGACGGTGGTGTCGAGTTGTTCTGAGCCGACAGGCGCAAAAAAGGCCGCGCATGCGGCCTTCATGTTACTGCAGCCAAAGGCTCAGCTGGCCAGCGCCCCCAGGGCGCGCGCGGTGATGTCCTCCACGCTGCCCATGCCGCTGATGGCGCGGTATTTTGGTGCGGCGGCCGGATCCTTTTGGGCCCAGCTGCTGTAGTAGTCGACCAGCGGGCGGGTCTGGGCGCTGTAGACGTCCAGACGCTTCTTGACGGTCTCTTCCTTGTCATCGTCACGTTGCACCAGGGGCTCGCCGGTCACGTCGTCCTGGCCGGCCACCTTGGGCGGGTTGAACTTGACGTGGTAGGTACGGCCCGAGGCCGGGTGCGAGCGGCGGCCGCTCATGCGCTCGATGATGGCCTCGAAAGGCACGTCGATTTCCAGCACGTAATCCAGCTTAACGCCGGCTGCCTTCATGGCATCGGCCTGCGGGATGGTGCGCGGAAAGCCGTCGAACAGGAAACCTTTGGCGCAGTCCGGCTGGGCGATGCGTTCCTTGACCAGGTTGATGATCAGGTCGTCACTGACCAGCGCGCCCGATTCCATCACGGCCTTGGCCTGCAGGCCCAACGGCGTGCCGGCCTTCACGGCGGCGCGCAGCATGTCGCCGGTGGAGATTTGCGGGATGCCGTATTTCTGGCAGATATAGGCGGCATGCGTGCCCTTGCCGGCGCCGGGTGCGCCCAACAGGATCAGTCTCATGGATACCCTCGGATGTTTTGCTGTTCTTTGCCAGCGACAGCACCATGACGGTGCATGTCAGCTGCATGACTGAGGCGAGGATAGCATGCCGTAACTGGGATGAAACTTACAGCCCCAGGGGCTATCGCCCGGCGCGCTTCAGGCCGCAAACAGCCGGCGTACCCGTGCCAGGTCTTCGGGCGTGTCCACGCCCGCACCCGGGGCCTGCTGCGTCACGTGTACGGCGATGCGGTGGCCGTGCCACATGGCGCGCAGCTGTTCCAGGGCCTCGGTCACCTCGATCGGGGCCTGGGCCAGCTTCGGGAACAGGCGCAGGAAACCTGCGCGATAGCCATAGATGCCGATATGGCGCAGCGGCGCCGGATCCGGTAGTGTCTTGACCCCCTGGGTAAAACCGTCACGCCACCAGGCGATGGGCGCGCGGCTGAAGTACAGGGCCAGGTCGCGTGCATCGAGCACTACCTTGACCACGTTCGGGTTGACGAAATCAGCCACCTCGTGGATGGGGTGGGCCGCGGTGCTCATGCTGGCCTCGGGGCGCTGGCGCAGCAGTTCGGCCACCGCCGACACCAGCGCGGGGTCAATCAGCGGCTCGTCGCCCTGCACGTTGACCACCAGCGCCTCATCGGGCAGGTCCAGCAGGTCGCAGGCTTCGGCCAGGCGGTCGCTGCCGCTGGGGTGGTCGACCCGTGTCAGCACCACCTCGACGCCATGCTGCTGGCAGGCCTGCACGATGTCGGGGCTGTCGCCGGCCACCACCACGCGGGTGCCGGTGCCCAGGCCGCTGCTGACGCGCTGGGCCACGCGCACGATCATGGGCAGGCCGGCGATGTCGGCCAGGGGTTTGTTGGGCAGGCGGGTCGAGGCCAGCCGCGCCGGGATCAGGACGGTGAGGCTCATGGATTCAGAGCCCGAGTTCTTCGTCGCTCAGCGTGCGCGCCTCGTTTTCCAGCAGCACCGGGATGCCGTCGCGGATGGGGTAGGCCAGGCGGGCGCTGCGCGATGTCAGTTCCTGTTTTTCCCGGTCGTACTCGAGCGGGCCCTTGGTCACGGGGCAGACCAGCAGTTCAAGGAGTCGGGTGTCCATGGGGCGATGATAGCTGCGCCTCGTCGAGCAGCCGGTCCAGCGCGGCGAAAAAGGCAGGCTCCGGCGCAAAGTTCAGGGGCACGGCGAGCGCGTCGGGATGGTGGGACCAGAGCTTGAGGGCATCCTTCTCGGTGCACAGCAGGGTGTAGTCGCGATCGAGCGGGCGCTGCCAGCGGGCATAGTCGTCGTGGTCGGGCCGTGCCACCGTGAGGGTCAGCGGCAGGCCCAGCGCCTGCAGCATGTCGAAAAAGGCCTGGGGCCGGGCCGTGCCGGCGACGGCCAGCAGGGGGCGGCCGTCCTGCGCCAGGGCCACTAGGTCCACCCGGCTGCCATCGATGCGCACCGCCTGGGCGGCCAGCGCACGGCGTGCCGTGTAGCCGGTGAAGGCGGGACGGTTGCCGGTGTGCAGCACCAGGTCCACATAACGCGGCCAGGGCTCGCGCAGGGGGCCGGCCGGCATCAGGAAGCCATTGCCCACGCCCCGGTCGTCGAAGACGCAGATCTCGATGTCGCGTGCCAGGGCATAGTGCTGCAAACCGTCGTCGCTCACCAGCACATTGGTTTGCGGATGGGCCTGTAGCAGGGCGCGCGCAGCCTCGATGCGGCGCGTGGCCACGAAGACCGGCACGCCGGTGTTGCGCCGGATCAGGGCCGGCTCGTCACCGAC
>CAUPQO010000131.1:0-8894 GCA_963513295.1 uncultured Hylemonella sp.
CAGCCTGGGGGTGAGTCACAACTCCTTGTCCCAGTCGCGAGCCGGCTTGACGCCGCGCTTGCGCAACTCGTCCATATAGGTCGTGACGATCTCCTTGGTCGGGCCCTTGGAGGCGTTGTTCTTCACCCAGTCGGCCGCCAGGTTGGGCATGGTCTTGACCCACTTGGCGCGCTCGGCCGCGCTGAACTCGGTCAGCGTCACCGGGGTGGACTGCTTGGCGCCGGCATCGACCATGGCCTTGAGCGCACCCTCGTAACGCTGCATCAGCACCTTGCCCAGTTCCTGGGAATAGAGCTTGCCGGCGTCGCGCACGATCTGCTGCACTTCCTTGGGCAGCTTCTCGTAGCTGTCCTTGTTCATGGCCATGCCGCCGATGTAGAGCGCGCCGATGTTCACCTTGGTGATGTGCGGCGCCACCTCGTAGATCTTGTTCGGCAGGATGCCGGTGGCGATCGACACCGTGCCGTCGGACACACCGGACTGGATGTCGGTGTAGTAGCTGGTCAGCGAGCCGTCCACCGGCACCGCGCCCGAGTTGCGCAGCCACAGGCCGATGGAACCCGGCGCCGAGATCTTGCGCCCCTTGAGTTCGTCGTAGCTCTTGATCGGCTGCTTGGTGAACAAGTGGTAGCTGTCCACGCCGGTGGCGCCCAGGAAAACGGCGTTGTTGCGCTCCCACTCGCGCTTGAGCGCGGGCACGGTCTCGTGCATGGCGTTCACCACGTCCAGGATGATGCGCACATCGTCGGTGGTGAAGGGCGTCACGGTACCGAACTGCGCCAGCGGCATCTTGGCGGCTTCCAGGTTGTGGAAGACCCAGCCGATGTCGGTCACGCCCTGCTCCACGCTGGTCAGCGTGGCATTGGCCTTGTAGAGCTGGCCGCCGTAGGCCTCGCGCCATTCGATCTTGTAGCCCTTGTTGAGCTCGGCCACGCGCTTGTTGACCTCGGGCACGAAGACCGTGCTCATCAGGCCCACCCAGGGAATGGCCGGCGGGTGGCTGGACGCGATGGTCAGCTTGAAGGTCTGCTGGGCCTGGGCGGCCATGACGCCGGTGGCCAGCAGCACCGCGCACAGCGCGGACTGGATGATCTGTCGCTTCTGCATACTTGTCTCCTCGGGTTGGTGGTGGGTCTGTATGGCTCTGTGGCCATCTCTCATTTTTCGGGGTTGAGCACGAAATCGTAGGTCAGGCTGTAGGTTCCGTCCGCCTGCCTGACCCAGTCCGCGATCAGCGTGGAGCGCACACCGAACACGACGTCGGAGTCCAGGTACTGGTCATGGTCGCGGAACACATGGGTGATCAGGCGCTCGTAACCCGGCGCCTCGATCATGAAATGCAGGTGCGCCGGCCGCCAGGGATGATTTTGGGTGGCCTTGAGCATGGCGCCCACCGGGCCGTCGCTCGGGATCGGATAGGCCTCGGCCAGGATGGTCTTGAAATGGAAACGCCCCTGCGCGTCGGCATGCAGGATGCCGCGCGCCTGGGGATGGGCCAGGTGTTCGTACTGCACGTCGTAATTGCCGTCGGCGTCGGCCTGCCAGACGTTGATCAGCGCATTCGGAATCGGCTCGCCGCCCAGGCCCTTGACCGTGCCGCTCACCAGGCAGGGCTCGCCCTTGGCACCGTTGGCCACGTCATCGCCCAACTGGTACTCGGGCGCCTGTTCCAGGAAGAAAGGGCCGAAGACCGTGGGCTCGGTGCAGCCGGCCGGCTTGTCGTTGTTCATGGCCACCGTCAGCATGGACAGGCCCAGCGTGTCGGACAAGAGGATGAACTCCTGGCGCGTGTCGCTGCACATGTGGCCGGTATCGGTCAGGTACTGGATGCCCTTGAACCATTCCTCCTCGGTCAGCCGCACCTCGCGCGCGAAGGCGTGCAGGTGCTGCACCAGGCTGGTCATGATCTCCTTGAGGCGCGGATCGGGCGTCCGGGAAAAACGTTCGATCACGGCCTGGGTGATGGTGTCCTCGTTGAGGTTGCGCATGCCGTTTGTCTCCTGCGGGTTCTTGCTTAGCTGTGCGACTGTAAAAGTCCGCGACAATTTGGGAAAGAGCGCTGCCGCAAATGACTTTTCCGCGCAGCGAAAAAACTGGAGACCGGTTTGGACCGTTTTGCCGAAATTGAGCTGTTCGTCCAGGTGGCCGAAACCGGCAGCCTGAGCCGTGCCGCCGAGGCGCTGGGCCTGTCGAACGCCGCCGCCAGCCGCCACCTGCAGGCGCTGGAAGACCGGCTGGGCGCGCGCCTGGTGGAGCGCAACACCCGCCGTCTTTTCCTGACCGACACCGGCCAGGAGTTCTTCAGCCGTGCCAAGACCCTGCTGGCCGACCTGAAGGACGCCGAGGACGTGGTCAACGCCCATACGCTCAACCCCACAGGCATGCTGCGCATCAGCGCCTCGCTGTCCTTCTCCATGCAGCACATCGCGCCGCTGCTGCGCGCCTACACCGAGCGCTACCCCAACGTCACCGTGCACGTGGAGGCCGCCAACCGCTACCTCGACATCATCGACAACAACATCGACGTGGCCATCCGCACGCGCGAGTTCGAGCCCGACTCCAACATCACCGTGCGCCGCCTGGCGCAGACGCGCCGTATCCTGGTGGCCGCCCCGCGCTACCTGGCCCGCCACGGCCGGCCCAGGACGCTGGAAGAGCTGGCCCAGCACAAGCTGCTGATCTATACCTACGCCAACAACCCCGGCGAACTGCGCTTCACGCGCGATGGCCAGACCACGGCCCTGCACGTCAAGGGCCTGCTCGAATCGAACGACGGCCAGATCCTGCGCGCCGCCGCGCTCGACGGCATGGGCATCCTGGTCCAGCCCACCTACATCGTCTACGACGACATGGTGGCCGGCCGCCTGGTGCCCGTGCTGGACGACTGGGACCTGCCGCGCCTCACCGTCAACCTGGCCTATCCCAGCCGCAAGCACCTCTCGGCCAAGGTGCGCACCTTCATCGACTTCATGGCCGAGCACTTCGTCAAGATGAGCTACGAGCAGAAATGGACCGGGCGCTTCGGTGTGAACTGAACCTGCGCCGACCCGCTGTCACGCCGTCGACCCCCCTTGCAGCGGCCCGATGGACTGGACCGCCGCCGCGTAATCGGCCAGGGCTCCGAACAGCAGGGCCGCGGCATCCTCCCCGATCTCGCGCCGCAGTTCGCGTTCGGCCTGACGCAAGGCCCGGCCAAAGGCCTGCAGCCAGTCCCGGCCTTGCTCGGTGAAGCAGACCCGCCGGACCCGCCCGTCGGCGGGGTCTGATTCGCGTTGCACTAGGCCCAGGCGCTCGCACTGGTCCACGAGTTCGGTCATGGCCGCATTCGTCATGCGCGCCCGTCGGGCAAGCTCGGTGATCCGCGTCCCCGCGAGGTCCAGATGGCGGGTCAGGTTCACATGCGACAACCGCATGTCGGTGTACCCGGCCCGCTCCATCAGCGCCAGCACCCGACCTTCAAACCGGACCAGCGCATCGCCCAGGACGCGTCCGGCGTTGTGCAGACGCCAGCCCTGCGCGCCGGAACGAGGCGCAGGGGTCTTGCCATTTTTCACCACAGCCATGATACTTAGGTTACCTTAATAAATACCCGAATGGATGATGTCGCAACCATTATCGACCGGTCAGCCTGCTGATACCCGGACCCGGCTGCACACCGATGTACTCATCGCCGGCGGCGGCCCCTGCGGGCTGATGCTGGCCAACGAACTGGGGCGTCGCCACATCCGCTGCCTGCTGGTCGACCCCAAGCCGGGCACAGCCTTCAACCCGCAGGCCAATGCCACGCAGGCCCGCACCATGGAACACTTCCGGCGCCTGGGTTTTGCGCAGGAGATCCGCAGCATGGGCCTGCCGCCGGACCACCCCACCGATATCGCCTACCTGACCCGCTTTGCCGGCACCGAGCTGGCCCGCCTGCGCCTGCCCACCGCGGCATCGGCGCCGCAGGCCATCAAGGCCATGTCCGGCTCATGGAGCGCCGCCGAGTTGCCGCACCGCGTCTCGCAGAAATTCGTGGAAGTGAAGCTGCGCGAGCATGCGCAGCAGCTGCCCTCGGTGGACGTGCGCTACAGCTGGTTACTCAAATCGTTTGCCGACACCGGACCCCGCATCGAGGCCGTGGTGCAGCCCGTCGATGGCGGCGATCCGCTCGCCGTGCAGGCCGCCTATCTGGTGGGTGCCGACGGCGCGCGCAGCTTCGTGCGCGGCCAACTGGGCATCGCCTGGGGCGGCGCCACCGGCTTCAAGCGCAAGTTCATGGGCGGCAAGATGCTGGCGGTGTACCTGAAGGCCCCCGACTTCTATGCCCGCAACGCCAACGACCGGGCCTGGATGTACGTGGTGGTCAACCCGCAGCTGCGCGCCTTCATCATGTCGGTGGATGGTGTGAGCGAATTTGCCTTCCACATCCAGATGGCCGACGACACCGCCACCGAGGCGCTGACCGAAGCCGACGCGCGGCGCCTGTTCTCGCTGGCCTACGGGCAGGACATCGACATCGAGATTTTGTCCATGGCCACCTGGCTGGCCGGCCACGCCCTGGTGGCAGAGTCCTTCCAGCGCGGCCGCGTTTTCCTGGGCGGCGATGCGGTGCACCTGTTCACGCCCACGGGCGGCCTGGGCTACAACACCGCGGTGGAGGACGCCGTCAACCTGGGCTGGAAACTGGCCGCGGTGCTCAAGGGCCAGGCCCCCGCAACCTTGCTGGACAGCTACGAACTGGAGCGCCGGCCCCTGGCCGTGCGCAACACCGGCTACGCGCGCCAGTTTGCGGATTCGATCGGCCTGTTCGACGCGGCCCCCGAACTTGAGGAGGACAGCCCCGCAGGCGCGCAGGCCCGGGCGACCGCCTCGGACTATTTGAACGGCCACGTGCGCCGCGAGTTCAACATCCCCGGCGTCACCTTCGGCGGCCGCTACGACGGCAGCCCCGTCATCGTGGCCGACGGCACGTCCCCACCCCCGGACGCGCCGAACACATACGTGCCCAGCGCCTGCCCCGGCGGCAGGCCGCCGCATGCCTGGCTGGCGGACGGCCGCTCGCTCTACGACACCTTCCACTTCGAATGGACGCTGCTCGTGCTCGGCCCCGACGCACCGGACACCCGCGCTTTCGAGCAGGCCGCGTTAACGCTGGGCCTGGACCTGCGGGTGGTGCCGCATGCCGCCGCAGAACTGGCCGCGCTGTACGAAGCACCACTGGCGCTGATCCGCCCGGACCAGATCGTGGCCTGGCGCGGTCACGAAACCAGCCAGGCCGCGACCGTGCTGGCACAAGCCACCGCGCAGCGCTGACGGCACAAGCGCCGCCCTGTACGGCCGCGAGGGCTTGCACGGCCCATAAGCCAGGCTTATAGCGGCTCTCGCAAATCGGTATTACCCCATCGTGCGCATCGTTCCTATCATGCCCCTTCACCTCAAGAAGGAGACACCGCATGAGCCAAGGAACGGGCCAGCAGAGCCCGGCTGATCAGCCTGCCCTCGACGCCCCCCTGCCCTACGGCCCGCCGCTCACGCTGAAGCAGGCCAAGGCGATCCTGCAAGCCGCCGAAGCCGAGGCGGAACGCAACCACTGGCCCGTGGCCATCGTCATCGCCGATTCGAGTGGTGACGTGGTACTCGCGCTCAAGCGCGACCAGACCCAGCACTCCAGCCTGTCCATCGCCACCGGCAAGGCGCTGACCGCGGTGAACTTCCGCCGCCCCACCAAGATGTTCCAGGACGGCATCGCCGCCGGCGGCGAGGGCCTGCGTTTCCTGGCCGTGCCCGGCATCACGCCGCTGGAAGGCGGCTACCCCCTGGTGCTGGGCGGGCAGATCGTCGGCGGCATCGGTGTCTCGGGTGTGCTCTCTAGCCAGGACGCCCAGGTGGCGCGCGCCGGCATGGCCGCACTGGCCTGAACCCTGAACCCATTTCCCCCTCGATAAAAACCATACCAAGGAGACTCGCATGCTGCTACGAATCGTGAAGGTGTTGACCCTCGCCCTGCTGGCCGCCGGCCTGCCCGCGCAGGCCCAGGACAAGTTCCCTAGCAAGCCCATCCGCATCGTCGTTCCCTTCGTGGGCGGCAGCCAGGTGGACATCGTGGCGCGCGAGATCGGCCGCGGCCTGCAGGCGGCCTGGGGCCAGCCCGTGATCATCGACAACCGGCCCGGCGCCGGCGGCACCATCGGCAGCCGCCTGGTCACCCAGGCCGACGCCGACGGCCACACCCTGCTCTTCACCTCGGCCTCGCACGCCATCAACCCAACGCTGTATAAAAAGCTGCCCTACGACACCCTGCGCGATTTCCGCGGCGTGAGCTTCGGCACCAGCGTGCCCAATGTGCTGGTGGTGGCGCCCTCGCTGGGCGTGAAGACCGCACCCGAGTTGCTGGCCATGGTCCGCGCCAAGCCCGGCCAGCTCAACTTCGCCTCGGCCGGCGTGGGCAGCGGCACCCACTTCAACGGCGAGATGTTCAAGGCCATGGCCAAACTGGACATCGTGCACGTGCCCTACAAGGGCACCACGGACGCTCTGGTGGACACCACGGCCGGCCGCTCGGCCTATTACTGGTCGCCGCTGGGCCTGACCCTGCCTTTCATCAAGGATGGCAAGCTCGTTCCCCTGGCCGTGAGCACGGCGCAGCGCGCCCCGCTCATGCCCGATGTGCCGACCATCTCCGAAATCGTGCCCGGCGTGGTCTACGACCACTGGTACGGCCTGGTGGCACCCGGCAAGACGCCAACCCCCATCGTGGAACAGATCTCCGCCGAAGTCGGCCGCATCCTGCGTTCCCCCGAAGTGGTCAAGAGCCTGGGTGCCCAGGGCGTGACATCGGCCCCCACCACGCCGGCCGAGTTCGACAGGTTCATCGCCTCGGAAATCGAGCGCCTGGGCATGGTGGTCAAGAGCGCGGGTATCCAGCTCGAATAAGCCACTTCGTACGCTACTCCTGCGCTGTCTTCGGAGTGATGGGGAAACGAACGGCTCCTCACGGCCAGGAGCGGACGTTCAAAGACTAGTTAACATGAGCGAGAAGAGTTCAGCAAACCTTTCTTCGCACATAAGGGATGGTAGTCATGAGAAACGACGGGCGTGCGCTTGAGGAGTTGGTCGAGTATGTGGAGAAGACCCTGGCTAACGAAGGCTTCCAGGTCGATGTGAACCGCAAACTTCACAACGATGAAGGTATTCAAATCGCTGAATTCGACGTGACGGTGAGAGGGCGTTTCGGAAGTACTGAGATTTCGTGGCTGCTTGAATGCCGCGATCGACCGAGTTCGGGAAAGGCGCCAGGCGAATGGATATACGCGCTGTCTGGTAAGCGTGAGGTTTATCGGTTCGACAAAGTGACGGCAGTCTCCACGACGGGATTCTCTCCCGCTGCCGTTCTAGCGGCCGAAAAGCTTGACGTCGAGCTCAGAGAAGTCACCGCCACATCGCCGGAGGAATTCAGTTCATGGCTAAAGCTCGCTGAAGTCGAACTGGTTCAGCATGACATATCACTTGCCGATATAGATTTTGTTCTCGACAAGAACTTCATCACATCAGCACGCGACCGCTACTTGCAGCAACTCATATCGTCTCCTGATGGTCGCCAACGGGCTGTGCTTGTCAGTGGCGTAACAGGGTCCAAACTGGACTTACACACTGCCTGCAGAGAGGCACTAGCTGCAGCGGGCGGATTCAATGTGGTTGAACCCGGCGGTGATGCTGTAAAAATTGACATGACTGTTGAGTACGAGGCAGCAGAGGCCCACCTGCTCATGGAAACTCCAGACGGGAATGTTCGAATCCGAAAGATCCGATTTCAGGGCTCCGTTCGCGCAGTTCTCAAAAAATTCCCCGTAGTCGGACATTCCGTCTATCGAGCGGTTTGCGGCGGAGGAACCATTGCGCAAACAGCAGGCGCGCACATTCCTTTGCCCTCGGGCGAAACCGTCGCTCTGACTTTCACGAAGGTGATTGACCACGATCAGTACCAAGTCAATTGGAAGGCGACACGATAGCGGGCACAGTTGAAGCTAGAAATGTCGGCTTCGGGTCGCAAGCAGCCCCCTTGAATCCACAAGCCCACACCGGACTTGGCACCCAGGCCCCGCCCCCGCACAATGGCTGCGTCACCCTCTGAAAGCGCGCCCATGACCTCAAGCAGCACACCGGCCCCGGGCATCGACTACAGCGAGTCCGGCAGCGGCCCCACCGTGCTCTTCGTGCCCGGCTCCTACAGCACGCCGGCCGCGTGGAAACCCATGCAGCGACTGCTGGCGCCGCAGTGGCGTTTCGTGGCCACCAGCCTGTGCGGTTACGGCCAGACGGCCGAGACGCGGAGCTTGGGCGATGCTGGCATGGCGCATGAGTTGCGCGTGCTGGAGGCGGTGGCGCAGCGTGCGCCGGGCCCGGTCCACCTGGTCGGGCATTCCTTCGGCGGCACGGTGGCGCTGGCCGCAGCGCTGGGCTGCCGGGTACAGGTGGCCAGCCTGGCGCTGTTCGAGGCCAATCCCCTGGCCCTGCTGCACCACCATGGCCATCGCGATCTGCACCAGGCCACGCGCCGCATGAGTGAGGCATTCGAACAGGCGGTGAGCAGCGGCGAACACGATGCGCCCGGGCGCATCATCGACTTCTGGGGCGGCGCCGGCTCCTTCGCCACCATGCCCGCACCGGTGCAGGACTACTGCCGCCAGACGGCGCCGGCCAATGTGCTGGACTGGCACACCGACTTCGGCTTCGACTTCAGTGGCGCCGACCTGGCACGGCTGGATGTGCCCGTGCTGCTGGTGCGCGGCGCACATGCCAACCCGGCCATGGTGGCCATGACGGAGGTGCTGGCCACGCACCTGCCGCAGGTGCAGCCCGCGGTGGTGGCCGGTGCCAGCCACTTCCTGATCAGCACGCACCCGCAGGATTGC